>NZ_MWJM01000013.1:0-69824 GCF_002018435.1 Mammaliicoccus fleurettii | reverse complement strand
TTTCTTCGTCGATTACATTGTACTAAAGTGAGCTATATATGGCTCTTATTTTATTACACAATTATATGGACATATTCGATAAGAGGTGTGTTAAAAGCAATTCTAAGCAAAATTGCTGATAAGAGGTGTGTTAAAAGCAATTCTAAGCAAAATTGCTGATAAGAGGTGTGTTAAAAGCAGTTCTAGGCAAAATTGCTGATAAGAGGTGTGTTAAAAGCAATTCTAAGCAAAATTGCTGATAAGAGGTACGTTAAAAGCAGTTCTAGACAAAATTGCTGATAAGGGGTACGTTAAAAGCAGTTGTAGGCAAAATTGCTGATAAGAAGTACAGTAAAACTAGACTTGATTACAAAATGGAGGCTGAGAATTAATTTGTCTCAGCCTCTATAATTTATATATTAATCTTCTTTAAAGATATTTTTCCAGCTTTCTCTTTCAGCTAAAAATTCAGTTGCTAATTGTTGAGCGCCTTCTAATGAATGGCTTGCTGCCCAACCACATTGTACTTCATTACATGCTGGTACTTCTGTTGCCTTTTCAACATCTTTTAAAGTCGCTTCTAGGATAGATAATACATCATCATAATCATCATGGTTAATAAATGAAGCATAAAAACCTGTTTGGCAACCCATTGGACTTACATCAACCACTTTATCAGTATGGTTTCTAATATTTTCAGCCATTAAATGTTCTAATGAGTGCAATGCAGGCATTTCCATATGTTCTTTGTTTGGTTGTTTGAAACGAATATCATATTTATGAATAACGTCACCTTTTTGTCCTTCTTTAATTCCAGCAAGTCTAACAAAAGGTGCATCTACTTTTGTATGATCTAAATTAAAACTTTCGACATTCATTTTTGTCATGAAGATTCCTCCTTTGATTTCGGCATAATTATATCAAGTAAATTTTGAAAAAACAATCAATTCAGATTTCTTTTACTTTCTTTATATGTTACTTTATAAGATAATATAATAAATTATTCTGAAATTAGGTGATGAAATGAAGAGGTTAGAAGTAGTCCCTTACGACAGTATATGGCAACATCTTTTTCTTGAAGAGAAAAAGTACTTACAGTCGTTATTGAAAGAACATAGTATAAGCATAGAACATATTGGATCAACTGCTATTCCTGGATTATCTGCAAAGCCGATTATAGATATATTAATCGTAGTGAAAGATAGCAACACAATCGATTCTTTTACACATGAATTATCAGCTTTAGGATATGAGTCTAAAGGTGAACGTGGAGTCATAGGCAATAGATACTTTAAAAAATATGATGATTTCGGAGCAGTTTCGCACCATTTACATATATATGATGAAGGAAGTCCGCATATTTTAAGACTATTATCCTTTAGAGATTACTTAAGAACTTTTAATGGAGAAAGAGAAAGGTATAGCCGATTAAAACATGATTTAGTTATCGATTATCCTGCAGATAGTGAACAATACTATAAAGGTAAAGATAGTATGATTAAAGAGTTCGAGAAAAAAGCGGAGAAGTGGTATGTAAAAGCAAATGATATTGCTACAAATCATTGACATATCCGAGTGATAAAGTTAGTATTAAAGTCAAATTTCATACGAATTATCAAGAGTGACTGAGGGATGGGCCCGATGAAGTCCAGCAACCTCCCATTATGGAAAGGTGCCAATTCCTACAGTTTTTACTGGAAGATAAATGATCGATTGGCGCACTCCTTATAAAGTAGTGCGCCTTTATATTGGAAAGGTGAATGGTTAATGAGTAATTTATCACAAAATATTATAAACTATATAGAACAGAATAAGCACTTATATTTATCAATGAGTCATCAAATTCATGAGCGTCCTGAATTAGGTAATGAAGAAATATTTGCATCTAGATTATTAAGTGATCAATTGAAAAGTCATCACTTTACAATAGAGAAGAATATTGCGAATCATCCAACTGGTTTCATTGCTACATACGATTCTAAAAAGGAAGGACCGACGATTGCTTATTTAGCTGAGTATGACGCCTTACCTGGGCTTGGACATGCATGTGGACATAACATTATTGGGACTTCTAGTGTGTTAGCAGGTATCAGCTTGTCAAAAGTGGTAGATCAAGTTGGCGGAAAAGTCGTAGTATTAGGTTGTCCTGCAGAAGAAGGTGGCATTAATGGAAGTGCTAAAGCAAGTTATGTAAAAGCGGGAATTATAGACAATATAGATGTTGCTTTAATGGTACATCCAGGACATGAAACCTACGTGACGGTTCCTTCTTTAGCTGTTGATGTATTTGATGTTAAGTTCTACGGTAAAAGCGCGCACGCATCAGAAAATGCTTATGAAGCTGTAAATGCGCTTGATGCTATGCTGTCATTTTTTAATGGAGTAAGTATGTTAAGACAGCAAATTAAGAAAACTGACAAAGTGCATGGTGTCATTTTAAATGGTGGAGAAGCGGCGAATATTATTCCAGACTTTACACATGCACGTTTCTATACACGCGCAACATCTCGTAAACATTTAGATGAACTTACAGATAAAGTGCGTAAAATAGCTGAAGGTGCAGCTATACAAACGGGTGGAACATACGAACTACGACCAATACAAAATGGTGTGAATGAATTTGTTATAAACAATCCGCTAGATGAATTGTTTAGAAGACATGCCGAAGAAATTGGTGAAGAAGTTATTGATGACGATTTTGGTTTTGGTTCAACAGATACGGGGAATGTAAGTCATATCGTACCGACTATACATCCCCATATAAAGATTGGACCATCTAATTTAGTCGGTCATACAAAAGAATTTTGCCAAGCAGCTGCAAGTACTAAAGGTGACAAAGCATTGATAAGTGGTGCGAAAATATTAGCCTCAATGGGTTTAGAACTTATAGAGAACGTATCCCTTAGAAATGAAATTATCGAGCATCATCAAACATTAAGGGAGAACTTATTATGAAAAATGAGTACAGGAAACCACTAACATTAACACTTCAAGATTTATACGAAGACTATATAGTATACAATTCAAGACCATCATATGAGGATAATCCTTGGTTAAAAGCTGAAGAAGATCAATCTAATTTTTTAACAGCAAGAGAAATGATTATTAGCAAGATGCCTATGATTGTACATGAAGCTTGTTTAACCAACAATGTTCAAGATTTACTAAAATTAGTTAATGTTGAAATTCCGAAAAATTTATATACATTCAATGATAGAGAAAGTTACGAACATTTAATTAACCAAATAACTCATGATAATAAGAAAATCTTCTTCCAATACATACATGGTGAACAGTTATGTAAAGGTGAAGATTATGCAGTGTATAAACCAAGATTTATCGATTTAAATAACAAAGCTAAAATAGCGCAATGGACAAGTGGAAAATATTTACCAAAGCGTGAAATAGTAGAGCGTAATGAATTTGACGAAAAAATAAAACATTGGAAACTGCCACTTGTGATTAAGCCAGGAGATGAGTTGCCTACTGCTGGTGGATACGGTGTGATGATATGTTACAATGAAGATGATTTAAATAAGGCAATAGCACGTATTAAAGAAGCTAGTGATACGAAAAGCATTATCATTGAGCAATTTATTGAAGAAGTTGATAATTATTGTGTACAATATGTATATAGTGAAAAAACGGGTATACAATATATTGGCGCTGTGAAACAACTTACAGATGAATATGGATTTTACAATGGTAATACTAATTCTACTGAAGTACCTCAAAAGGTAATTGATGCAGGGTATGAAATAATGAAAAAAGGTGTAGAATATGGGTATAAAGGTGTATCAGGTTTTGATTTATTAATCGATAAAGATGGGCAAGTATTTGCGATTGATTTAAACTTTAGACAAAATGGATCGACAAGTATGCTATTACTTAAAGACCGAATGAATGACGCTTATCAAAAGTTTTTGAGTTATCACTCAAAAGGCGATAACACGCATTTCATACAAACTATCAAAAAATACATTGTAGCTGGATACTTATATCCACTTTCTTACTATGATGGAGACTATTTTGGTAAAGATGCAGTGAAATCGAGATTTGCAGGAATATGGCATGCAGAAACTGAATCTAAAGCTTTAGAACAAGAACAATCATTTCTTGAAGAATTGAGTAGCACCAACAAATAAAAAATTTTCTTCATTTAATGTAATTTTTATTGACTTATACCTTTTAACTATACTATATTTTATTGGGATTAAATATAATGAAAAGGGTGGTATGACAATGGCTATCCAGGATATGTCTATGTTCAAACAAATATTAGCTAAGGAAAAATTTTACGTTGTTTTAATCGACCGCAAAATTCTAAGAGATGAAGCAACAGATATTCGTTTAATCTGGTCGAAAAAAGAATTTGCTGAATCATATTTAGAAGAGAATAATATTACTCTATATGATAAAATAATGGACTTAGATTTAGATAGATTTGTAACATATGAAATGGATGACATTCTTGATGAAGGGGACAAGTTCATCATAGATAAGTACGAAAGTAACAAGGGAATAGAGATAGAAGCAATATCATTTATTGAAGAAATTATGAGTGAACTAGATGATATCCGAATTGAAGAATTTGCAGAAGATATTTGTAATGAGACTTATGTATACGGGTTAACAGTTAAAGGACAAAAACAATTTATCATCGTTTCAGAAGAAGAAGATGCTAGTTTACCAAATATGATGACAGTTTGGAGCACACGTAAACTTGCTGAAAAAGTACGTCGTGATGATTTTGAAGAATACGATGTTATAGAAGTAGAAACAGGTGTCTTTGAAGAATGGTTAGAAGACTTAAAACAAGAAAATATTGCTTTAGGTATTAACTTAAAATCAGGTATGATCGGTACAATTACAGATCCAAAAGCAGTATTAAAAGCAATGCCTTGTTAGAAAAATAAACAAGTAAATAGTAATTTATAAAGACTTTTGCTAAATAGCAAAAGTCTTTTTTTATGTCTTGAATAAGTTGTAAAAATTTAAAATAAATATATTTAAACGTCGTTGTAAAAGCGTTTACATTAATATAAAATATATCTAACATTTCGAAATGTAAAATAATGGAACAGGAAGTGGTGGAGTTGAAAAAGGGGATTTTTATAGTAGTATGCTTGCTATTATTATCTATTCAACAATTTGCTCCATATTATAGCTTTAAAAGTAGGTGGTAACAATTTTAAATTATATGAAACTACGTATAATGAGGTTGCAATTATATATAGTTTTTACCATTTTAATAATTATTGCAGTATTACATTTATTTGACGCTTATCAAACTTATGGTATTAATAAATTGTTAGAAAATACACCATATACTCAATCTTTATTATTTGATGGGTATAGTGGCTTTCAAACCGTATTTCTATTAATGATGCCTTTAGCTGTATCTATTGGTGTGAGTGATATTTTTATACAAGATCGTAAACAACATTTATTACATCATGCCTATATGTATCATGAGAATAAGTCCGTAGACATTCAAGTGATTTTATACTCAAGTATTGTTGCTTTACTACTAGTAATAATTCCACTATTAATAAATTTTGTTGGTGAATTTTTAATACTACCTGATATTTTGCCAGAAAGAATTACTAATAACCCAATTGGTATATTTAGCTGGAACACTTTAAGTGTTCATTTATATTATACAATGCCGTTACTATATATATTGTTGTATATTTCATTGACGGGTATTTGGGGTGCTATTATGAATGTGTTTGCGATAACACTTTCTCTATATACGAATAAAAGAATTTTAGCTATGATTGATCCATTTATCTTTCAAATTTTATTAATTATATTATCAAATTTGACTTATGAACCTTTTATCGTACCACCAATATATTTCTTAATGGGAAGAACAGAATTTATGTATTTTGAAGTTTTGCCGATTCTGTTAACTTTGGGACTATTCATCGGCCTTTCAAGATATTTCTATGTAAGAGGTATGTACAAAAATGAACTTAATTAAATACAGATTAACTTCCTTAATAAATATAAAATTTCTAATGTGGAATATTGCTTTCTTTGTTTTAATGATTTTATATCAGGAGGGAAGTGTTGGTTACTTTTCTTCTGATGACTTTCAATTCACAAATTTATTATTAAGCAAATTTACGCTTACTTATGTTGTATTACCTATTTTAACAACTATGACGATTGTATTTTATCGTGATGAGTTTGTTCATAAAGTATTTATTGAATTTAGAAAGTGTTTAAAGATAGAGGTCCTATTATATGTAGTTGTCATCTCATTACTTGTTAGTATTGAAATGTTGTTTGCTAGTATGATAGCGCTGAATTTTCAAGTTCGATTCAATATGATATTTCTTGTAACAGCTTGTATGTTGATAGCAGGTAATTTTACGATATCATTAATAGCTCTTACTCTGTATATAAGTTTTTTGAATCGTGCTATTTCATTAGTGTTTGTAAATTTAATGGTATTTATAGATTTTGTATTAATGCAAGGTGGAAAGTGGAACTATTTGATTATTGATTCAAAGAGATTTTTTTCACTTTCTTGGTCATGGACTATGTACCAATTGCTCCTCATAATATTTCTATATTTAGTTGTAGAGTGGATTATTAGTAAAAAGGAAATAAGGACATGAATATTTTAAAATTTACAGGTGGCATCATTCAAAGTTTATGGAAAATATTCATAATTATAAATGGAATTTTTCTTTTGGTATTAATGTTATTTAGCCCATATATAAGAGTTAGTTTATGGGAGTTTATCTTTCGAGGTAATAATGACAATGAATTGAGTATGCATTTATATAGAATACCTGGTTTATATATATTGATTATGTTACTTGGCATGATGTTCATTTATCGATTTATACATGTTATTTATCAATATTACATTGTAGAGTGGCAAATGCTATTAAATGTTACTGGAAAATGGATGATTCTTCTAATAATACCGTTTATTTTAAGTGTAATTTATATTACAAGTATATGGTTGATCATTTCTCTTATTGATGGCGAATTTAGGATTAACGCTATACATTTATCGTATTTAATAGTGAGTATTTATTTCTTAATGATTGTATTTATTTGGACTTACATAGCTTATAAATTTTATATAAGCTTTATGATATCGTTATTGTGGGTAATTGCCACAACAAGGTTTGATTTGGATATTAATATATTAAATGAATCATTGTTTTCAAGAATACAAGGTGTATCTTACACGAATTTATTGTATTGTGTGCTATCTATTGTTGTGGTGAATATGTTGTTGTTTATTGAAATAGGACGTGATCATCACATGAAATTTCAAAGAGGTGATGATGAAGAATGATTAAATTAGTAAATGTTTCAAAAGAACACCAAGGCAATCAATTGTTGAATAATATAAATTTAGAAATTGAATGTGGAAAAGTCTATGGATTTAAAGGACGTAATGGGTCTGGAAAGACGATGCTTTTAAGAGCAACTTTAGGATTAATTAAAGTTGATGGACAAGTCATTATTAATAATGAACCACTTAAATTTGGAGCAAAATATCCACTTAAAGTTGGCGTGTTTATTGAAAAGCCTAGCATCATACCTGAATTTACAGCTTTAAAAAATCTTAAATTAGTAGCTGCATTAAAAGGCATAACAGATATCAATGTAATGACTAAATATTTAGTAGAACTTGGACTTGATTATAAAGATAAAAGGAAAGTAAGGAAATATTCATTAGGTATGAAACAGAAAGTGGGTATCGCTCAAACGTTAATGGGAGACCCAGAGTTAATTGTTTTAGATGAACCTACCAATGCATTGGATAAAAAGAGTATTGAGAAACTTGTTGAAATCCTTGAAATATTAAAACAGCAAGGATGTACAATATTGATAGCTTCACATCAATTTGAAGACATAGAAAGAGTTGTTGATGAGGTGGTTCATATAGAAGCAGGTGCATTAGAATGAAGAATAAAGTAATCCTATTATCTGTTATTATCGTATTTGTAGTTCTCGTTACATTAGGATGCATCCAGTATCATAAAGTAAACGCAGAATTTCAAGATTATGAACTTAAGGAAGAAAAAATTAAACTCAATCAATCGCATGATATATCTGTCGGAACGATGCAATTTAGTAATTTAAGTTATAAGATTAAAGAAAAAGAAATAATGGTAAGTGCAGATATCAAAATAGTTAAAAAGAAAGACTATCCAGATCAATATTATAATAATATTGATGCAAACTTATTTTTACGTGTTAATAATGAAATATTGCAACAATCCGATGAATTTAAATTGAAAAGTGGCAAAAGAATTATGCCGGATCGATCTTATTTTGATAAGCATAATGTTTATGAGGGACGCGTAACATTTAGGTATATGCCATTAGATTCTGATGGAGACAATGATTTAGAACTTTCTTACCTTGATCGCAATGGCCATAAATTAAAAAAATTATATTTTCCAATAAAAGTTGACGGTGGTAAAATAGTTTGATACATTATTAGTGACTACTAAAGTAGTTACTACATCCCAACGTAGTAAAATTATTTATCCCATAAAATAACCCTTAAGAGAAAAAGGCTTTTCTCTTAAGGGTTATTTCGTCTTCTATATCTTCTTCAAATTTACTTATATATTTATTTACTATTACGTCATGCCAAATATAGTCTTTCATCATTTTTATCTGGGTGCGGTCCCGACTTATATATGCACGCATATCTGTTTCATCGGTTTGTCCATATATCATATATTCATTATCTACAATTACGACGAATGGTTTTAGTGTTAATGAACTTTTTACGTAATTTGTATATCGATGATTGATTAAATCGTACTTTGGTTGATCGACCTGGAAGGTAATGCCTTGTACATGTATATTTTTATTGATATTTTTAGTTATGATTTCATATATGTCTGGCCATATTGAAACGGTTATTTGTTTTTCAGCTTTTTGGATAGCATATTCAACATTGTCAATTATCGTTGATTTATTCGTAAGTACTTCTATTTGGATTTGTGCATTTTCTGTTACTGTATTTAATTTATTGATTTCTGTTTCAAGCTGAATGAGCTCTTCGTTTTGTTTTCTTTCAAATAATTGAATTGTTTGTTCGGGCGATAATGCATAGTAATATTTTTTTTGATCTTTTAAGTTAAAGTATGCTAATCCTTGTTCTTCGAGTTTATTAAGCGCTTCATAAATTTTTGATCTTGGAACATTGGATATTTCGCTTAATTTATAAGCTGTAATTCCAGGGTTTTGTACTAATGAAATGTATGCTTTAGATCCATATTCACTTAATCCAAAACGCTTTAATATCGTTATCATTTGATTCATCATAATCACCTTCTAGTTTGATGTTACACTAACTCCGAATAACGGAAGTATATCATATGCCTGAAATTCAGAAACGGTTGCGCCTTTTAAATCAGTTGGCTGTATAATAAGCTGTTCTATTTCATTCGTAGATAAATCAACATTGTTTAATGATGTTTCTACAACTTCTAGCGAATCAAGGGAACATCGCACGATTTCTATTGATTTTTGCTTACAAAACGAAATATACGTTTCTGCCATTTGATTATCATTGAATAATACATGGTTCAAGTTACAGTTTAAAAATTGACTCATTTTCAATTGGCAGTTTGAAAATTGTACATGCTTCAGTTTAAGGTCTGAAAAGGTGGCACCAATCATACGACAGTCTAAAAATTGAACTCTATTTATAGACGCATCATTAAAGACACAATTTGATAAATCGCATCCTTTAAATACAATATCTAGTGCATGAATTTTTGTGAAATCAACTGATTCAAATGTACATTGATTGAAATAAATCGTATCTATTTGACTTGTTTCGTCATCAAAATGAATTGTTGTTTTATTAAAGTATAAATCGTAAGAAGATTGTAATAATGTATATTCTTGATCTTCTGTAAACTCAAATTCTTTCTTTAACTTTGGTTCGATCATTTTCATGAGGGATCCTCCTTATTATTTAGCAATATATAGAACCTAATGCTCCAGAGAATTCTCCGTTTTCAATGAAGTAAGGATTTAAACCACGTAAAATTGTATAATCTACGACTATATTTCGAAGTAAGTCATTGTTTACAAATGATGACCCGATATAGACAACATTTTCAGTTTTAAATTGTTTTGCAGCATGAATCGAGACTGTTGTAACAGTTTCACCCACAATTCCCATAAGGGCAGCTAATCGATCTGTATTTGGGAAATCATCATGGATGTTTTGTAATACATGGCCGAAGTTGGCTGCTGTTAAATCTCCAGAAATAGGTGTTTTGTCGCCTTTATAGATATGTTTAACTTTCAAATCTATTTTATCTCTATCGCCGTTTATTGCAGTTTGGACTAATTCTTCATAATCACTGATTTGGGTAAGTAAATAGCCTAAACCTTGTATCATACCTCCACCAGCTCCTGTACCGCCAGCACGCTCTTGATTTTGTGCTGTTGCGTAATGGATAGAAGTTCCTGTTCCTACGTTTGTAAATATATATGTATCTAAATGAATATCATGTTCTTTTAATAAAATTTGGATACCTGTATAAGTAGCTTCAAATTCAATGCTACGCTTTACATTATGCTTAATTATCGAATCTAAATATTGAGCCTTTCCTCCAGTGATAGAAATATCAGCCTTATCAATATGATTTAACCATTCGGCTACTTGGTCTATTTGAGTTGTTAACCATTTTTTAAATGTTCTTTTATTGTTCGTTTCAGTGACAACTTTAATAAGTGTACCTCCCGCATCAATTCCAATCTTCACAAAAACACCTCTTCAAATTAAGAAATAAATTATTGCTATTATACTATAAATTAATGTAATTGATAAATTAACGAAACAAAAAATAATTAGTAGAAAATGTATCGTTACATGATAAGATGGAAACAAAAGATAATGGGGTGTTCTTTATTGATTAGCATATACGAAATAAAACCAAAATTTCAAAAATTACTAATGCCAATAGTAAAATGGATGAGGAACATCGGTATGACACCAAATCAAGTTACAATCTTGGCGTTGTTATTATCAATTGTTACTGGAGCTGTATTAAGTGTGTTTCATGATAATAAATGGATTTATATCTTAATGCCAATCGTTATGTTTGTAAGGATGGCATTAAATGCAATTGATGGTGTTATGGCAAAAAAATATAATATGAAATCTAAGTTAGGGTTATTATTGAATGAACTAGGGGATGTAATAAGTGATGTTTGTTTATTTATTCCATTCTTATTTATAGCTCATGATTTTGGTGTAGGGATTATTTTATTTATTGCTTTATCTATTATAAGTGAAATGGCTGGTGTAACCGTTCAAGTAATAGGTAGTTCAAGAAGGTATGATGGACCGATGGGGAAAAGTGATAGAGCATTTATAGTCGGTTTAATTAGCTTCTTAATATTTGTTCAATTGAATGTTATACCGTATTTACATTTTGTATTTTATATTTGTTCAATACTTATGATTGTAAATATTTACAATAGAATAAATAAGGGGTTAGAGGAGGCAAAATAATGAATTTAGGGAAGATATCAAACGAAATGATTGTCGTTATGATTGGCGTATTTATTGTATTAGTCTTATCTAGTTTGATTTGTGCTTATTTAACGAAACGTTATCCCGATAAAGATTTTACTGAAATTAAATTGCGTATTAAATCATGGTGGGGCATGTGCATCATCTTTACGATAGCACTTGTCATTCATTCTACAGTTTCTTTGATATTTCTAGCTTTATTGTGTTTCCTAGCTTTGAAAGAATATTTTTCACTTATTCCAACTAATCGTAGTCATAGAGCTGTCTTGTTCTGGGCATATTTATCCATACCAATTCAGTTTACATTTATTTATTTCGGTTTTTACGGCATGTTCATTATTTTTATACCAGTATATATGTTCTTATTTATCCCTATACAAGCCATATTTATCGGTGAGACAAAAGGTTTTCTACAATCGATGGGATCCGTTCAGTGGGGATTAATGCTTATGGTATTTAGCCTAAGTCATTTGGCTTATTTAATTGTCTTACCAGGTGAAAAAAGTACTGTTCCTGGCGCAAGTCTTGTACTATTTCTAGTGATATTAACGCAAGCTAATGATGTGTTCCAATTTTTATTTGGTAAAGCATTTGGTAAACATAAAATAGTACCTAAAGTGAGTCCGAATAAAACTTGGGAAGGTTTTGTTGGCGGCATTTTAGCAACTACCATTTTATCATTATGTATTGCACCATTTTTAACACCATTTACGCTTTTAGGAATGATTATAGCGGGAATTTACATTAGTATTATGGGATTTATTGGAGACGTGAATATATCAGCATTGAAAAGAGATTTAAATATTAAAGATACTTCACAAGCTATTCCAGGTCATGGTGGTATTTTAGATAGAGTTGATTCCCTGACTTACACAGCGCCATTATTCTTCCACTTTGTAAGGTTCTTTTACTTTTAAGGAGTGAACTAATATGTTAAGACTCATTATATTTACAATGATAATTAAACCAATCATCCTAATCGTTTTAGGTTTAAATATACGCAGAAGAGAATGGTTACCTAAAGAAGGACCAATAGTGATTATCGCTAATCATAATTCACATTTAGATACACTTGTATTGCTGTCGTTATTCCAAGGAAAAGGATTTAAAAAAGCTCGACCTGTTGCAGCGGGTGATTATTTTTTTAAGAATAAACTTTTAAAATGGTTTTCAATTAATATTATGCAGATTATTCCAATAGAAAGAAAAATGACTCGGGATATAAAAGGGCTATTTGAACCAATTGTTACAGCATTGGATGAAGGAAGTATTATTATTTTATATCCTGAAGGTAGTAGAGGAGAACCAGAAAAACTTTCAAAGTATAAGTCTGGTATTTATTACTTAATGAGAGAAAGACCTGATATACCCATTCAGCCATTATTTTTACATGGTTTAGGAAAATCATTACCTAAAGGATCAAAATTATTTGTACCATTCTTCGTAGATATTTTTGTGGGTCAGTCATTTCTTTTTAATAAAAATAGAAAAGAATTTATGGATGAACTGAATAGCCGTATGAATGATTTGAGAAATGAAGGTGATTTTAAAGAATGGTAATCATCTTTGCATGGGCGTTTTTAGAAGCGATCATATTTTTTATCATACCAGATGTTGCATTAACATATTATGCAATGAAACAAAAAAGTAAATTCAAAATATTACTAGCAAACATAATTGCGATTACTGGAGCAGTAGTAGGTGGTGTAATCGTCTATATCATTTCTATTCAACATTTAACATTTTTGGAATCAGTAATGCTTAAAATACCAGGAATTCATGAGTATATGTTCGAACATGTTATGACTTCTTTAGAAGACAAAGGCGTTCTAGGATTGATAGAAGCACCCTTATTTGGTGTTCCTTATAAACTTTATGCAATGTTAAGTTATCAACAAGGGATTTCGTTTTTTACTTTCGTGGTCATTAGTTTCTTTGCGAGATTATTGAGATTTATTTTAACGAGTTACATTGCTTATTTTTTAAGTCATATTATTTTTAAAAATTTAAATCAATATTTGAAAGTTTCAATGTGGTTAATCGTGTGGATCATTGTATATATTATTTATTTTTCAATTCATTCATTTTAAAAAATAAAAAGCACTTCCCACCGTGGGAAGCGCTTTTTGTGTTCTATTTCTTATTTTCTTCTTCTTCACGTTCTTCTAAGGATTTAGAGAAATCTGTGTCATCTTTGATATAAGTCATTTTAAAGTGTTCGGATGGTTCTCTTCTTAATGCTTTCATAATTGAGAACATCATGAGAAATAGTATAAATGCAAATGGTAACCCAGCAACTATGGAGGCGGTTTGTAAACTTTCTAATCCACCGGCTAATGTCATTGATACTGAGATTGCCCCAATCAGTGTACCCCAAACGATTTTATATTTAAAGGGTGGTGTGACTGATCCTCTATCAGACATACTTGATAGAATGAATGTAGTTGAGTCTGCACTTGTAACTAAGAATAAGAAGATTAATATTATTGCTAATACACTAGTCGCTTCGTAAAACGGGAAGTGTGATAATAAGGAGAATAAGGCTACTGTATAATCTCCTTTAACGTCTTCGGCAATACTTGCACCTTTATTGATTACTAAGTATATTGCAGTTCCACCAAATGTAGCAATCCAAGAAAATGAAATAAGTGGTGGAATAATTAGTACACCAATAACAAATTCACGAATAGTTCTACCACGTGAAACACGTGCTACGAAACCACCAATAAATGGTGACCAAGCAATAACCCAAGCCCAATAGAATACTGTCCATTGTTGAAGCCATGAGTTGTCACCTTCATAAGGGTTTAATCGTAAACTATATTGTACGAAATTAGAAATGTAATCACCAATCGCGAGAGTGAATGTTTCAAATATAAATTGTGTCGGACCTAATACTAAAATGAATAATAGTAATGCAAAACAAATAAAGATATTTGCGTTACTTAGCCATTTAACCCCTTTATTTAAACCTGATGCAGCTGATCCAAGGAATAATACAGTCATAATTACTGTAATGATGATTTTGGTCCAATTATTATTAGGAATATTAAAGACATGATGAAGGCCGCCGCCGATTTGTAAAATACCGAGACCAATTGATGTCGCTATACCCATTACTGTAGCTACAATAGCAAGTACATCGATGATATTTCTGTAAGGTTTCTTGTAAGCTTCACCAAATACGGGTTCCATTGCTGTGGAAATTAATCCATCTCTACGTTTTCTAAATTGGAAATAAGCTACGATTAATCCAGCCATCGCAAAGATAGACCATTGTGAAATTCCCCAATGGAAGAATGTGTATCCCATAGCTAATCGTGCAGATTCTAAAGTGCTACCATCTACTTCATTTGGCAAAGGTGATTTTAGATAGTGTGTCATTGGTTCTGCCACACCCCAGAAAACGATACCGACACCTAAGCCAGCTGAAAATAGCATACCAATCCAAGAAATAAAAGAAAATTCTGGTTCTTCGTCATCTCTTCCGAGTTTAAAACGTCCAAACCTTGTAATTGCTAAGCCAATTAAGAAAATGTCTAATACAAAAACAATTATTAAGAATAACCATCCCGTACTATTTGATATAAATGTGTATAAAACATTGGCATATTTGCCAAACCCTTTAGGAAATATGCCTGCAGTTAGCGTAACCAATATTATAATAGACATAGATACCCAGAAAACTAATGTTGTTTTATTATTCTTATTGTCGTGATGCTCTTCAGACTGATTCATAATTTTCCCCCTTCATAAATAATGCAGTCTTTATTTTAGTACCCTTATAAAATTGATATTAACATAGAATTTATAAATAGATAATAAGGTTCTTAATTGCGCATTGAACATAAAGTTCGGTATGATATGTATAAATACACGGGGGGATTTAAATAATGAAAGCAAAACAATTCGGTGATATTGAAATTAAACCTTTTGAAGAAAGTATGAGAACGGCACTATATGATTTTCGTTTAAATGAGCGTCAACAAATCTATTCTTCTTTGCCAAAAGAAGTGTTAGATGGTGCTATTAATGATCCTGATAGAAGGCCAAATATCGTTGTGAATGAGAAAAATGAAATTATTGGTTTCTTTGTCCTTCATAAATATTATCAACATGAAGGTTATGATACACCAGATAATGTAGTATATATTCGTTCTTTATCAATTAATGAAAAGTATCAAGGCAATGGATATGGAACAACGATTATGATGAATTTACCGGAATATGTACAATTTGTGTTCCCTGATTTTGATCATTTATATTTAGTAGTAGATGCTGAAAATGAGGCTGCATGGAATTTATATGAAAGAGCAGGCTTTATGCATACCGCAACTAAAGAAGAAGGTCCTCTAGGTAAAGAGCGCTTATATTATTTAGATTTAGATTCTAAATATGTATCATCATTAAAGCTAGTATTAAATGAAGATAATTTAGATAACGAGTTTGTAGATATTCACTTAATGAAAGATAATCAAAAAGTGGGCATTATTGTATTGGAAGATAAAGGACAAAGCTTTGATATTCGAAGTATAGAAGTAGAAGAAAATGAAAGAAAAGAAGGTATAGCAGAAAGTGCTTTAAGACAGTTGAGTACCTTCGTACGTAGAAGATTTGCAGATAAGAAAGAAATACATATTACTTTATTTGGTTCAAACAACAAATTAAAGCCTTTATGTGAGAAAGCAAGATTTGTAGAAATACAAAAATCAGAAGACTATATCAAACTTATGAAATATATTAAGTATTAACAAACATTTGCTAAAAATCAGCTTGTCAATTATAATCGTAAACTGTTATGATTATAAATATTAATGTGCGACAATAGTTCGATTGTTGAAAGGAAGAGTAAAGATGAAATTAAAAGATTTCACTAAAGAGATGGTAGATGAGCATTCATTTATCGAAATGGCTTATATTTTATTAACAGAGAACGGCAAAGAAACAAACCTATATGACATGGTAGACGAATTCAAAAGATTAGGTAATTATAAAGATTCACAAATTGAAAATCGTATTTTACAATTTTATACTGATTTAAATACTGATGGACGATTTTTAAGTGTTGGAGAGAATATTTGGGGTTTACGTGATTGGTATTCAGTAGATGATATTGAAGAAAAAATCGCACCTACTATCCAAAAATTCAACGTACTTGATGAAGAAGATGAAGCAGATTCAGAAATTTCATTATTAGGCGAAGAAGACAAAACGAAGGACCTTGACATTACGATCGTACAAGATGATGAAGAAGGACTAAATGATCCTGAAGACCCAGAAGATGAAGAGGTTGAGGATGAATTAGACGAAGCAGGTCTTGTTGTCGATGAAGATGAAGAAGACGATGAAGAAGAGGAAGAAGAAGAAAAAGAATTTTAATTGACTTTTCTTTAAAAGATGGTAATATTTTATTTGGGCTCCTTTAAATAGGACAACGTATAAATATAACGCTCCCTCCTTACATTTTAAATAATGTAAGTGGGAGCGTTTTTTATTTTTTAATTATCAAATGGAGGTACAATCATGACAAAGTTCATTTTCGTAACAGGTGGCGTAGTTTCGTCTCTTGGTAAAGGTATCACTGCAGCATCACTAGGAAGATTACTTAAAAATAGAGGATTAAATGTAACAATTCAAAAATTCGACCCATACTTGAATGTAGATCCAGGTACTATGAGTCCATATCAACATGGCGAAGTATTCGTAACTGAAGATGGTGCTGAAACAGATTTAGATTTAGGTCATTATGAAAGATTTATTGATATAAATTTAAATAAATATTCTAACGTAACAGCAGGTAAAGTTTATTCACACGTTTTAAAGAAAGAAAGACGTGGAGATTTCTTAGGTGGAACAGTTCAAGTTATTCCACATATTACAAATGAAATTAAATCAAGATTATTGATGGCGGGTGAAAGCACTAACGCTGATGTAGTTATTACTGAAATTGGTGGTACTACTGGTGATATTGAATCACTTCCATTTATTGAAGCAATCAGACAAATCAAGAGTGATCTTGGTCGTGAAAATGTTATGTACATCCATTGTACGCTTCTTCCTTATATTAAAGCAGCAGGTGAGATGAAGACTAAACCAACTCAACATAGTGTTAAAGAGTTAAGAGGTTTAGGTATTCAACCTGATTTAATTGTTGTACGTACAGAATATGAAATGACGCAAGACTTAAGAGATAAAATTGCATTATTCTGTGACATCAACAAACGTGCTGTTATCGAGTGTCGTGATGCAGATACATTGTATCAAATACCATTAGCACTACAAGAACAGCATATGGATGATATTGTTATTGAAAGATTATCTTTAGATGCTGCAGCAGAAGCGGAATTAACTGAATGGAACCAACTATTAGATACTGTTCGTAATTTAGAAGGAACAGTGAAAATTGGTTTAGTAGGTAAATATGTGAGCTTACAAGATGCTTATCTATCAGTAGTAGAAGCATTGAAACATGCTGGTTATGACTTTAAATCAGATATAGAAATAAAATGGATAAATTCTGAACACTTAAATGACAAGAACTATCAACAAGAATTATCAGATGTTAATGGTATTTTAGTACCTGGTGGTTTTGGTGATAGAGGTGTTGAAGGTAAAATTTTAGCTATACAATATGCCCGTGAAAATAATATTCCTTATTTAGGTATTTGTTTAGGTATGCAATTAGCAACAGTTGAATTTGCTAGAAATGTAGTTGGATTACATGATGCTCATTCAGCAGAATTAAATCCAAACACACCTTATCCAATTATTGACTTATTACCAGAACAAAAAGATATTGAAGACTTAGGTGGTACTTTAAGATTAGGCGTATACCCATGTAAAATTGAAGAAGGTACAATTGCACATGACGTTTACGGTGAAGTAGAAGTAGATGAAAGACACCGTCACCGTTATGAATTTAATAATGAATATAGAGAAAGATTAGAATCAGAAGGCATGAGATTCTCAGGAACAAGTCCAGATGGTCGTTTAGTTGAAATAGTAGAACTAGAAAATCATCCATGGTTTGTAGCTTGTCAATTCCATCCAGAATTTCTATCAAGACCTACACGTCCACAAAAATTATTTAGAGGATTTGTAGAAGCGAGTATCAAAAATAAATAAATAATAACAAAGCTCATCACGTCATTTTACGTGATGAGCTTTTATAATGGATGAAAATTATTCTTCATTTAAATCTTGCTTCATCTCATACATTTCAGCATACATGATATAATATATATAATTTAAAGCCATAAGATGTGGTGTAATGATTTTGCTGTAATCTGCAGTTGGGACAATCGCTCTAGGTGTAGATAAATCTATATAATGCATTAGTGATTCATGTGTGTTATGCTCTTTATCTTTATTTGAAATAACTACGAAATCGATATCTTCATCATTTAATTTTTTAATCCATTGATTCAGTTCGGGTGTGAAAAATGAACCAACCAATAAGACTCGATCTGTTGTATCAATCGTATTGATTTCTTCTAATGAATCTAATGTTATTGAATGCGGTAGGCTTTCAGTACTTTTTGTCATAAATTCACTGAAATAGTTGATTTCATCAAAAGTTTTAATAAATATCTTACCTTCGCCGTTTGCCGCTTGTATGAGTAACTGTGATGCAATTTCAATTTCTTCTAATTGAGCATCTATTTTAGTGAATATACCATTTAGTTGGGTATTAAAGATTTTAAGCAATGTGTATTCTCCTTATAAACGTAATTAAATTTATTTTATAGAAAAAGCGAGGTATCTTCAATGGATGTACTTATTATAGATGATGAAAAGAATATTAGACAATTATTAAAGGAAATATTGGAATTAAATCATTTTAAAGTAGATACTGCTAAAAATGGTCGCGATGGTATTGAATTATTTAATAAAAATTCTTATAAGCTTATCTTTATAGATAAAAGAATGCCTGGAATTTCTGGTGAAGAAGTTTTTACAGAAATTAGAAAAACGGACAAAATAATACCTGTTTATATTATTTCAGCATTTCAATCATCCACAGAGATAGAAATCTTAAATAAAGGAAATATTACTGGAGTGCTAATGAAGCCGTTTACAATTCAAGAAGTTATGAAAATTGTAAGAAAACATTTAGGATAGGGCTTTCAAAAGGTGCATATGTTAATAAAGTTTGATATAATTATCTTGTAAATAATACGTGCGTTGCACAATAGGAGGAAACTCAATGCCTTTAGTTTCAATGAAAGAAATGTTAATTAAAGCGAAAGAAAACGGTTATGCTGTTGGACAATACAACATCAATAACTTAGAATTCACACAAGCGATTCTTCAAGCTTCACAAGAAGAAAATGCACCAGTTATTCTTGGTGTATCTGAAGGAGCTGGACGTTACATCGGTGGTTTCAAAACTGTTGTTAAAATCGTTGAAGGTTTAATGGAAGATTACAACATTACAATTCCAGTTGCAATTCACCTTGACCACGGTTCAAGTTTCGAAAAATGTAAAGAAGCGATTGATGCTGGATTTACTTCAGTAATGATTGATGCTTCTCATCACTCATTCGAAGAAAACATTGAAATTACTTCTAAAGTAGTTGAATACGCTCATGCTAACGGTGTTTCTGTGGAAGCAGAATTAGGAACTGTTGGTGGACAAGAAGATGACGTTGTTGCAGAAGGCGTAATCTATGCTGATCCTAAAGAATGTCAAGAACTTGTTGAAAGAACTGGTATTGATACTTTAGCACCTGCATTAGGTTCAGTACACGGACCTTACAAAGGTGAACCAAAATTAGGATTTAAAGAAATGGAAGAAATCGGAGCTTCTACTGGATTACCATTAGTATTACACGGTGGTACTGGTATCCCAACTCACGATATCAAAAAAGCTATTCCATTCGGTACAGCTAAAATCAACGTTAACACTGAAAACCAAATTGCATCTGTAAAAGCAGTTCGTGAAGTGTTAAATAACGACAGTGAAGTTTACGATCCACGTAAATATTTAGGACCTGCTCGTGAAGCAATTAAAGCTACAGTTAAAGGTAAAATCCAAGAATTTGGTACTTCTAACCAAGCATAATTAAATTAAATTCTTAATACTAAGAATAAAATATGAGGCTGGGACAAATTAATTTGTCCCAGCCTTTCATTGTATAGAGTGATTTTGAGGTTGTCATAGATTAACTCCCGACTTAATCTATGTCTTAGGTAAACTCTTCGCTTATTAATCCAGTTTTTAAATAAATTAAGTTATTAGTATTTACTTTTTATGTTTTTGCGTTTATGTTATTGAATAGTATATAATGGAAATAATTATCTATTCATGTTGAGAGAGTATGCATTCTCTAAGACGATGAAGTAAAGGAGTAAACATATGTCTCAAGAAGTTATAAAAATAAAAGGTGGAAACAAGTTAAACGGCAAAGTACAAATAAGCGGGGCTAAAAATAGTGCAGTAGCATTAATACCTGCTAGTTTGATGGCAAATGATGTTGTAACTTTAGATGGTCTACCAGATATTTCAGATGTAAAAACGTTAATGAGCTTATTAGGCGATTTAAATATAAAGACAGATTTAGATGGTGACCAACTTGTAGTAGACTCTAGTGACGCAGTTAATTTACCATTACCAAATAATAAAGTTCAGTCATTAAGAGCATCATATTATATGATGGGCGCTATGCTTGGACGATTTAAAAAATGTGTTATTGGATTACCTGGTGGTTGCCCATTAGGACCTAGACCAATTGATCAACATATAAAAGGTTTTGAAGCATTAGGTGCAAAAGTGACTAATGAGCAAGGTGCTATGTATTTAATTGCTGAAGAATTAGTTGGTGCAAAAATATTTATGGATGTTGTAAGTGTTGGTGCAACGATTAATATTATGTTAGCTGCTTCATTAGCTAAAGGGAAAACAGTAATTGAAAACGCTGCAAAAGAACCTGAAATTGTTGATGTTGCTACTCTATTAAATAATATGGGTGCAAAAATTAGAGGTGCTGGTACAGATACATTGAAAATTGAAGGTGTAGAATCATTACACGGCACAAAGCATGCAATAATACCTGATAGAATTGAAGCTGGAACGTATATGTGTGCGGCAGCTGCTATGGGTGAAGAAGTATATATAGAGAATATAATTCCATTACATTTAGAACCATTGATTGCTAAATTAAAAGAAATGGGTACTGAAATAGAACTTGGTGAAGACTCTATTTTAATTAAAGGGAAAGACGAGTATAAGCCGGTAGATATTCAAACTTCTGTTTATCCTGGATTTGCTACTGACTTACAACAACCTTTCACTCCGTTATTATTAAAAGCTAATGGTCAAAGTAAAATAACAGAAACAATTTATCCAGCTAGATTTAAACATGTCGATGAACTTATTAGAATGGGTGCTAAAGTTAGTTTAGAAAATGGAACAGCTATTTATTATCCATCAAAATTAACTGGAGCAAGTGTAGCTGCAAGTGATTTACGAGCTGGCGCTTCACTTTTAATTGCCGGTTTGATATCTGATGGCGTCACAACTGTTTATAATGTTAATCATATTCACAGAGGTTATAGTGGAATAGTGGATAAACTAAAAGCATTAGGCGCTGATATTTGGACAGAAACAGTATAACTAGTATAAAATGTATACTTTGTATATAAAGTGTAGTATAATTGTAATATAGAAGTTAAAGAGGTGAGTAACATGGAAGTATGTCCTTATTTAGAAGAAACATTTAAAGTTATAGGACGCAGTTGGAATGGTTTGATACTCAATTATTTATCACGTTGTGATGAACGCTCTGCTCATTTTTCTGATATGAAAAGAGATCTTAAACGTATTACACCAAGAGCGTTATCTCTTAAATTAACCGAGTTAAGTGACTGGGGATTAGTTGAAAAGAAAGTTGTTACAACAACGCCTCTATCTGTTGAATATCAAATAACTAATAAAGGTTATGAGCTAGCTCAAGCTCTTGTACCATTAGAAGAGTGGGCGCAGCGAAATGTTGAGTTAGAAGAAAACCATTCGTAAGGGAAAATAAGAGTCCCATCAGCAAAGTATAGATTACTTTTAGCTGGTGGGGCTCTTATTTTTATTTTTATTTTTATTTTTAGTACAAACTTTAAAATCTATAAACACATCATTTTAATTATATGTATGTTTCGTACTATAATAATAGCTGTAACAAATATAAAGGAGTAGATAATTGATGAGACAAGATATCAAACAATTTATAAATGGCGAATGGGTAAGTAGCCACAGTGGAAAAACTCTTGATGTAATTAACCCAGCTACTGAAGAAGTAATGGGTCAAATAGCAGCAGGAAACAAACAAGATGTTGATGATGCAGTTGCAGCTGCTAAAAAAGTCTATGTAAAATTTAGAAATACTTCTTTAGAAGAAAGAAAAGCTTTATTAGAAAGAATCGCAGACGAATATGAAAATAGAAAAGAAGATTTAATAGATGTTATGACAGATGAATTAGGTTCACCAATTGAGAAATCTGAATCAGTTCATTATCAAATGGGATTGAATCACTTTAGAGAAGCAAGTAAAGCAATCGATTCAATACAATTTGAAGAACGTCGTGGAGATGATCTTGTAGTCAAAGAAGCAATTGGTGTTGCAGGTTTAGTTACACCTTGGAATTTCCCAACTAATCAAACTTCATTGAAATTAGCAGGTGCTTTTGCTGCAGGTTCACCAGTAGTATTGAAACCATCCGAAGAAACACCATTTGCGGCAATTATTTTAGCTGAAATATTTGAAAAAGCTGGCGTGCCAAAAGGTGTATTTAACTTAGTGAATGGTGATGGACAAAGTGTCGGTGATCCATTAAGTAGTCATCCTGATGTTCGTATGATGTCATTTACAGGTTCAGGACCAACAGGTAGAAAAATTATGGAAAACTCAGCTAAAGACTTCAAAAAAGTATCATTAGAACTAGGTGGTAAATCTCCATTAGTAGTTTTAGATGATGTGGATATTGAAAAAGCTGCTAAAGGCGCAGTTGCTAAATTCGTACAAAATACAGGTCAAGTATGTACAGCAGCAACTCGTACATTAGTTCCAGAAAGCATTAAAGATGAATTTATTGCTGCAGCTAAAAAAGCAATTGAAAATGTTAAAGTTGGTAACCCAAGAGAAGAAGGTCAAGATACAGGTCCTGTAGTATCTAAAAAACAATTTGATACTGTACAAAGCTATATCCAAAAAGGTATCGATGAAGGTGCAACATTACTTCACGGTGGTGTAGGTAAACCTGAAGGACTAGAAAAAGGGTATTTTGTTAAACCAACATTATTTACAGACGTTACAAATGATATGACAATTGCTCAAGAAGAAATATTTGGTCCAGTAGGTACAATCATTACTTATAAAGACCTTGATGAAGCAATTGAAATTGCAAACGATACAATTTATGGTTTAGCAGCATACGTATACGGAAACGATAAAGATAAAGTAAGAGAAGTTTCTAAATTATTAGAAGCAGGTACTGTTGAAATTAATGATGCAGGCAGACAACCAAACTTACCATTCGGTGGTTACAAACAATCAGGAATTGGTAGAGAATGGGGAGACTACGGAATTGAAGAATTCCTAGAAGTAAAAGCAATCCCTGGTTATTATAAATAAAGTTTAAATTGGAAGAGGCTGAGACAATTAATTGTCTCAGCCTCTAATCATTATATTGACAATAGCTGACTGGATTGAAAGTGTGCTTATAACTAATATTATATAAATGAAACGTGCAAGAAGTGTTCACAAAGGCAGTTATTTTTCTTATTTATATCTATAACTTATTTTGTCATCATCCTAAAAAAATGCTATAGTTTAAAGGCAGATTATAAATCTGGTATTACAATAAAAGAATTAGATTTTAAGAAATGGGTGTCATAAAAATGGCTGAAAGAGTTAGAACAAGTCCACAGTATGAATCGTTTCACGAATTATACAAGAATTATACAACTAAAGAATTAACAACTAAGGCAAAAGAATTTAGAATAACAAATTATAGTAAATTAAATAAAAAAGAACTTGTCTTAGCTATTATGGAAGCTCAAATGGAGAAAGACGGTAATTACTATATGGAAGGTATCCTAGATGATATTCAACCAGATGGTTATGGTTTTCTTCGAACTGTAAATTATTCCAAAGGCGAGAAAGATATTTATATATCTGCTAGTCAAATTAGACGTTTCGAAATTAAAAAAGGTGACAAAGTAACGGGTAAAGTTAGAAAGCCTAAAGAAAATGAAAAATATTATGGATTACTGCAAGTTGATTTTGTAAATGACCAAAATGCAGAAGAAGTAAAGAAAAGACCGCACTTTCAAGCGTTAACTCCTCTATACCCACAAGAACGTATCCGATTAGAAACAACAGATAAAAAGCACTCAACAAGAATTATGGACTTAATTACTCCAATAGGTCTTGGTCAACGTGGCATGATTGTTGCACCTCCAAAAGCTGGTAAAACTTCATTGCTTAAAGAAATTGCAAATGCAATTGCAATTAACCAACCTAAAGCAAAATTATTTATATTATTAATTGGAGAACGCCCAGAGGAAGTAACAGATATAGAACGTTCAGTTGAACAAGCAGAAGTTGTTAACTCTACTTTTGATGAGCCACCTGAACACCATGTAAAAGTTGCAGAATTGTTATTGGAAAGAGCTAAACGTTTAGTTGAGATTGGTGAAGATGTTATTATTTTAATGGATTCACTCACAAGACTTGCTAGAGCTTATAATTTAGTCGTACCGCCAAGTGGTAGAACACTATCTGGTGGTTTAGATCCGGCTTCACTTCATAGACCAAAACATTTCTTTGGAGCGGCAAGAAATATCGAAGCTGGAGGTAGTTTAACAATTCTAGCTACAGCTTTAGTTGAAACAGGATCACGTATGGATGATATGATTTATGAGGAATTTAAAGGTACAGGTAACATGGAACTTCATTTAGACCGTAAACTATCAGAAAAAAGAGTGTTTCCTGCTATTGATATAAGAAGAAGTTCTACTCGTAAAGAAGAATTGTTGTTAGAAACTAATGAACTTGAAATGATTTGGCAATTACGTAATTTATTTACGGATCAGAATGATTTCTCTGAAAGATTTATAAGAAAATTAAAACGTACTAAGTCTAATGCTGAATTCTTTGAAGTTTTAAGAAAATCAATGGTTGAAAGTGCCAAAACAGGTAAACCGATTATATAAATTTAAGGTTGCAATTTAATTCTTCAACATATATAATATGTAAGTATTGAGTGAATTAGTCACAAATAAACTCTGTTCCAGATGGTTCAGGGCAAAGGAGCTGAAAAAAATGAAACAAGGAATTCATCCAGAGTATAATAAAGTTATCTTTTTAGATACAACTACAGACTTCAAATTCTTAAGTGGTTCAACACGTAGTTCTAACGAAACTATGGAATGGGAAGATGGTAACGAATACCCAGTTATCCGTTTAGATATCTCTTCAGATTCACATCCATTCTATACAGGACGTCAAAAATTCGCATCTGCGGATGGTCGTGTGGAACGCTTCAACAAAAAATTTGGTTTCAAATCAAACAACTAATTATGAAGCGAATCAAGCATCCTTTTTTAAAGGATGCTTTTTTTTGTAATTATTAATAAATATGTAAAAATAATATGATATAATTAAGCGATTATGTTGAAAAAGGTGGATAAGTAATATGTACGAAAATTACCATTCCGGATGGATAGAATGTATTTGCGGAAGCATGTTTAGTGGTAAGTCAGAAGAGCTTATAAGACGTCTGAGAAGAGGTTTATATGCTAAACAAAATGTAATAGTATTTAAGCCATCTATCGATAATCGCTATAGTGAAGAAGCTGTAGTATCTCACAATGGCAACCAACTAGATGCAATAAGTATAGAGCACTCAAGTGAAATTTTACGTCGTGATTTACAAGGTATTGATATAATTGGAATAGATGAAGTTCAATTTTTCGACAATGAAGTTGTGGAAGTAGCTCAAAAATTAGCAGAAGAGGGCTATCGTGTAGTTGTAGCAGGTTTAGACATGGACTTTAAAGGTGTACCTTTTGAACCTATGCCTGAAATGATGGCAGTTGCTGAAATCGTTACAAAATTGCAAGCTGTTTGCGCAGTATGTGGTGCACCATCAAGTAGAACACAAAGATTAATAAATGGTGAACCAGCTCATATTGATGATCCAATTATTTTAGTAGGAGCAGACGAAAGTTATGAACCGAGATGTAGAGATCATCATATAATAAGAACCGAAACAAGGAGTGATATAAATGTTTGATCAATTAGAAATTGTTGAAAATAGATACGAACAGTTAAATGAATTGTTAAGCGATCCAGACGTAGTATCAGATACTGACAAATTGAGAAAATACTCTAAAGAACAATCTGATTTACAAAAAACTGTCGATGTATATAGAACTTATAAATCTGTAAATGGTGACATTGAAGATGCTAAATTAATGTTAGATGAAACTTCAGACAAAGAAGACCAAGAAATGTTGAAAGAAGAAATTAATAGCCTAACTAAACGTGTTCCAGAATTAGAATCAGAATTAAAATTATTATTGATTCCTAAAGACCCTAATGACGATAAAAACGTAATTATGGAAATTCGCGGTGCAGCTGGTGGGGATGAAGCAGCAATCTTTGCAGGTGATTTATTTAGAATGTATTCTAGATTTGCAGAAGCTAATGGATATAAAATTGATGTTGTCGAAGAAAATATAAGCGATCATGGTGGATACAAAGAAGTGAGTTTCTCAATTCAAGGTAATGGTGCATTCAGTAAACTTAAATATGAGAATGGTGCTCATCGTGTACAACGTGTTCCAGAAACTGAATCAGGTGGCAGAATTCATACATCGACTGCAACTGTTGCTGTATTACCAGAAGCAGAAGACGTTGAAATAGATATTAGAACTGAAGATTTGAAAATAGAAACTTATCGTTCAAGTGGTTCTGGTGGACAGCACGTTAACACAACAGATTCTGCAGTACGTATTACACATGTACCAACTGGAATAGTTGCTACATCATCAGAAAAATCACAAATTAAAAACCGTGAAAAAGCTTTTAAAGTATTGAAAGCTAGAGTTTACGATATGATGGTTCGAGAAGAAAATGCGAAATATGCTGAAAAGAGAAAATCAGCAGTAGGTACAGGGGACCGTTCTGAAAGAATAAGAACATATAATTATCCACAAAATAGAGTAACAGATCATCGTATAGGTCTAACTTTACAAAAATTAGATCAAATAATGGAAGGTAAAGTTGACGAAATAATAGATGCATTAACAATGCATGAACAAACAGAGAAATTGGAAGAACTTAATAATGGACAATTATAATTTTCAATTGTTATTAAAAGAAACTTATGATGAATTATCAGCACGAGGGTTTGAAACCTCTCGTGCTGATTGGCTATTAGAAGATATTACTGGGATGTCGAGAACCGAAATAGCTTTAAATTTTCAAGAAAAAGTACCTGAAAACATACTGAGTGAATATTTGTCTTATAGAGAACGTATGTATAAAGGAGAACCTGTACAATATATTGCTGGATTTGCGGAGTTCTATGGTAGGAAATTTAAAGTAAACCAAGATGTGTTGATACCAAGACCAGAAACTGAAGAACTTGTATATCAAACTCTACAAAAGATTCATAAGAAGCATTTAGTCTTGTGCGATATTGGTACTGGATCTGGAGCGATAGCTATTTCATTAAAAAAAGAGCGACCGGATTTGTCAGTTATAGCAACTGATATTAGCCCAAATGCAATAGCAATAGCAAAAGAAAATGCAAAACTTTTAGAAACTGAAGTTGAATTTTTATTAGGAGAATCTCTAAAGCCACTTATTGATAGAAATATTCAAGTGGATATTTTAGTATCTAACCCTCCTTATATTTCATATGACGAGCAAAAGCAAATGTCTGAGACTGTATTAGATTACGAACCGCATTTAGCTTTGTTTGCTCATGATGATGGTTTAGCTATATATAAAGACATTCTATCGAATCTTGATAAAGTAATAACACAAGGTGGACTTGTTATATTTGAAATAGGTTATATGCAAGGTGATATATTAAAAACTTACATTCAAGAAAATTATAATATAGAAAACTTAGAAATTATCAAAGATATAAATCAAAACAATCGTATGATACAATTTAATTGGATAAATCAATAAAAGTTATACACGAAATGACTGGAGTTATCCACATTGTGTGTATAACTTTTATTTTTATATAATAAATGCTTTAAAGAAGGGAAGAAATGCCTTGGAAACATACGTTTGGGATGTGCGTAAGTATGTTCACAACTTACAAAGTTATCCACAAATCAATCAAATCGTTGAAGGATATCAACAAAATGAGCTTATCGCATTACCTACTGAAACTGTGTATGGTTTAGGCGCAAATGCTAAAGATGAACAAGCAGTAAAAAAAATATATATAGCAAAAGGGAGACCTTCAGATAATCCACTAATTATTCATATTCATGATAAATCACAGTTAAATGATTTCACTCAAAATATATCAAAAGAAGCAGAAATATTAATGGATGCTTTTTGGCCAGGACCGATATCATTTATAGTTCCGTATAAAAAAGGATTTTTAAGTGATCGAGTAACAGGTGGTTTAAATTCAGTAGCGGTACGTATGCCGAGTCATATTATTGGTAGAGAAATACTGCAATTGACTAATTTACCTATCGCAGCACCAAGTGCAAATGTTAGTGGTAGACCATCTCCTACTAAATTTGAACATGTAAAGCATGATTTAGAAGGTAGAATTTTTGGGATTATTCAAGCAGAAGATGTAGATGAAGGTATTGAAAGTACAGTAATAGATTGTACAAGTTTCCCTTTTAAAATAGCTAGACCAGGATCAATAACGACTGAGATGATTAATGACGTATTACCTAATAGTGTCGTTAATGAAAAAATGGATATAGAGAAACCAATAGCACCTGGAATGAAATATAAACATTATGCACCTTCACAACCAGTTACATTGGTTGAAGGAGGTATAACTAAACCGATTAAAAGTTCAGTATATAAAGATGAGAGAATAGCTGTTATTGGACCTAAAAGTATAGAATCACTTATTTCAGAAGAAATGATTTTTATACCATTAGGAAAAAATGCAAAAGATATTAAAGGTGCGCATCACGATTTATATGATGCTTTAAGAATAGCTGACCAACTTATAGATATAGATAAAATATTAATAAGTGGATATATTCGAAATGAATCTACCGTTGCATTAATGAACAGAATAGATAAAGCAAGTGGCCATAATATAAAAGGAGAAGATGAATTGTGAAAATAGTTTTTATTTGTACTGGAAATACATGTAGAAGTCCTTTAGCTGAAGCCATTGCTAAAGACATAAAACCAAACTATGACATTCAGTCAAGAGGAATTTCTGCATTTGAGGGTACACCTATTTCGATACAATCTATGGAAATAATTATGAATAATAATTTACCGGTTCCTGGAACAGCCCAACAGTTTTCAGCAAGTGATTTAGATGCAGATCTAATACTAACTATGACTGAATCCCATAAACTGATTTTAGAGTCACAATTTAATCATGGAAATATTCATACATTGAAAGAGTATGTAAAAGGTGAAAAAGGAGATATTTCTGATCCTTATGGGCGACCACAAAATATTTATCAAAATACTTATGAAGAACTGAGTATTCTCATAAAAGAATTATTACAGAGTAGTTAAGAATTCAAATAATTTGCAGAATCGCTATAACACACATAGAAAATACGTTATAATATTAATGTATAAACAAATTGGGAGGTGGGAAGATGAAAGTAGCTATTGCAGCAGACCATGGTGGCTTTGAATACAAAGAAGCAATAAAAAGATTACTTGATGAAATGAACATTGAATATAAAGACTTTGGTACACATGAAGGAGAATCAGTAGATTATCCTGATTATGCAAGACCGGTATCAGAAAGTGTTGCAGATGGAACATTTGATAAAGGAATTTTGATTTGTGGAACTGGAATTGGTATGTCTATTGCTTCGAACAAGGTAAAGGGGATTCGTTGTGCACTTGTGCATGATGTTTTTACCGCAGAAGTTACGAGACAACATAATGATTCTAATGTATTAGCAATGGGCCAACGTGTTATAGGCGAAGGTTTGGCACTTCTCATCGTCAAAACTTGGTTAACAAGTGAATTCGAAGGCGGAAGACACCAACGACGTATAGATAAGATTGAAGGCGGTTGTTCATGATTAAGCATTTAAAACAATTATTGGATGAGCTTAATTCAATTGGATTCTTTAATAAGAATGAACTATGCATCATCGGTTGTTCCACTTCAGAGGTAAGAGGTTCTAAAATTGGATCAGATGGATCAATCGAAATAGCTAAAGAACTGTTTGATAGTCTTGAATTGATACATAAAGAGACAGGTGTTCGTTTTGCTTTTCAAGGTTGTGAGCATATTAATCGTGCTATTACTATAGAACGTGAAGTATTCGATGCTTATTCAATGGCCGAAGTTTCTGTTATACCTCAAGTGAACGCTGGAGGAAGTTTATCAACCTATGCTTATCAACACATGAAAGACCCAGTTGTTGTTGAACACATTCAATGCGATAAAGGCATTGATATTGGTCAGACATTAATTGGTATGCATTTAAAGCACGTCGCAGTACCGATATCTATTGATACTAAAAATATCGGAGAAGCTATTGTTACAGTAGCTAAAAGTCGCCCCAAGCTAATTGGTGGCGCAAGAGCTAAGTATTAAATTCTTAAAAGTGAGGGATTGTACATGTCATTAATTAAAAAGCAAGACGAAGAACTTTTCAAAGCAATGGAAAAAGAGTTTGATAGACAGAATAATAATATTGAACTAATAGCATCTGAGAATTTTGTATCTGAAGCAGTAATGGAAGCTCAAGGTTCTGTGTTAACAAACAAATATGCAGAAGGTTATCCTGGTCGTCGTTATTATGGTGGCTGTGACTATGTTGATATCGTGGAAAATTTAGCGCGTGATAGAGCTAAAGCACTTTTCGGTGGAGACCATGTTAATGTACAACCTCATTCAGGATCACAAGCGAATATGGCTGTGTACTTTGTAGCTTTAGAGCCTGGTGATACTGTGCTTGGAATGAACTTAAGTCATGGAGGACACTTAACTCATGGATCTAAAGTAAACTTTAGTGGGAAGTTATATAACTTTGTAGAGTATGGTGTTTCTAAAGAAGATGAACAAATCGACTATGATGAAATTTTGAAAGTAGCAAAAGAAGCAAAACCAAAATTAATTGTCGCTGGTGCATCTGCTTACCCAAGACAAATTGATTTTAAACGATTTAAAGAAATTGCAGATGAAGTTGGCGCTAAATTAATGGTAGATATGGCACATATCGCTGGTTTAGTAGCAGCTGGTTTACACCAAAATCCTGTAGAATTTGCTGACTTTGTTACTACTACTACGCATAAAACATTAAGAGGACCAAGAGGGGGCATGATTTTCTGTAAAGAAGAATATGCTAAAGAAATTGATAAAACAATTTTCCCTGGAATACAAGGTGGTCCATTAATGCATGTTATCGCAGGTAAAGCTGTTTCATTTGGAGAAGCATTAGAACCAGAATTTAAGGAATACCAAAAACAAGTAATTAAGAATGCTCAAAAATTAGCTGCAACATTAGAAGAAGAAGGTTTACGAATTGTATCTGGAGGTACTGATAATCATTTAATCTGTGTAGATGTTAAAGGTTCACTTGGTATAACAGGTAAGTTAGCTGAAAATACATTAGATGAAATAGGTATTACATGTAATAAGAATACAATACCTTTTGACCAAGAGAAACCTTTCGTAACGAGTGGCGTTCGTCTTGGAACACCAGCTGTTACTTCACGTGGATTCGATGAAGAAGCAGTTGAAGAAGTGGGTCGCATTATAGCATTAGTGCTAAAAAACCCAGAAGATGAACAAACACTGAAAGAAGCACATGAACGTGTATTATCATTAACTTCTAAGTTCCCACTTTACAACAAATAAATATTTATTGGAGGCTAGACTTATGGGTAAAGTACATGTTTTTGATCATCCATTAATTCAGCATAAATTGAGTTATATTCGTGATCAAAAAACTGGCACTAAGGAGTTTAGAGAGCTTGTCGACGAAGTAGGTATGCTTATGGCATATGAAGTTACAAGAGATTTCGAAACGAAAGAAGTCGAAATTGAGACACCGGTAACTAAGATGAAAGCTCAAAGGTTATCTGGTAAGAAATTAGCGCTTATTCCTATTTTACGTGCAGGATTAGGCATGACTGACGGTATAATGAAGCTTGTTCCAGCTGCAAGAGTTGGACATGTCGGTTTATATCGTGATCCTGAAACATTAGAAGCTGTAGAATATTTTGTGAAATTACCACAAGATATAGAAGAAAGAGAAATAATTGTAGTAGATCCTATGCTTGCTACTGGTGCATCAGCAATCGAAGCGATTCAGTCATTAAAGAATCGTGGAGCAAATAAAATACGTTTTATGGGCTTAATTGCTGCACCTGAAGGGGTTAAAGCATTACAAGAAGCGCATGATGACGTAGATATTTACATTGCTGCATTAGATGAAAAATTAGATGACCATGCTTATATAACACCTGGTTTAGGTGATGCTGGTGATCGATTATTTGGCACTAAATAATATTAGGAGGATTTTATTACAATGAAGAAAATTATGACAATATTTGGTACGCGACCTGAAGCCATCAAAATGGCACCTTTAGTTTTAGAGTTAAAAAATGATCCGGAGTTACAACCAATTGTAGTTGTAACTGCTCAACATAGAGAAATGCTAGATTCAGTTCTAGAAACATTCGACATTACTCCAGATTATGATTTAAACATTATGAAACAAGGTCAAACACTATCTGAGGTAACATCTAGAGTGTTAGGTGGACTTGAAAGTGTTATTCAAGAAGCGAAACCAGATATGATATTGGTACATGGAGATACAACAACTACTTTTGCAGGCAGTTTAGCAGCTTTTTATAATGAAGTTGCAATTGGCCATGTAGAAGCAGGGTTAAGAACTTGGAATAAATACTCTCCATTCCCAGAAGAAATGAATCGACAAATGACGGGGGTCCTTGCTGATTTACACTTCTCACCAACTGATCAGTCTAAACATAATTTACTTCAGGAAAATAAAAAAGACGAATCTATTGTTGTTACAGGTAATACAGCTATTGATGCGTTATCTACTACTGTAAGTGATGATTACGAAAGTGATATCATTAATCGTCATGAAGGTAAACGTATCGTATTATTAACTGCACATAGACGTGAGAACATTGGTGAACCTATGGAGAACATTTTTAAAGCTGTTAGACAAATCGTTGAAGAGCATGAAGATGTTGTAGTAGTTTATCCAATGCACAAAAATCCAAAAGTTAGAAATATTGCCAATCAAATTTTGAGTGATCATGAGCGTATAGAATTGATAGAGCCTTTAGAAGTTATAGATTTCCATAACTTTGCTGCAAACTCACACTTAATCCTTACAGATTCGGGTGGTGTACAAGAAGAAGCGCCATCATTAGGTAAACCAGTACTTGTTTTAAGAGACACAACTGAGAGACCTGAAGGCGTTGAAGCGGGTACATTAAAACTTGTAGGAATAGAGCAAGACAATGTTTATAAAGAAACGAAAACATTGTTAACTGATCAAGCATTATACGAAAGAATGAGCATTGCTCAAAATCCATATGGTGATGGAAAAGCTTCTAAGAGAATTTGTGAAAATATTAAATATTATTTTGATATTTTGACAGAAGCACCAGAACCATTTAAAACAAAATAATAAAAGTGGTGGTTTGTGTCAATTCTGTGACAAATAAATGACAAAAAAATATTTTCTATTTTTGTCATAGCATTGACACTATAGGGCCACTATATTATCATGAAAATTGTGTGATGAAACGGTTTTCAAAGATATACCACTTATTTAAGGAGTTTCAGCTGAATGTTTGATATAAAGGGCTTTTTTAAGTCTTATTTACAGTATTTTATTTTTTTCATTATTATTCTAGTTGTAGTGTATTTCTTCTTGAAACATGAGTTTATTTTAGGACTCATTATTGGAACAATAGCATCAGCTGTTAACTTGTTTTCATGGGAAGTTTACCTCAATCGAGCAAAAAATGCTGAATCATTACAATTATCAACAGGAAACTGGGTCAGATATCTTGTGACAATCGTTGCATGCTGTTTTTGGCTTAAATATCCACTAATTGTTGATATTATTGGGATTTTATTTGGACTTATGATTGCATATGTCTTAATTATGTTTAGGTCTCTTAAAAGTCTCGATTAAATAATTAAAATTGTGAAAAGAGGTGAAGATATGGAACACGAATCACCTATGTGGTCCATCAATTTGGGAGGATTTGATTTATTATTCAATCTTTCGAGTATGTTAATGTTAGTAGTTTCTGCTGTAATCGTTTTTGGAATAGCCGTTTTTTGTACTAGAAACCTAAAAGTTAGACCTAGTGGTGCACAAAACTTTATTGAATGGGTATTTGACTTTGTTAAAGGTATTATCCAAAGTAATATGGCTTGGAAAGACGGAGGAAAATTTCATTTCTTAGCAGTTACGTTAATATTCTTCATATTTGTATCAAATATGCTAGGGTTACCGTTCTCAATTGTTGTTGGGCATACATTATGGTGGAAATCACCTACTGCGGATCCAACAGTTACTTTAACTTTAGCGACATTGATGGTTCTACTGACACATTATTATGGTGTTAAAATGCGTGGAACAGGAGCATACTTGAAATCGTTCGTACAACCTGTTGCTTTTATGGTACCTTTCAAAATTGTTGAAGAATTTGCTTCAACATTAACGCTTGGTCTACGTTTATACGGTAATATATTTGCAGGTGAAGTATTACTAGGTTTATTAGCAACATTAGCAGCAGGAGGCGCACTTGGTCTTTTCGGTGCAATTTTACCAGCGATAGTATGGCAAGGATTCTCAATTTTCATTGGATCAATTCAAGCGTACATATTCGTAATGTTATCAATGGTTTATATGTCCCATAAAGTGGCAGACGATCATTAATATATAATTTAAAAAAACAATTAATATTTTTAATTCTTAGGAGGAATTTATAATGAGTTTAGGTGTAATAGCAGCAGCAATCGCGATTGGTTTAGCAGCATTAGGAGCAGGTATTGGTAACGGTCTTATCGTATCAAGAACAGTAGAAGGTGTAGCACGTCAACCAGAAGCACGTGGTCCATTAATGACAATAATGTTTATCGGTGTTGGTTTAGTTGAAGCCCTTCCTATCATTGCAGTAGTAGTAGCATTCATGGTAATGAATCGATAAATTAACATATTTTTAGAACAGGCGAAGTCTATCTAAAAAGGATTTCGCCATTCATTTATGAGATGTTTTACATCTTTATTTGCAATGAAAGGAGTGTAATTGGCAGTGGATCAAAACGTATTAGTTTTAGGTGCAGCAAGTGGTGGTGTCGAATGGGGAACAGCATTATTCACATTAATCACATTTATCGTCCTGTTAGCTTTATTAAAAAAGTTTGCTTGGGGACCGTTGAAATCAATCATGGATGAGCGTGAAAACTCTATCAACAAAGATATTGATGATGCTCACGATGCAAAAGTAAAAGCTAAAAAATTAGAAGAAGAAAATAAAGATTTACTTAGAAAGACTCAAGAAGAAGTACAAACGATTCTTGACGATGCTAAACATCAAGCAAAAACACAACAAGAGCAAATTATCAATGATGCGAATGTTAAAGCAAATGGCTTAGTACAATCAGCTCAAGCAGAAATTCAACAAGAAAAACAAAGAGCTATTTCTGAAATAAACAACAGAGTTTCTGAACTTTCTGTACTAATTGCTTCTAAAGTAATTAATAAAGAAATTTCTGAACAAGACCAAAAAGACCTTGTTGAAAAATACATTAAAGAGGCAGGGGATAAATAATGGCGAACATAAGTCAAAAATATGCCCAAGCACTATATGATGTAGCAGAAGAACAAAACTTAACAGATGACATTTTAAATGAGCTTGATCAAATAACAATAAGCGTTAAAGGTCTATTAAGTGAAGTAAGAGCAATTGATAATAATCCTAAATTAGCAAAAAATGAACGACAACAATTTGTAGAGAACGTATTTAAAGGTGTTTCCAAACCATTATTAAATACATTATTCTTACTAGCTAATAATAGTAAATTATCTTTAATTCCAGAAATTGATGGAGATTACAGAAAAATTTACAATCAGGTACATAGTCAAGATTTAATGAAAGTGGAATCTGTCTATCCATTATCAAATGAAGAGTTAGATGAAATTGGTAAAGCATTTATTAAAAGAACGGGTTTGAAAAAACTCATATTAGAAAATCAAGTTAATGATTCACTAATTGGTGGCATTCGAGTATCCATTGGTACAAAAGTTTACGATGGCTCAATTCAGAATGATTTAAATCAATTAACAAAATCATTTCAACAAATGAAATAATATTAAGGAGTGACATAGATGGCCATTAAAGCTGAAGAAATCAGTGCTTTATTACGCTCTCAAATAGAAAACTATGAGTCAGAAATGTCAGTTACCGACGTTGGTACAGTAATCCAAGTCGGAGATGGTATTGCATTAGCTCATGGCTTAAACGACGTTATGGCAGGCGAACTATTAGAATTCCATACTGGCGTTTTAGGTTTAGCACAAAACTTAGAAGAAAATAATGTAGGTATCGTTATTTTAGGACCTGCTGAAGGTATTAAAGAAGGCGACGAGGTTAAACGTACTGGTCGTATTATGGAAGTACCTGTAGGGGAAGAATTAATTGGACGAGTTGTAGACCCATTAGGACAACCACTTGATGGACAAGGTCCAATCAATACGTCAAAAACACGTCCTGTTGAATCACCAGCAACTGGTGTAATGGATCGTAAATCAGTTGACGAACCTCTACAAACTGGTATTAAAGCAATTGACGCACTAGTACCAATTGGACGTGGACAACGTGAGTTAATCATTGGAGACCGTCAAACAGGTAAAACAACAGTTGCAATTGATACGATTCTTAACCAAAAAGACGAAGATATGATTTGTATTTACGTTGCTATTGGTCAAAAAGAATCTACTGTACGTACTGCGGTTGAAACATTACGTAGACACGGTGCTTTAGATTATACAATAGTTGTTTCTGCATCAGCAGCACAACCAGCACCTTTACTTTATATCGCACCTTATGCTGGTGTAAGTATGGGTGAAGAGTTCATGTTTAATGGTAAACATGTATTAATCGTATATGATGATTTAACTAAACAAGCAGCAGCTTATCGTGAGTTATCTCTATTACTTCGTCGTCCGCCAGGTCGTGAAGCATACCCAGGTGATGTATTCTACTTACACAGTCGTTTATTAGAACGTGCTGCTAAATTGAATGATGATTTAGGCGGTGGTTCAATTACAGCGTTACCATTTGTTGAGACACAAGCTGGAGATATTTCATCTTATGTTCCTACAAACGTTATTTCAATTACAGACGGACAAATTTTCTTACAGTCTGATTTATTCTTCTCAGGTGTAAGACCTGCTATCAATGCTGGTTTATCAGTATCACGTGTTGGTGGTTCTGCTCAAATCAAAGCTATGAAAAAAGTAGCAGGTACATTACGTCTAGATTTAGCATCTTATCGTGAGTTGGAATCATTTGCTCAATTTGGTTCTGATTTAGACCAAGCTACTAAATCTAAATTAGAGCGTGGTAAACGTACTGTTGAAGTACTTAAACAAGATCAAAACAAGCCATTGACTGTAGATCGTCAAGTCGTTATTTTATATGCTTTAACTAAAGGTCACTTAGATGATATTCCAGTTGAAGATATTACACGATTTGAAGATGAATTCTTAAATTGGATTGATGCTAACGCAAGCGATCTATTTAAAGAAATTCGTGAAACAAAACAATTACCATCAGATGATAAATTTGTTTCTGCAATCGATGCATTCAAAAAAGTATTTAATAAATCTCACATAGAGTAATATTAAGCTTTAAATAAAAGGTGGTGAAATTGTGGCTTCACTAAGAGAAATCAAAGGAAGAATCACTTCTACGCAAAAAACGAGTCAAATTACTAAAGCGATGAATATGGTGTCGAATTCTAAATTGCGTAAAGCAGAAGAGAATGCTCATGCATTCCAACCTTATATGGATAAGATTCAAGATGCAGTAACGGCAATAGCTTCTAAAAGTTCAGATGTTTCACATCCAATGCTAAAGACAAGAGCTGTTAAACGTTCTGGTTACTTAGTTATTACTTGTGATAAAGGACTTGCGGGACCATATAGCGCTAATATTTTAAAAAATGTAGTAAATGATATAAAAGAAAAACACAACAATAATGAAGATGAATATGCAATTATTGTTGTAGGTCGAGTTGGTCGAGATTTCTTTAAAGCTAGAGGATATAACGTAGTTGAAGAATATGTAGGCTTATCAGACCAACCAACATTTAAAAATGTTCAAGCATTAACTGAAAAAGCTGTAGATTTATTTACAGAAGAATATTATGACGAGTTAACAGTTTACTATAGTCATTTTGTAAGTGTTCTTGAACAACAAGTGAAATCGAAAAGAATCCTTCCTTTATCTGATGAAGATACTGGAAAAGGTTCAAGTATGATGGCTGGTTATGAATTTGAACCAGATAAAGAGACAATATTAAAAGTTATCTTACCGCAATATACAATTAGTTTAATCTATGGTGCATTATTAGATGGAAAAGCTAGTGAACATGCCTCTAGAATGACAGCTATGAAGAATGCAACAGATAACGCTTCAGAATTAATAGATGATTTATCATTACAATATAACAGAGCTCGACAAGCTGCAATTACTCAGCAAATTACTGAAATTGTCGGTGGAGCAGCAGCACTCGAATAATGATTAGGAGGAATTTACATGGGATTAGGCCGAGTAACGCAAATTACAGGGCCAGTTATTGACGTTCGATTTCCACATGGTGAATTGCCAGAACTTAATAATGCATTAACAGTTAAAGTAGACCGCCCTGATGGCAAAAGCTTTGATTTAGCATTAGAAGTTGCTTTACACCTTGGTGATGATGTTGTACGTTCTATAGCAATGGCGTCAACTGACGGTGTTAAACGTGGACAAGAAGTTACTGATACAGGCAGAGCTATATCGGTACCTGTTGGTGATGCTACGTTAGGTCGCGTTTTCAATGTATTAGGTGAAAAAATTGATTTAGGTGAAGAAATTGATGAAAGTGTGCGTCGTGACCCAATTCATCGTTTAGCTCCTAAATTTGAAGATTTATCTACAAAAGTAGAAATTCTTGAAACAGGTATTAAAGTAGTAGACTTATTAGCACCTTATATTAAAGGTGGTAAAATCGGTTTATTCGGTGGTGCCGGTGTTGGTAAAACAGTACTTATTCAAGAATTAATCAATAACATCGCTCAAGAACATGGTGGTATTTCAGTATTCGCGGGTGTTGGTGAACGTACTCGTGAAGGTAACGATTTATACTATGAAATGAGTGATTCAGGCGTTATTAAGAAAACGGCAATGGTATTCGGTCAAATGAACGAGCCACCTGGTGCCCGTGCAAGAGTTGCACTTTCTGGTTTAACAATGGCAGAATATTTCCGTGATGAACAAGGACAAGACGTATTGTTATTCATCGATAATATCTTCCGTTTTACACAAGCAGGTTCAGAGGTGTCAGCGCTATTAGGTCGTATGCCTTCTGCAGTTGGTTACCAGCCAACATTAGCTACTGAAATGGGACAATTACAAGAACGTATTACATCTACAAATAAAGGATCAGTTACATCTATCCAAGCGGTATTCGTACCAGCCGATGACTATACTGACCCAGCGCCAGCAACTGCTTTCGCTCACTTAGATGCAACAACGAACTTAGAACGTAAATTAACTGAAATGGGTATCTACCCTGCAGTTGACCCATTAGCATCAACATCACGTGCATTAACTCCTGAAATTGTTGGAGATGAGCATTATGATGTTGCGCGTCGAGTACAACAAACTTTACAAAAATATAGAGAATTACAAGATATCATTGCTATCCTTGGTATGGATGAGTTATCTGATGACGATAAGAAAACTGTAGAACGTGCACGTCGAATTCAGTTCTTCTTATCTCAAAACTTCCACGTAGCTGAACAATTTACTGGTCAAAAAGGATCTTATGTACCAGTTAGCCAAACTGTACAAGATTTCAAAGCAATACTAGAGGGACAATATGACCATATCCCAGAAGATGCTTTCCGATTAGTCGGTGGTATTGAAGCAGTTCTTGAAAATGCTAAAAACATGGGTGTAGAGGTCTAATAATAATTAGGAGGAATGGAAAATGAATACATTTACCTTAGATGTTGTCACTCCTAATGGATCTGTTTACTCAGCAAAAGAAGTAGAACTTGTTGTTTTACATACTGAAACTGGTGAGATGGGTGTAATGGCTGGACATATTCCAACTGTTGCAGCTTTAAAAACTGGATACGTTAAAGTAAACAAAACAAGTGGTACAGAGTATTTAGCTGTTTCCGAAGGATTTGTTGAAGTAAGAACCAATAAAGTTACAGTTCTAGTTCAATCGGCTGAAACTGCCGAAGAAATAGATAAAGACCGTGCGATTAATTCTAAAGAACGTGCTGAAGAACGATTGAATAGTAATCGAGACGAAGTTGACTTTAGACGTGCTGAACGTGCACTTCATCGTGCGATTAATCGAATTGAAGTGGCTAAATTTAGATAATATTTTAAGAGGCTGAGACAATTAATGTCTCAGCCCTTTTTATACTATAGAAGGGATATTTTGTTATGGAATACTATGGTCAATTAGGTATAATAGGACTCGTTTTACATGTTATCTGTGTTTGTCTTGCATTTTGGGCACTACAGGGCATTCGACTAGAATTTATTTTTAAGAAAAACCATATTGCGCAAGCTCAAACATTTATTATTATTTTATCGATTTTATTAGGCACATCTGTAAGTCGTTTTATTTTAGATATACTCCAATATTCGCTACAATTAAAATTACTATTCTAATAACACTAGAAAATACATAAATAAATGAAAAAAGAACAAAAAAGTAGTATAATGTTTTGGTGATGTTTATGAATCAAGGAAAATGTGTATTTAATATATATATACGTTTGTAAAATAAATTATAGTAAAGTTTTTTTGGAGGATAAATATATGGATAAAATCGTCGTAAAGGGCGGAGCGAGTCTTAATGGCACAGTCGTAGTCGAAGGGGCAAAAAACGCAGTACTACCAATATTAACAGCTACACTTTTACCAAGCACTGGTCAAAGTGTATTAACTAATGTACCTAAGCTAAGTGATGTTGATACAATAAATACTGTTTTAACACATTTAAATGCAGATGTAGAATATGAAGCAGATAAAAATACTGTTAAAGTTGATGCATCAAATACTTTAAAAATTGAAGCACCATATGAATATGTAAGCAAAATGAGAGCCAGTATATTAGTAATGGGACCATTATTAGCAAGAGAAGGTCATGCTAGAGTCGCATTACCAGGTGGTTGTGCAATTGGATCTAGACCAATCGAACAACATTTAAAAGGCTTCGAAGCATTAGGTGCAGAAATTGAGCTTCATAATGGATTTATTGAAGCAACGACACCTAACGGACTTAAAGGTACGAAAATCTATTTAGACTTCCCTAGTGTTGGTGCTACTCAAAATATTATGATGGCAGCTGTATTAGCGGAAGGTAAAACGGAAATTCAAAATGTTGCTAGAGAGCCTGAAATTGTAGACTTAGCCAATTATTTAAATGAAATGGGTGCACAAGTACATGGTGCAGGCACTGATACAATAAGAATCACTGGAGTACAACAATTACACGGAGCAGAACATTCAATTATTCCAGATAGAATTGAAGCAGGTACGTTTATGATAGCTAGTGCAATTACTAGAGGTAATGTGAACGTAATTGGTGCAATTAGAGAACATATGACAAGCTTAGTTTCTAAATTAGAAGAAGCTGGTGTTCAAATTACAGACATTGAAGATGGATTAAATATCCAAGTTCCAGGAGAAATTAAAGCGATTGATATTAAAACGATGCCTCATCCAGGTTTTCCTACAGATATGCAGTCACAAATAATGGCATTATTATTAACTGCTAATGGAACGAGTAAAGTAACTGAAACTGTATTTGAAAATAGATTTATGCATGTTGAAGAATTTAAACGCATGAATGCTGATATATTCATAAATGGTAGAAGTGCAATGGTTACTGGAAACAGCAAATTACAAGGTGCTGAAGTTAAAGCCACTGATTTAAGAGCTGGAGCATCTTTAATACTTGCAGGATTAGTATCTGATGGTTATACAAATGTTACAGAACTTAAACATTTAGATAGAGGTTATGTTGACTTTCATGGTAAACTTAAAGCATTAGGTGCGGACGTAGAACGTATTAATGATCAAGGGAAGTTAAACGATAAAGCGAGGGTTTAGTATGGCTGAAACACAATCATCAAGGTCTGACGATAAAAAAAGAAAGTCACCATATAAAAATTTAAAAGAAAAACTTCAAAAAAATAGGGTAGAAACAATTCAAGGAGTGGAAGTTGAGCATAGAGTCATTCCACTATGGATTAAATTACTTATATTATTGGTATTAATGATTTTGTTATTTATTGTTGGAACTATGATTGGGTATGGTATACTTCATAATCCATTTGGGGTATTTAATCCTGAAACTTGGCAACACATCTTTGATTTAACTGGAAGGAGCTCATAATGGAGACAATATATGACTTTAACGAAATTAAAAAAATAATTCCACATCGTTATCCATTTTTATTATTAGATAGAATAGTAGAATTAGAAGATGGTAAACGTTGTGTAGGTATTAAACAGGTAGCAGGAAATGAACCATTTTTCCAAGGACATTTTCCTGATTATGCTGTAATGCCAGGTGTTTTGATTGTTGAAGCACTAGCACAAACTGGAGCAGTAGCAATGCTACGTTTAGAAGAAAATGAAGGTAAATTAGCTATGTTTGCAGGCATTGATAAATGTCGTTTTAAAAAACAAGTTACACCTGGTGATACTTTAAGACTAGAAGTAGAAATAAATAAAATTAAAGGTCCAATAGGAAAAGGTACTGCTAAAGCTACAGTAGATGGAGAAATTGCGTGTAGCTGTGAAATTAGCTTTGCTATTGTAGATCAATAATAAAAAAAGAAAGAACAGATATCTGTTCTTTCTTTTTTTATATATTGCTTTTTTCGTCTTTTAATTTTGGCTTAGATTGCATTAATCTGTTAAATGATGTTTTAAGCTCATCACCTGATAGCCCTTCGTCAATAAGTTGCTCTAGCAATCTTTCTGCATAGACTTGTCTTAAAGTATAAATATGGCATTCAAATACAACTGAAATATTTTCTTCAAGAGGTTCGATATATTTAATAGTTGCATCAAATAATGCTGGATCATTAGAAGGTCTTGTAATTACAACTCGCGTATCAAGTAATGTTTGATTATCGTGATAATCTTTCATTTGATCATAATGGATATCTGATATTAATATTTCTAGTAGCCAACCAGTTCCACTGTTTTCTTTATTAATGATAATACCATCTAATAATTCAAACTCCGTAATTTGTTCATCGTTTACAATTTGAAAGCGTACAGCTTTAAATGTTTTCATAAACATCCCCCTTATAGTTAAATCTACGAATGTTTAACTTTGCTTTCTATTATAAAGGACTTTTAAGTGAAATAACAATAATCTATAAATAAAGTGAAAAAAGAGTTTTCAATTTTTATAATTATGGGCTTTGACGAAAAATATCCATCTCATTATATTATAAGTATAAGGAGGTGAGCATATGTTAAATAAATCTGTATTAGTAGGGCGTTTAACAAAAGATCCTGCGTATTTCAAAAAGGGAGATATCATGATATCCACTTTCTGTTTAGCTGTTGAACGTGGCTATAAAACAAAAGAAGGTACTATTGCGGTTGATTTCATTGTGTGTAAGGCTTTCGGCAAGCTTGCTTATAATATTCACGAATATACTAAGAAAGGGCAACTTGTTGCTTTAACTGGACAAATTCAGTCTCGAGCATATATTAAAGAAGATAAGAAACAATATATAACAGAAATAATATGCGAGACAATTAAATTTTTAAACATGCCTGCATCAAGTAAGTCAGTTATTCTACAGTCTAAAGAGGAGATAAGTGACTTAATAAGTGAAAGTGCTGAAAGTTATTCTAAAGATCTTTCTTCTAAAGTAAACAAAGAAAAGTTAAGAGCAGAAAATACTGCAAAAGAATATAGTGACAGTAATATAGATGACGAATTATACAATCAATATAGTAACGTTATAAATGTCATTAAAAAAGTAGAAGAAAGCGAAAATAATGAAAATACATCTTCTAAATCAAAAGTTCCATCTTCATAGAAATATGCTTCAATTATGCTTTCGAATTTAAAAATCCTTTCTGTTTATTTTATATAATTCTTGATTCTAAATTCCAGAACTTGCTGTCTTGCTGTAGGGCAGCAAGTATACATATGTTACATTAATTGTTTAATAAATTACATATAGATGACAAATTGTCTGATAATTAATTTTACTCAATCTTTATAAATGCTTTAACAAAGGCTTTTATACTTAAATATCGCTAGATTTCACTTAGAAATACGTGTAATCTAACTGTAATATAAGGTGTTGTTTTTTCATATACCTGTAACCTATGACATAAAAAATAATGGTATAGTTTAGAAAGTAAAAATCATATAAAAAGTGAAAACCTTACGGGAGGAAACATTCAATCATGAAAAAATTATTAGCAGTTTCAACAGCGGCAATTGCAGTTACTACAGGGGTAACTGCTACAGCAGATGCAGCAACTCATACAGTTAAATCTGGTGATACTTTACATAGTATTTCACAACAATATGGTACATCAGTAAGTGCTATTAAAGCAGAAAACGGTTTAAAATCTAACTTAATCTTACCTAATCAAGTAATTAAAGTTAACGAAGCTAAAGCAGCTACAGAATCAACTACAGAATATACTGTAGTTTCAGGAGATACTTTAGGTAAAATTGCATCTAAATATGATGTAACTGTATCTCAATTAAAAGCATGGAACAACTTATCTTCAGACTTAATCATTGTTGGACAAACTTTATCATTACAAGCACCAGCTCAATCAGCTGTTCCAGCTCAAGCTCCAGTAGCTCAACAAGCGCCAGTTCAACAAACTAAAGAACAAGTTGCAGCTCCAGCTCAACAACAAAGCTACCAAGCGCCAGTACAATCTTACAAAGCGCCAGCTCAACAAGCATATAAAGCACCAGCTCAACAAAGTTACCAAGCGCCAGCTCAAAGAGTAAGAACTACTCAAACATCAACAGCTAGCACTGGTGGATCAACTAAAGCTCAATTCTTAGCTGCAGGTGGTACTGAAGCTATGTGGAATACAATTGTATTACCAGAATCAAGCGGTAATCCAAATGCTGTTAACCCAGCTGGATATAGAGGTCTTGGTCAAACTAAAGAATCATGGGGAACAGGTTCAGTTGAACAACAAACAAAAGGTATGTTAAATTATGCGAAACAACGTTACGGTTCTGTTGAAGCTGCATTATCATTCCGTTCTCAAAATAACTGGTGGTAAGCCATACACTTTAATTAAAAGTGAATTAATATATTAATCCAATCGTCTAGGAAATATCCTAGGCGATTTTTTAATTTGACCGTATCTCTTCAATTTGATAATCTTTAATTAACTGAATAGATGAATGACTACTAGGGGCGCCTGTTGGCTGAGATGATTTTATCAGTCCCTTAACACTTGATTTGGATAATGCCAACGTAGGGAAGTGGTCAATTAGCGTATTATACTACACTTAATTGACTTCTTTTTAACGAAAGAGGTCTTTTTTTATTAAGTAATAATCAAATAGTATAGATTTTATAAATATGAAAATTAAATTTGAGGTGGCTTATTATGAAAAAACCAAATATAGCATTAACAATAGCTGGAACTGATCCAACGGGTGGAGCGGGTATAATGGCTGATTTGAAATCTTTTCAAGCTTCAGGGGTTTATGGTATGGCTGTAGCAACAAGTATTGTTTCTCAAAATACTTTAGGCGTTCAAGATGTTTATCATTTGCCCGTAGAAGTAATTGAAAGTCAGTTGAAGAGTGTCTTCGATGATGAGCAGCCACATGCAATTAAAACAGGTATGATAGCTTCTCAAGAGATGATGAATGTCATTAAACCATTTATTGCACAGTCAGGTAAGCCTTATGTTATTGACCCAGTAATGGTTGCCAAAAGTGGTGATGCCTTGATGGATGACAAAGGGAAAAATAAACTTAAAGAAATATTATTGCCACTTGCTACAGTTGTTACGCCAAATATTCCAGAAGCGGAAGATATAACTGGTTATAAAATTCAAACAGAAGATGAAATTAAGAAAGCTGGTGCTTTTTTCTTAAATGAAATTGGGACTAATGGTGTTGTCATAAAAGGTGGCCATCTTGAAGGTGATGCGATTGATTACTTATTTACGAAAGATGGAATGAGAAGTTGGAATAGTGAAAGATTCAGTACACAGCATACACACGGCACAGGATGTACTTTCAGTGCTGTTATAACTTCTGAGTTAGCAAAAGGTCATTCAATAGAACAAGCAGTCGAAGTAGCTAAAAGGTTTATAACTTTAGCAATTCAATATACGCCAGAAATAGGTAAGGGAAGAGGACCAGTAAATCATTTTGCATATCAAAAAATAGAGGGATTAGATTATGAGTAAATTAAATAATATAAGAGAAAACAGTCCACTAATTGTGTGTTATACAAACGATGTAGTAAAGAACTTTACAGCGAATGGGTTAATATCTCTAGGTGTTAGTCCAGCAATGAGCGAAGAACCAGAAGAAGCTCAAGAATTTTCAAAAGCTGCAGGTGCGTTCTTAATTAATATAGGTACAATCACAACAGATAAAGCTTATGATATGAAAGAATATGCAGAAATCATGTATGAAAACGGTGTGCCAGTCATTCTAGATCCAGTAGCGGTTGGTGCATCACAACTAAGAAAAACTTTTTGTAATACTTTATTAAATGATGAAGTAGTTGACGTAATTAGAGGTAATGCTTCAGAAATATTAGCACTCATCGAAGACGATACAATGATGAAAGGAACAGATAGTGATGCTTCATTAGATGCTATTAAAATTGCTAAAAAAGCCCATCAACAATTAAATTTACCTATTATATTAACTGGAAAAGTGGATGTTATAGCTTGTGATAATAAAATCATAGCATTGAATAATGGAAGTGAAATGTTAACTAAAGTTACTGGTGGAGGTTGTTTATTAGGTGGTGTTGTAGCTGCATTTTTATCAAACGAAAAAACTATAAAAATTGATCATCTAGAAGAAGCACTATCTACTTATAATGTTGCAAGCGAAATAGCTAGCCAACAACCAGGTGCTCATTTGCCAGGGACATTTCAAATTGCTTTGATAGATCAATTACATGCCATAACCGATGAAATAGTAGCAGAAAATAAGAAAGTGAAAGTAGTGAAATAAATGTTTGATATAAATAAATTAAAAGTATATTTTATCGCTGGCAGTCAAGATACACCAGATAGAGATTTATATAAAGTAGTTGAAGAAGCTTTAATAGGTGGCATCACAATGTTTCAGTTTCGTGAAAAAGGAACAAATAGTAAAAAGGGAATTGAAAAAGAAACATTAGCTAAAGATTTATTTGAACTTTGTAAAAAACATAAAGTGCCTTTTATTATTAATGATGATGTAGATTTAGCTTTGAAATTAAACGCTGACGGAATACACGTTGGTCAAGATGATCGCAATGTATCAGAATTTATAGATAAGTTTAAAGGGAAAATTATCGGATTAAGTGTCGCAAATAGCAATGAATATGAGAAATCGGATATTTCTGAAGTAGATTATATCGGTACAGGTCCAGTACATTCTACAGTTTCTAAAGATGATGCAGGTAAAGAAGGTGGATATGACCTTATAAAAAATATTAGAAAAATCGATAATGAAATTCCAATCGTTGCAATAGGTGGTATTACAGAGGCAGATGTCTTACCTTTAATAGATGCAGGAGCAAATGGTGTAAGTGTTATATCAGCAATTGCAAAAAGTGAAAATATTGAACAAACTGTGAAGGGTTTTCATAATCAATATAAAATTCTTTAATAAAATTAATATATTGATTTATGTTGTCATCATTCTATGATAGAATAACCTTTATGTGAGTATATCAATAGAGGTGGAAAAATGAAGAAAAAAGCTTTGTGGCCATTATTATTCGGTATAATGGTTGTGCTAGCTGGCTGTGATTATTCTAAACCTGAGAATAGGGATGGATTCTTTTATAATACATTCGTTAAACCAATGGATAGCGTTATTCATTGGCTTGGTGCTAATTTGGATCACAACTATGGTCTAGCTATTATCGTTATTACATTAATTGTTCGTTTTGCGTTATTCCCATTTATGATGAAGACGTATAAAAACCAAAAATTAATGCGTGAAAAAATGAAACTTGCAAAACCTGAAATGACAGCAATTCAAGAAAAAGTTAAACGTGCTCGTACACAAGAAGAAAAAATGGAAGCCAATCAAGAAATGATGGCTTTATACAAAAAGCACGGAATTAATCCAATGAATATGGGTTGTTTACCAATTGTCATTCAAATGCCAATTGTTATGGGTCTGTTCTATGTATTGAAATACCCTACAGAAGGCGGGATTACAGAATATCCTCATTTCTTATGGTTTAATTTAACTCAACCAGATCTTTTCATTACAATTATTGCAGGTATTATATATGCACTACAAGCATTTGTTTCAATGAAATATGCCAATGTTCCTGATGAACAGAAAAACATGATGAGAATGATGATGTTCATTTCTCCAATTATGATTATCTGGATGTCATACATTTCAGCTTCAGCATTAGGTTTATATTGGGCTGTCGGTGGTGCATTCTTAGTAGTTCAAACATGGTTAGGTAACGTGTTCTACAACAATAAAGTTGAAGAAGAAATGAAACCTATTATCGAAGCACATGAAAAAAATCAACAAGAAGCAAACAAAGAAAAGAAACCAGCTAAACTAGTTTCTAACAAAAAGAAAAAGAAATAAATTTAAAAAAAGAGCTTAGGACATAAATATCCTAGGCTCTTTTTTGTATAGAATGGATATTTACAACGATTTTGTAAGTGCGGACGCCTGAGGGAATAGTATGCGCGAGAGACTACAGGCTAGAGCCATACCCTCTGGCAAATGCACGAACAAAATCGTAAGATACTTTTGAGTTAGGATTTATGTCCTTCTCCGTTCTTTGTAACATCCCATTCTTTATAGAATTGTTCTAAGAAGCTCTCCATATACGAATGTCGTTCTTGTGCAATTTCTTTTCCTCTTTCAGTATTCATCATATCTTTCAATAATAATAATTTTTCATAGAAATGGTTAATTGCCGTATTTGGCTCATCATGGTACTGGCTTGAATTTAAAGTATTTAAGTTTCTAGGTTTCTGTGTTGAGATATGCATTGGTTCTTTAAAATGACCTGCATATTGAAATGTTCTCGCTATTCCAATTGCACCAATAGCATCTATTCTATCTGCATCTTGTACAATTTTACCAGCTAAACTTTTTAATTTGCCATTGTTTTTACCACCATTAAAACTCATGAATTTAAGTATATGAACAATTTCGTCTTGAATGTCTGAACTTAATTGCATTTCATTCATCCATTTGTATAATTGTTCCCAAGCTGTAGTAGTATCTTTAAATAATTTTTTATCCACAGAGTCATGTAATAGGCTAGCTAACTCTACAACAAAGGTATCTGCCTTTTCATAGTGTGCAATATCTAATGCGTGAAATCTTACTCTTAAAATATGTTCGAAGTCATGCCCAGTAGTATCTTGTTGATGTAGTTGTCTTACGTATGCTTCAGCATTTAAGATAATCTTTTCTTTATTCATCGTTTTCTCCTTAAAAAAGCAGATAGAAACGGATGTATAATCGATTCTACCTGCATAATTTTTATAATATTGGTGACAGTAGTCTAGCGATACCTTCTTTTAACTTAATCCAAGTACTTCTGTTGTCATATTTTTCTACAGTAAGTAATGATGAATGTTTCATATCGTTTTTATAAGCAAGGCGTGAATTTTTTGCAATTTCATGATCATAAATGAATGCATTTACTTCAAAATTAAGGACAAAACTTCTATTATCCATATTTGCTGTACCAATGCTTACGACTTCATCGTCTATAACTACCATTTTACTGTGTATAAAGCCTTTTTCATAAATATGAACATTTACTCCAGCTTTAACAAGTTCTCCTACATTTGCGTATGTTGCCCAATATACGAAAGGATGATCAGGTTTATTTGGAATCATCACATTTACATCTACTCCAGATAAAGATGCTATTTTAATGGCATCTAAAAATGACAAGTCAGGAATAAAATAAGGTGTTTGAATATAAATATGTTTTTTAGCTTCTGAAATCATTTTTAAATAACCGTATTTAATTTGTTCCCATTCTTCATCAGGACCACTTGAAGCAATCTGAATACCAACTTTTCCACCAGAATCAACATCTGGAAAGTATCTAGATTCGTAAAGCATTTTATCACGAGTAGATTGAGAGTTCCAATCCATCATAAATCTTAATTGCAATGCATTAACTGAGTCGCCTTCAAGTTTTAAATGTGTATCTCTCCAATATCCAAACTTTTTATCTAGGCCAAGGTACTCATCACCAACATTAAATCCACCAACATAACCAATTTTTCCATCGATTACGACAATTTTTCTATGGTTTCGATTATTCATTCTGAAGTTGATTAGAGGTAATTTTGATGGAAAGAAACTAGCAACTTCGCCACCTAGTTCTCTAAACTTTTTAAAGGATGATAAGTTTAACTTACGAGAGCCCATATCATCATATAACATTTTAACTTCTATACCTTCTTGTAATTTCTTTTCAAGTTCTTTTAAGATTTTTTTACCTAAATTATCTTTTTTGAAAATATAATATTGAATATGGATATATTCTTTAGCATTTTTAATGTCTTCAATAAGAGAATCAAACTTATCATGACCATCAGTGAACATTTCAACTTTGTTATCAGTTGTTAAGAATGCTGAATTATTATATAAAAGCATATGAATAAGATGTTTATAGTTGTAAATTTCAGGTTTATCAATTTCGAAATTATTTTCATCTATTGCTTTAATTTGCTCGTTAATAATGTGTTCGAGGCCAATTTTGTCTTCTTCGTCTAAATTGAAGATACTTTTTTTCTGAATTTGTCTTCCAAATAATAGGTAAAGTATAAACCCGAGTATAGGGACGAATAGCAGTACTAATAGCCATGCCCATATTGCGCCAGCTTCTCTTGGCTCTAAAAAGATAATAATAAATCCAAATACGACATTTAAAATAAAAGCCGTAATAAGTAGCACTGATACTACGATGGAGAAATCAAATGAAAAATACGAGAAAAAGTCCATACCAATGCCTCCGTTTCTTTATCTTTAACCTAGTATAATACATTTAAAATAAAATTGAAAAGGTTGTATTTGACCGTCATTAAACATATGCATATAATTAAAAGAATAAGGTAGAAAATTAAATAAAATATATATAAATAGGAGTGTTAACATGAAAGAACAAATTATAAACGTTGAAGGTATGTCATGTGCGCATTGCAAACAAGCAGTAGAAGAATCAGTAGGACAATTAGTCGGTGTTAGTGAAGTCGTTGCAAGTCCAGATGATAATCAAGTAAGAGTAGTTTATCAAGATCCAGCAAGTATAGATAATATTGAAAATGCAATTTTTGATGCAGGTTACGAAGTAGTTTAATAAAATTTTCATAATTATTATAAAAACATAACAATTCAAACGAAAATATAACAATATAGTCCGAATGAACTATAGTCAAATTGATAATTTTAGAGTAGAATGTAGTTAAGGTAACTAAATTGAATAAGAGGTGGTACCCATGAATCAACCTAAGTCAAAGGTAAAGAATGTGGTCAAACTTTTATCATCATTAGGCGTAAACATAACAGAAACTAAGTCACGAATAGAAATAATGCGTAGTTTGCCTAACGTAGCTGCAAACAAACTAAAATAATATAATGGTGAATTTAAAAAAGCATCCTCAGCTGAGGATGCTTTTTTAATGTTTTATTCTGATTCTATATTTTCTTTTGATACTGTATATTTATCTTTTTCGTGATAAAAAATTGATAATAATATACCTACACCCGCCATGAGAGACCATAGAGCAGATCCACCATAACTAATAAATGGAAGTGGTATACCTGTAATTGGTAATAACTGAATCGTCATACCAATATTTTGCACAACGTGGAACAATACATATGATATGTATCCAATTATAAAGACTACATTGAATGGATGGCTCGTTATTGTTGCTAGTCTTATTAAGTGAATAAATAATGCTAAAAAGATAATAAGGACGACCATTGTTCCTAAAAACCCAAATTCTTCACCAATAACTGAAAAAATAAAGTCAGTATGATTTTCAGGTATATAAACTTCTCCGTTATTTAGCCCTTTACCAAATATTTGTCCAGATCCTATAGCTTTTAAAGACTCGGTTAAATGATAACCATCTCCTGAGCTATATGCATATGGGTCTAACCAAGAATTTATTCGTCCCAGTTGGTAAGTCTTTATACCAGATACTTTTTCGATAATACTTGGTTTAAAAATCATAAGCAAAATCAAACTAGATCCAATAGCAAATAAACCGACAAATACCGGTGCTAGAATTCTCCAAGTAACACCTGAAACAATCACGATACCGAGTATAATTGCAATTAATACGAGCGTTGTACCTAAATCATTTTGAAATAGAATTAACGCCATTGGTATTAATGAGGTTAAACCGATTTTCATTAATAAGTTTAAATCTCTAGTCAAAGATTTATTATAAGTAAATCTATTATGTTGATAAATGACATTCGCCAGTGCCATTATTAATATAATTTTCATAAATTCTGATGGTTGTACACTTATTGGTCCAAGTCTATACCAACTTTTTGCACCATTTATGATAGGCGTGAAACTTGATTCTGGTAATATTAACAAACCAACTAAGGATAGGTTTCCAATTATGTAAATAATCCATACATACTTTCGTAAAGTCTTTGGTGAAATAAACATTAAGCCAACTGCTAAAAGAAACCCAAGTACATAGTATAAGATTTGTTTAAGTAGGAAGTTTGTTTCATATTGCCCGCCAGACATTGCTGAATTGATGATTAAACAACTTGTCCCAAATAGTATAAGAATGATTGTAATTAATCGCCAATCAATTCTCTCTAGGAACGATTTATTTAATGTTCGAGTAGAAGTTTCCATTAAAAGACTCCTTTAATTAACGCTAAATTTCATAATTATCATTATAACTTGATTGTACATAAAGTGGTACAATTTTGCTATTCTCAAAATGGTTATTTTTAAAATAGTAATGTTGATAGGTGCATCAAAGGTAGTAAACATGATAAAATATAGGCTAACAATCTACTTGGAGGCGTCTTTATGTCTAAAAAAAATATTTGTATTATATATGGTGGGAAAAGTGCTGAACATGATGTATCGATATTAACAGCACAAAATGTTATTAATTCAGTTGATTTAACTAAATACATTATCGATATTATATACATAACGAATGATGGTGACTGGATTAAAAGTGAACAATCCATTAATGAAAAAATCACTGACATCGATCAATTAAAATTAACATGCGTTGAACTAACACCAATTTCTAAATTACTTGAAGTAAGTAATAATGGTGAAGCATATAGTGCTGTATTTCCACTATTACATGGTCCTAACGGAGAAGATGGTACGATTCAAGGACTATTTGAAGTGCTAGATATACCTTATGTTGGGAATGGAGTTCTTGCAGCTTCAAGTTCAATGGACAAATTAGTAATGAAACATTTATTTGCACATAGAGGGTTACCACAATTACCCTATGTAAGTTTCTTAAAAAGTGAGTATGAAAAGTATGAACATAATATAATTGAATTAATTCAAAATAAACTTGAATATCCAGTTTTTGTAAAGCCTGCTAATTTAGGTTCAAGTGTAGGTATAAGTAAATGTACAAATAAAGAAGAGCTCATTTCTGGTATTGATGAAGCATTTCAATTTGACCGTAAGCTTGTAATTGAACAAGGTGTCGATGCAAGAGAAATAGAGGTCGCTGTATTAGGAAATGATTATCCAGAAACGACTTTACCGGGAGAAGTTATTAAAGATGTACAATTTTATGATTATAAATCAAAATATAAAGATGGTAAGGTACAACTTCAAATTCCAGCTGATATAGATGAAGAAACAGCTACTACATTAAGAAATATGGCTGTAGAAGCATTCAAAGCAACGGATTGTTCTGGTCTAGTGAGAGCAGATTTCTTCTTGACTGAGGATAATACTATTTATATTAATGAAACGAACGCAATGCCAGGATTTACTCAATATAGTATGTATCCTTTATTATGGGAAAATATGAATTTGAGTTATACAGAACTTATAACGAAGTTAATTGAACTTGCTATTGAACGTTACGATAACAAGAAAAATATTAAATACAAAATTGACTGAGGGTAATCATAATGAATATTAAATTACGTAAAATAAAAGAATGGATAGATTGTGAAATTCAAGAAGATTATTTAGATGAAGTTGTACAAGGGACTTGTATTGACTCTAGAAAAATTGAAAAATCAAATTTGTTTATTCCCTTTAAAGGTGAAAATGTTGATGGTCATCGATTTGTTAGTCAAACGTTAGAAAATGGTGCTGGTGCTTCATTTTGGCAAAAAGACATACCTAATCCTCCTAAAGGACCGATTATATTCGTTGAGGATACATTGGTAGCATTACAAGATTTGGCTAAGTCATATTTAAGATATGTTAATCCTAAAGTTGTTGCAATTACAGGATCAAATGGTAAAACAACAACTAAAGATATGGTCGAGTGCGTTCTAAACAAATCTTTTAAAGTAAAGAAAACGCAAGGCAATTACAATAATGAAATAGGATGCCCACTTACAATTTTGGATTTAGATGAAGACACTGAAGTATCTATATTAGAAATGGGTATGAGTGGCTTTGGTGAAATAAGAGAATTAACACTTTTAGCTGAACCAGATGTTGCAATTGTGACAAATATTGGCGAATCTCATATGCAAGATCTTGGATCAAGAGAAGGTATTGCAAAAGCAAAATTTGAAATTACTGAAGGACTTAAAGATGATGGTTTATTTATTTATGATGGAGATGAGCCATTACTTAAATCAATCGTTACTTCAATTAATAATACTAAAGTATCAGTAGGAACAAATGTCGATAATAACGTGATTATACAAACTAACCAATCAACAAGTAATGGCATAAACTTTCAATTGAACAATAGCAATATGGTGTACCACTTAAGCATATTAGGTGAGCATAATGTTAAAAATGCTACGTATGCGATACAAGTTGCAAAACAATTTGGTGTAACCGAAGATATTATTCAAAGTACTTTAGATGATTTAGTTTTGACAGATATGAGAATGCAGCGTATCGAAACAGAAAAATATGGTTTACTAATTAATGATGCTTATAATGCAAGTCCAACAAGTATGAAAGCGGCGATTGATACACTGCACAATATGGAGTCAGATGACAAAATATTAATATTAGCTGATGTTCTAGAATTAGGTGATATGAGTAAAGAAATGCATCAACAAGTTGGCTATTACTTAGAAGGCAAAGATATTCAAACATTAATCACTTATGGAGAAGAAGCGGCTCATATATCCAATATTGCAAGTGAGTATATTCAAAATCATTACCATTTTGATTCTAAAGAAAAAATTACAGACTACTTAAAAGAACATTTAAATGGAGAAAGTGTTACTTTATTTAAAGGATCAAGAGGTATGTCACTAGAAACGATTATCAATTCACTAACATGAAAATAGGTATTTTATTTTTACATGGATATACAGGGGGAAGATACGAATTATTACCTTTGATTGAATACTTAAGTAGTCGATATGAGTTTATACTTGAAGCACCTGAATATCCTGGGCATGGTCTTAATTTATTAATAAAAGATACAAATGAAGATATGTGGTATGAAAGAGCTCAAAAGTCATATGAAATACTTAGAGAGAAATCAGATGTCGTCATCGTTATTGGTTTTTCTATGGGTGGCGTTATTGCAGGACTGCTTGCTAAAATTGAACAACCAGATAAATTGATTTTAATCGCTCCTGCATATGAAAATATTAATATTCAACAATTAGTAAAATCACCTTATCGCTTTATTAATAATATGCGTCATGCTGATTTGAAAATATTAGAGTTTATGTTGTTAAGAATGATTAAAATAAATTATAAATCTTTTCTAGCATTTAAAAAATTACAGCAAAGTGCATTATATATACCAGAACAAATTGATGCTATGACTCTCATTATACACGGAACGATTGATGGGTTAGTTCCAATAGATAAATCTAGAGATCTTGTATCAAGAATTAAAAATGCTAGATTAGTTGAAATTGATAGAGGACCACATGAAATTTGTTTATCAAAAGTGAATTATAAAGTTTTTTATGAAGTTGAAAAATTTATATTTAAAAATAAATAATGATGTAAAACTGTACTAAATCCCTTTTTAGTGCAGTTTTTTTATGTTTTAAACTATGAAAATAAAATGTAAACGACGATTTAACTGCATTGCGCTATTGCTAAAAGGGTGGTAGTATATAGAAGTTGAATAAAAAAGAAGAGAAGAATTAACTATCTAAAAGGAGAATTATTTTGCAAAAATTTAAAGAATTAGGTATTTCTGAAGCTACCTTAAACGCTTTGGACGGAATGGGCTTTACTGAGCCAACACCAATACAAATTGAAAGTATTCCTCATACATTACAAGGTACGGACGTGCTAGGACAAGCACAAACTGGAACAGGAAAAACTGGTGCATTCGGTATCCCATTAATAGATAAAGTAGCAGAAAAACAAGGTGTTCAAGCATTAATACTTGCACCAACACGTGAATTAGCAAACCAAGTAGCGGAGCAATTACGTAGTTTTAGTAAAGGACAAAATGTAAGTGTTGTTACTGTATTTGGTGGTATGCCAATAGACAGACAGATTAAATCACTTAAAAAAGGTCCTCAAATCGTAGTAGGTACACCTGGTCGTGTTATTGACCACTTAAATAGAAAGACGTTAAAAACAGAATCTATTTCAACGTTAATATTAGACGAAGCAGACGAAATGATGAACATGGGCTTTATAGATGATATGAGATTTATAATGTCTAAACTTCCATCTGAAAACCGTCAAACATTACTATTCTCAGCTACAATGCCTAAAGCTATTCAAGAATTAGTTCAAAAATTCATGAAGAGTCCAAAAATCGTTAAAACAATGTCTAACGAATTATCAGATCCTCAAATCGATGAGTACTACACTATCGTAAAAGAATTAGAAAAATTCGAGACATTTACTAATTTATTAGATGTTCAAAATCCAGAATTAGCAATCGTGTTTGGACGTACTAAGCGCCGTGTTGATGAATTAACTAGCGCTTTAATTTCTAAAGGCTATCGTGCTGAAGGATTACATGGTGATATTACACAAGCTAAACGTTTAGAAGTATTGAAGAAATTCAAAAATGACAAAATTGACATTTTAGTTGCAACTGATGTTGCTGCACGTGGTTTGGATATTTCAGGCGTAAGTCATGTTTATAACTTTGATATTCCTCAAGATACTGAAAGCTATACTCACCGTATTGGCCGTACAGGTAGAGCAGGTAAAAAAGGCGCTGCAATAACATTTGTTAATCCAGTTGAAATGGATTATATCCGTCAAATTGAAAAAGCAAATAAACGCCAAATGACTTCTTTACGTCCACCAACACCTGGTGAAGTAATGCAAGCTAAAGAATCAGATGTTAAAGATAAAGTTAAAGGTTGGGTGGAAAGTCCAATCGAAGGACGCATTGAAAAAATAGCTGAAGAGCTAATCAATGTATATGGAGATCAAAAATTAGTTGCTGCATTATTGCAAGAATTAATTACTTCAAATAACGAATCAGATGTTCAATTAACATTTGAAAAACCATTATCTAAAAAATCTGGTCAAAGAGGTAACCGCGGTGGAGGTAATTCTCGTGGTAAATCTAGAACTAGATTTGAAGGTAAAAATAACAAACGTCGTAGTAACGACAAAAACAGTAATTTTGACCGTAATAAAGGTAAAAATACTAAACCAAATAAACCTCGTTCAAAAAAACAATTCTCAGGTAGAACATTCGCTGAGCATTCAAAATAAAATTACGAAAGTGTGTGTAATCTCTAAGGTTACACACACTTTTTTTATGATATAATACACGTAAATTGATCAATAGAGGAGATTATATGTATAAACAAGTACTCGAAAATAAAATGCCTAAACAGTCTATAAAATACGAGTATATTCATCATATTTTTAATGTAATAGCTATACTAATATTGTTAAGTGTATTTTTGTATTTATGGAATAAATTTGAGTGGTGGACATTTCTTATTTATGTAATTCCAACTTTAGCTATTATGATGATTGTAATTGGATTCATTAATCCTATTATTAGATTAAAAAGAACCTCATTTGAAATAGGTGAACAATATATAGAAGTACAGAAAGGTCTGTATTATCAAAAGAGGTCTGTACAACCATATAGAAGAGTCCAATTTGTGAAAATTAAGCATGGGCCAATTTCAAGAATGTTAAATATATATTTTGTAGTTGTTGTAACAGCTGGTAGTTCAGTATTCTTACCAATGGTTAATCGACAAACTGCAGACAAAACGAGGTTAAATATCATGACAAAAGTTAAAGAGGTGACAGATGATGTTTAATCCGCAGAAGTTGCATCCAATCTCATATGTTAGTGGCTTTTTACAAAGTTTAAAAGAAAATATCTTTCCATTAATCATTGCAGTATTTCTAGTTATAACACGCGGCTTTGATAATATTTGGGATCTCACGTTTCCAATAGTTATTTTAGCTTTTTCTTTAATTATTAGTATATTTAAAGGTATTAAAATTTATAAAACCCGTTATTGGATTGAAAAAGATCAATTAATTATGACTTGGGGTGTCTTTTCGAAAAACAGAAAAGAGTTAAATATAGAAAGAATTCAATCAGTTGATACTTCTCAAAATATTGTCCATCAATTGTTAGGAGGCGTTAATTTAAGTGTGAAAACGCCTAGTGATGGTATAGAACTAGATACAATCACAAAAAAGCAAAGTGATGAATTGTCTGAGTATCTGAAAAATCGAAAGAATAAGCTTAAAAATAATGAAACAAATCAAGATGTACAAGTAGAAGAAGATATTGAACATCATGACCACAATATTTCTGAAAGTAGCCGTAAAGAAGAGGCTGTATTTTTCCAGTTATCAGTAAAAGAATTATTGAAAATGAGTTTTACGAGTGGTGGTATTTTAATTGTCTTTGCAGCACTAGGATCATTATCAGGGGTTATTACGCAAGTTATTGATATTGAAGATTATATTAGCCCATTAATAAATCAAGTAATGAACTTAACATTTGTCATCATTTCGATAGTAGTCGTGTTTATTATGATGAGTTATATTATAGGATCGCTTATTGTGTTCATTAAGAACTATAAATATCAATTAACATTTGATGGGGAATTACTAACTGTTAAGTATGGATTGTTAACAGTTCAGAAAAGAACTGTTCCTATCAAAAGAATACAAGCATTACAAGAAGAAGAATCACTTTTCAGACGTGCTATAGGATATACTAAAATTTCTGCTATTATTACTTCAGATGGTCATTTTGAAAATAATGAAGAATCTGATATAGGTACAGTTACAATACTTCCATTTATGAAGAAACAAGAAGCTTATAAATTATTAGAAGAAATTATTCCACAATTTCAATTTCATTCTGTAAATCAAGGGTTGCCTGCTCAAGGTATACGCAGAAGAGTATTTGTTCCGACAGTAATTTTGGCAATAGCTATTATTCCTATACAAATATATTTATGGTCTTATACATGGATAATTGGAGTAGTAATATTTTTAATAATGGTGTTATTTGCAAGTGTTATTACAATGAAGTCAGGTTTCAAAATATACGATGATTCAATTGTGATTTTGAATGCAACTCCATTTCAATATTCAACAATTTGGGCAAATAGAGACAAAGTTTTGACATTTGAATTGCATGAAAATCTTATAATTAAAAGAAAAGATATAGCACATTTCAATATACATTTAGCATATGGAAGTGCCATGATGTCTAAAGGATTAAGGTTTATAAATAAAGAAGATGCATTAAACATCTACAATTGGTACAAATATAAAGGAGGTAATGATCATGCTTCCTAGATATAGAATGGATAAAAAAGGAATGACAGTGGAAAGAATTGGATCATCCATTACAATTTCTTTATTATTAATTATTTTAATAGTTATGTTTGTGATTTTTGAATTGTTGTGGACAGACGTTTCTAAATGGTTTTTGACTATACCTATAGCAATTATTTTTTTCATAAGTATTTATGGCTTAATAATTCAACCTTACTATATGTATAGAAATTTCCGTTACGAAATTAATGATGATGAAATTAACATTAAATCTGGAATATTTATGATAAAAGAAACAACAATTCCGATGGGTAGAATTCAAAATGTCGACTTGTATGAAGGATTTATTATGAGAAAATACAATTTGGCCAATATCACCTTATCTACAGCAGGTGGTAATGAAATGATTCAATATTTAAATAAGGATAAAGCGAATAAAATTAAATATGCTATCCAAAATAGAATTGAAAATGACATTAACCAGTGAGAATGAAGGTGTAAATTATGATTCATGGTGTTGGTATTGATTTAGTTGAAATTAAACGTATTAAAGAATGGTATGATAAACGACCAACAATGGTTAATAAAATTTTAACAGACAATGAACTAGAAATTTTTAATAAAATAAACCTGGATAATAGGAAAGTTGAATTTATTTCTGGCAGATTTGCTGTAAAGGAAGCTTTTACTAAAGCAATGGGTACCGGTATTGGTAAAAAGTACGGCTTTCATTCTATCAACTGTTTACCTGATGAGAATGGGAAACCTGAAATAGCCTGTGATGGTTTTCATGTCCATACGTCTATCACACATACTGAGAAGTATGCTGAGGCAATTGTTATTATCGAAAAAGATAATAATAAGCAAGAATAATATCTATATGATAAAATACACTTATTATAAGAGGAGGTGCCTTGCTGTTGTCCGAAAAATATTATAGGCCAACTTATATCAATGTTGATTTAAAGGCAATACTAGAAAATTATCAAGCTGTAGGTAGATTACATCCAAATAAGAAAATTATGGCAGTCGTTAAAGCAAATGGTTACGGTTTAGGTAGTGTGCCGATTGCATCTTATTTAATGAATGAAGGTGTCGATTTCTTTGCAGTTGCTACTTTAGATGAAGCTATTGAGTTAAGAATGCACGGTATAAAAGCGAAAATATTAGTACTAGGTGTGATTAATACAAAAGATATTAATAAAGCAGTACAACATAGAGTTGCCTTAACTGTTCCAACTGAAGAATGGTTAGATAAAGCAATTGAATCACTCGATGATAACGCTGATAAACCGTTATGGATGCACATAAAAGTAGACACAGGTATGGGCAGAATTGGATTGAGAGATATTGAAAGTTATCAATCTGCTATCAACAAAATAGAACAACATGAACGATTAATATTTGAAGGTGTTTATACACATTTTGCTTCTGCAGATGAGCCAAATGATTTTTCGAAAAATCAATATGACTTATTTGAAGAATTTGTACAATCTTCAAAAACACCAGAATATATTCATTCACAAAATTCAGCAGGTGCTCTTAGGTATGATGCATCTATCTGTACAGCAGTAAGATTTGGCATTTCTTTATATGGTTATTATCCATCTAAATATATTCAAGAAATTTCAAACTTAAAATTAAAACCAGCAGCTCAATTAGTAACTGAAATTGTTCAAACTAAATATCTTGAACCTGGAGATACAGTGAGTTATGGCACTACTTATACTGCTGAAGAACGCATTAAAGTAGCTACACTTCCAATTGGATATGCTGATGGATATTTAAGAAAAATGCAAAATACTTATGTTAATGTAAATGGTGTAAACTGCCCCGTAATTGGTAGAGTATGTATGGATCAAACAATGATTAAAATTCCTGATGACATAAAAATAGGCGATAAAGTTATTTTAATGGATAATCATGTTGATTCAGAACAATCTGCTGAAAGGATTGCTGATGCTTTAGAAACGATTAATTATGAAGTACTTTGTAACTTAAAAAAGAGGTTACCACGTATTTATCATGATGGTGAAAATGAAGAAGTTACAAATGAATTACTGAAATAGCATAGTCAAATAGAGTTACATTTGTTATGATATTAATAACTTAATCAACATAAATTCATACTTAATTTATCTGGAGGTATTTGTTATGACATCTTTAACTCAAAATCGTACTCAAAGTTTAGAACAAACACTGAAAGAAGGATATCGTTCTATGGCTGACTTAAATCTCTCCCTTGCATCTGAAGCTTACTATAGTGAATGTGAAGCTTGTGATTCAAATGAATCGCACTTAGCATCTCAACAAGGTGAATAAATGAGAAGAGGAGATGTATATCTCGCAGATCTTTCACCAGTTACTGGTTCTGAACAAGGGGGAACAAGACCAGTCGTAATTATCCAGAATGATACGGGTAACAGATATAGTCCGACTGTCATTGTAGCAGCAATTACTGGTAAGATAAATAAAGCTAAAATACCTACACATGTAGAAATTGAAGCAGCGAAATATAAACTAGATAGAGATTCAGTTATTTTGCTTGAACAAATCAGAACTATTGATAAGAAACGATTAAAAGAAAAACTAACATATTTATCTGATGCAAAGATGAAAGAGGTTGATACAGCTATAGCCATCAGCCTCAACCTTACTTTGCAACAAAGATTTGATGCATTAGGTAATACATAATGAATTTAAAACATTCTCCGCTTTAGGATTAGCCTAAAGCTTTTTTAGTCTATTTGAAACGAGGTGACTTTGTGTCAGAACAGAAGAAGCAACAGTATCAAAAATTATTAGTCGATTATGTTAAGACTAGTAATGATGAAATTTTATCCGCTTGTCAAACTTATTCGACAGAAGCTATTGAAGATAATGTTTCACCAGAAGAAATTGTACAACTACATATTGAGATCATAGAAAAAGAACAAAGTTTAAGTAAGTCACAAATCATGAGTTCATTTGATGTTCTTTTAGAAGTAATGATAGGCTATGGTTTTACATATCGTGACTATAAAAAATTATTAAATAAAATAAAAATACATGACAAAGAAATGGAAGTTGCTTCAAGTTTGCAACAAACTATGCTTAAACCACAAATACCTCAATTTGATAGTATACAAATAGGGGCTATTTCTGTGCCTGCACAAAAAGTAAGTGGAGATTATTTTAATTTAATTGATCATAACGATGGTACGATGAGCTTTGCTGTAGCAGATGTAATAGGTAAAGGTATTCCTGCAGCATTAGCTATGAGTATGATTAAATTTGGAATGGATTCTTATGGACATTCTCAACTTCCGAGTGATGGACTTAAACGTTTAAACCGTGTTGTGGAAAAGAACGTCAATCAAAACATGTTTGTAACGATGTTCTATGGTCTATATGAAGAAATAAATAATATGCTCTATTATAGTTCAGCAGGTCATGAACCAGGTTATATATATAGAAGTCAAACTGGTGAATTTGAAGAAATGACAGAACGTGGTATCGTACTTGGTGTTCATAAACATACTAGATATAAACAAAGTGAAATAAAAATAGAACTACAAGATATGATTATCGTATTTACTGATGGTGTAACAGAGTTGAGAAATCAACAAAATGAGTTTGTTAAAACAAATGATTTACTTAAAATGATCAATGAGTATAAACAACTTCATCCACAAGATATAGTGCAAATTCTATATGAAGAACTCGTTAAACTTCAAAATCCTAATAAGAGAGATGATTTAACGATATTAATTGTAAAGCGTGTTAAATAATGCAAGATTAAAAAATATTTAATCGGGTAAACATAAATGATGAAAGTCTAATATATTTAGGGGTGTATCAAGGAATGAATCTTAACATTGAAACTACTGAGCATGAAAACTACTATGAAATAAAGGTTGGCGGAGAACTAGATGTTTATACTGCGCCTGAACTACAAGAAGTTTTACAACCAATTAGACAAAAAGGAACACACGATATACATGTTAACTTGGAAAACGTAAGTTATATGGATTCTACTGGCTTAGGTTTATTTGTTGGCACATTAAAATCACTCAATGAACACGATAAGTCACTATATGTGCTTGGTGTATCAGAAAGAATTGAGAGATTATTTGATATTACGGGTCTTAAAGAATTAATGCATGTCAACAAAGGAACGGAGGTATAAGATGATGACATCTAACTATGATTATATAGAGATGAGATTTCCTGCTGCTCCAGAATACGTAGGTTTGGTCAGATTAACTTTGTCAGGCGTATTCAATCGAGCTGGCGCTTCATACGAAGATATTGAAGATTCAAAAATCGCTGTATCTGAAGCAGTAACAAATGCTGTTAAACACGCGTATAGTGATAAAGTTGAAGGTGAAATACTAATAGGATATCTTGTGTTCGAAGATAAAATAGAAATCATTGTATCTGATTCAGGAAAAAGCTTTAATTATGAAGAAGCTAAAAAAGTACTTGGACCTTATCAAGAAAGCGATAATATTAATTTCTTGAGACAAGGTGGTTTAGGACTATTTCTTATTGAATCATTGATGGACGAAGTAAGCGTTCAAAAAGATGCTGGTGTTACAATAAGTATGACAAAGTATTTATCTAAAGAGCAGGTGCAAACAAATGACGGAAGAGTCCAAAGCTTATAAAGACGTTTCTCCAAAAGATATTAACGCGTGGATTGCTGATTACCAAGAAAACGATAATAGTGAAGCGCAAGAAAAACTTGTGTTACATTATCAAAAATTAGTAGAGTCTCTAGCATATAAATATTCTAAAGGACAAGCTCACCATGAAGATTTAGTGCAAGTTGGTATGGTAGGCTTATTAGGAGCTATTAAAAGGTTTGATGTATCTTTCGAGAGAAAGTTTGAAGCTTTTTTAGTACCAACAGTAATTGGTGAAATCAAAAGGTATTTAAGAGATAAAACATGGAGTGTACATGTGCCGAGGCGTATTAAAGAAATCGGTCCTAAAATAAAAAAAGCTAATGAAGAACTGACGAATGAATTAGGAAGATCACCTAAAATCATAGAAATTGCTAATAGGATAGAAGTAACAGAAGAAGATGTATTAGAAGCAATGGAAATGGGACAAAGCTATAACGCGTTAAGTGTTGACCATTCAATTGAAGCGGATAAAGACGGTTCGACTGTTACTTTATTAGATATAATGGGCGAATCTGAAGATGGTTATGACTTAACAGAAAAAAGGATGATATTAGAAAAAATCCTTCCAATCTTAACCGAAAGAGAAAGAGAAATTATCCAATACACCTTTATTACGGGCTTGAGTCAAAAAGAAACTGGTGAAAAAATCGGTCTCAGCCAGATGCACGTTTCTAGACTACAAAGAACAGCAATAAAAAAATTAAAAGAAGCAGCAATGAAATAGGAGAGCACCTTAATCGATATAACGCGATTTAAGGTGTTCTTTTTTATTTATTAAAAGGCTGTGAAAGAAGACTTACACAAGATAAAGCATTTATTAGATTTATGTTAAAATAGAATATAATCATTTTTAGGAGGCAATTATGAATCAAGAATTAATAGACATTATAAAAAATAATCATCCCTTTACAGAAAAACAAATTAAAACTGTACTTGAATTGCTAGAAGATAAAAATACAGTGCCTTTTATTGCAAGATATAGAAAAGAGTTAACTGGTGGATTAGATGAAGTAGAAATCAAACTTATTGAAAATGAATATACTTATGCAGTTAACTTACATAAAAGAAAAGAAGAAGTTATTCGATTAATAGATGAGCAAGGTTTACTTACTGATGATTTGAAAAATGACATCCTTAATCAAACTAAGTTACAAAGAATTGAAGACTTATATCGCCCATTTAAGAAAAAGAAAAAAACAAGGGCAACAGAAGCTAAACGTAAAGGTCTTGAACCATTAGCGAATTGGATAATTGAAGGTAACTCAGAAGAACTTTTATCAAATGTAGCATCTAAATATTTAACTGAGGAAGTTGAAACTACTGAAGATGCTATAAAAGGTGCGCAAGATATTATTGCTGAAATCATATCAGATGAACCTAAATATCGAAAATATATTTTAAATAATATCGAGAAACAAGGTAAACTGGTTACTGAAAAGAAAAAGAAAGCTGAAGATGAAAAAAATGTCTTTGAAATGTATTATGCATACGAAGAACCACTAAAAAAAATAGTGCCTCATAGAGTGTTAGCTATAAATCGTGGTGAATCTGAAGGTGTTTTAAAAGTAGCTTTTGAAATTGATCATGAAACATTAAAAAGATATTTAGTATCTCAATACATTAAAAATAATCATAAACACGTTGAAATTATTACTGAAGCAATTGAAGATAGTTTGAAAAGATTAATCCTTCCATCAATTGAAAGAGAAATTAGAAGCGAACTAACTCAAAAAGCTGAAAATCATGCAATCGAGATTTTCTCAGAGAATTTAAAAAACCTATTATTACAAGCTCCGTTAAAAGGTAAGAAAATATTAGGTCTAGATCCAGCATATAGAACAGGATGTAAATTAGCAGTAATAAATGAATATGGTTCATTTGTTGATAAAAATGTTATTTATCCTCATCCACCAGTTTCAAAAATGGAACAAGGTGAAAAAGTATTTGTCGAATTGATCAATAAACACAATATAGAACTTGTAGCAATCGGAAACGGAACTGCTAGTAGAGAATCAGAACAATTCGTAGCTGAAATGATAAAAAAACATCAACTAGCTTGTCAGTTTGTTATTGTTAATGAAGCTGGGGCTTCTGTATATTCGGCGTCAGATATTGCAAGAGCTGAATTTCCAGATTTTAAAGTAGAAGAAAGAAGTGCGGTTTCAATAGGTAGACGGGTACAGGATCCTTTAAGTGAGCTAGTAAAAATTGATCCTAAATCAATCGGTGTAGGTCAATATCAACATGATGTTAATCAAAAATCATTAAGTGAGACTTTAAAATTCGTTGTAGAAACTGCAGTGAACCAAGTAGGAGTTGATGTTAATACAGCCTCTCCATCATTGCTAAGTTATGTTTCAGGCTTAAGTAACACTGTTGCAAATAATATTATAAAATTTAGAGAAGAAAAAGGTGCAATCTCACATCATTCTGAAATTGCTAAAGTTCCGAGATTAGGAAACAAGACATTTGAACAAAGTATTGGTTTCTTAAGAATATTAGATGGAACAGAACCACTCGATAAAACAGCTATTCACCCAGAAAGTTATAATGCTGCTTATCAATTAATAAACCATGTTGGTCTAAGCAAAGAAGATATTGGAACAGACGCATTAAAAGATGAATTAAGTAAAATAGATTTAAATCAGACAAGTGAAACGCTTAATATTGGTATTCCAACATTAGAAGATATAATTGCGTCACTTATAGCACCTTTAAGAGATCCAAGAGATGAATTTGAAACACCAATATTAAAATCAGACGTACTTTCTATGGAAGACTTGAAACCAAACATGGCATTAAGTGGAACAGTTAGAAATGTTGTAGACTTTGGTGCTTTTGTAGATATCGGCGTAAAGCAAGATGGTTTAGTTCATATTTCTAAATTATCTAAAGGTTATGTTAAACACCCAATGAATATAGTGAGTGTTGGTGATATTGTGGATGTATGGGTACTAGATGTTAATCAAGAAAGACAAAAAGTTTCATTAACTATGATTGATCCTAATGGACGATAATAAATTACAGGAACTAGTATCAAACATCTCATTAGAATCCTTTAATAAACCTTTTGATCATAAAGCCACTTTTAATAAAAGACTTAGAACAACTGGAGGACGTTATTTACTTAATAGTCATAATATCGAAATCAATCCAGAACAATATGAATTTTATGGTATAAAGGCTTTGAAAGACATCATTAAACATGAACTTTGTCATTACCATTTACATATAGAAGGTAAAGGCTATAAACATAGAGATGATGATTTTAGGGAATTGAGCAAAGATGTTGGAGCTCCTAGATTTTGTAAAGCAGTTAAAAGTTATGATGAAAGAGCCAATTATTTATATAAATGTTCGAATTGTAAATTAGAGTTTAAGCGTATTAGAAAGGTCAACACAGTAAAATACAGGTGTGGACGCTGTGGTGGAAAGTTAAGAAAAATGTCATAAATAATAATAAGGAAAGTACTACACTAATAATTTGAGGTGTAGTACTTTTTTTGTAAAAAAGTGAAGAAAAGTTATTGACGAAATGGATGAAACGTCGTATGATAATAAACGTTGCTTAAACAAAACGAAACAAAGTTTTAAGAGTTTGTAAGCAATGTAAAATTACATTAAAAAGTTGAGTGTTTGTATTGACTTTGTAAACTCAACGTAATATAATTAATGACAGTCACTTGAACAACATATTGATTTAAGAACTGCAAACCATGCGCGGTCGTGGCGGAATGGCAGACGCGCTAGGTTGAGGGCCTAGTGGGAGTAATCCCGTGGAGGTTCAAATCCTCTCGGCCGCACCATTCATCAATTTAATAATATAACTAAGCGGGTGTAGTTTAGTGGTAAAACCTCAGCCTTCCAAGCTGATGTTGTCGGTTCGATTCCGATCACCCGCTCCAGATTTTTTATAAAATGAACATTGAAAACTGAATGACAATATGTCAACGTTAATTCCAATAATTGAGTACTTATAGTACTTCAAAGAGTG
>NZ_MWJM01000012.1:0-72133 GCF_002018435.1 Mammaliicoccus fleurettii | reverse complement strand
TCAAGTTGCTTTCGGTGAAGACGAACATGGACAAAAATGGGTATTGAGAATACCAAGACGTGCAGATGTATATAAGCGTACCCATTCTGAAAAACAAATTGTAGACTTTCTACAAGAACATGTATCATTTGAAGTACCAAAATGGAAAGTACATGAAGAAGACCTTATCGCATATCCAATACTTCAAGGCATACCCGTAGCAACAATTGATCCTGAAATACAGAATTATGTATGGGAAATTGAGCACAAACCCATTCCCGATAATTTTGTAAACACATTAGCTGAAATACTTGTTGATTTACATGGTATACCAGAAAATATAATAACTAATAAACACATCTCTACAAAAACTATACACGAAATAAAAAGAGACTTTCAAAATAGAATGCATAAAGTCAAAGAGACGTATGGTGTATCAAGTGAAATTTGGAACAGGTGGCAAAGATGGATAGACAATGACGAACTCTGGCCAGAACATGCAACAATGATACATGGTGATTTACACCCAGGACATATAATGGTAGATAGCGAAGCAAACGTAACAGGACTGATAGACTGGACAGAAGCAACCCATTCTGATCCATCAATGGATTTCATGGGACATCATCGCGTATTCGGTGAAGAAGGTTTAGAACAACTCATAACTGCTTATAAAAAAGCAGGAGGAAACACATGGCCAAGAATGAAAGAGCATGTCATAGAACTCAATGCAGTCTTCCCACTATTTATCGCAGAATTTGCAATAGAGTCCGGAGAAGCGGCTTATGAAAGTATTGCAAAGAAAGAATTAGGTGTGGAAGAATAAAGGTAAAAAAAGAAAGCCTATCGGTTGTGATAGGCTTTCTTTTTATTTAATTAAACTATTGTTTAATAACATTTGATTTAAAATCATTAATTGTTCAGGTACAGTGTTTCTTGATACATCTGGATGACTTTTAATATGCTCATCTATTTTATTGATTTTCCTCAAATTATCTCCTTCAATTTTATTAATCTTATCAAAATTGAACGGGACATTTTCTGAACCAATTATATATTTTTCAGATTTACTCTTATTATATAAATTGTTATTTACTTGGTCAGTTATATCTTCTATTCTAATATCCTTTAAGAAATGTTCATCCTTAATATTATACTCACCTAAACTTAATATAGGATCTACTGCTAAACACTGCAAGTCCATTTTAGAGCCATAATATAATGAACCTGTTCCACCTTTTGAAGCACCATAAAGTACAATATCTTCATCATTTAAACTTAATTCATTTTTAACTCTGTTTATAGCTTCAACAATATCTGACTCCATATTCGAATAATTAATAGTATTAATATAATGAGAACCATGAGAACAATTCAAATCCATTATTCTCATAGTATAAACATTTTTAACTAAACTTCGTTCAATTGTGTTAAAGAAAGTAGGAAACATTCTATCTGTCATTAAATAGTGATCGTATTTTTCTGCACTTGGCATACAAGTAAATATAACTAGTAGTTTATTTTTATTTTGACTATTATTTTTCTTTTTTTCTTTAGGTTCATCAAGTGTATAAAAAACATCTCCTTGTTTATACAAGTCTTGACGTTTCCATAATTCGTTTATAAATTCTCTTTTATATAAACGTGAGATTCCATTAGAATGATAATATAAAATATAGTCATTCTTCAGTAATTCTTTATATAAATTGTATATGTCTTTATCTCTTCTAGCCCGTTGTATTAAATTTTTATCAGATTGTAAAACAACCTCTACAACTTTAGTATTTAAAAGTTCATAAGATTCATTTAAATATATTCTTTGGATAGTTCTATTCTCACCAGAAAGACTAATATGCTCATTTTTTCTACTCGAAATCATTTTAACTAATTTATTTAAGAATGTATTATAGAATTTAGGCTCATAATGTAAATAATATGGTCCCCATAAATGATTTTTATCTAAATAGAAATCATTATCGGTCATATCTAGAACCGAAACCTTAAAATTGTTTATCACAAAATCATCTAAATGATTCCAAATTTTATTCATTTTTTCAAATTCTTGTGTAGCTATTCCCGTTTCTTTTCTGAGACTCGTTAAGGTTGTTCCATCTTCAAACTTATCTGAAAATCTTGCTTTAACCAATATAACTTCGCAGTTAGGTATCTCTCTTTTTATAAAATCAAAGAAAATTTCTAAATATTTTTCCCATACTTCAATATATTCATCATAATTTTCCAACAAGTTTAGTCTAGTTGCATCTTTTAATTCTGGTATATTTTTAAAGTTTGGATTATTAGTTATATATTCATTTTCATTAATTTTTAATAATCCAAATTTCACATCTGGATCCAAATCAAATATAAGATAGTCAGGTTGTTCATTTTTTAGTTTTTGTAAAAACTCTTTTGAAAATTCTTTATGCAATAAAGATTGAACATAAGAATTTTTTTCTACAAATTCTTTACTTACATTTAACTCTAATTGATTAGACATCAAACTAGGAATAGCAGTTTGATTTTGATGATCTATTATTTGTAAAAAATTTTTATAGTTAGGATTAAACTTAGTATTAAAATTATCTCGCGTAACGCACGAACCGATAGTTGCTATTTTAACAGACATTTTCTTCCCTTTCTTTCACTTATATTAACTAAATATTAATTATTCAGTTATAGTAGATATTTATTTTTCATCAAAAACAGTATCTAAAATCATTTTTGTAGATTCTTTACTATCGTAAGTTAATAATCTATTTGTCATCTTAGAGTAATTCATATATTCAAAATTAGTTAATTGTTGTGCTAGTCTTCTTTCATCCATATTAGCTATTGGGAAGCTACCTAATTCAAATATGTCAAAATAGAAACCAACTTTTTCGTTATAACTTTGTGTGTCTTCTTGAATTAATATAATTGGCTTGTTTAAATGTGCATAATCAAATATTGTAGATGAATAATCAGTAAGCATTGAATCTGATATTAAATATAATTCTTGTATATCAACAAATTCATTAAAGAAACAATGAATTCTTTTGTCTAAATTACTATATTTCCCTCTTAAGTGAGCTTCATTTGGATGTAGTTTAACAATAATTTCATATTCATCTGGTAAAAATCCTAATAATTTTTTCAGATTTATTGAAGATAGATTTTGTCTTTTTTCTTTTCTCCAAGTTGGACAGAATAAAATATATTTTTTATTTTTAACATTAGTAAAGAAGTATTTAGACATAATTCGTCTTTTTTCATCTTCATTATCATTCAATAAATATTCATTTCTTGGTGCCCCATATTCAAGAATTTTTAAATTACTATTATTTTTAGTCAGAAAAGCTGATTTAAATAACATTGTATTAACTAATGAAGAGGATAATAGATAGTCCCATTTTTGCATTCTTGGAAGAAAAGCATTAACTTGGTCATTTCTTTCTTTAACATCAGTTAAATCATTGACCATTCTCTTAAGAGGGAGTCCGTGCCAAGTTTGAATAAACACTTGATCATCATGTTTATACACTTTATCGAGTGTATTGCCATTTACAAATACATATTTACATTCTCTAAATATTTTAGAATAAGCTGTACTTCCAAATCTTATTGGAGTTACATCACAATTTCTTATTTCGATATCAACTAGAGAGTTTCTTGAACTAACAAAAACTTGTTTTTCTGGAAAATGTTCTCGTATATATAAGGCAATATATTTAGGATCACCACTGAAATTATTACCGTGGAAAGATTCAATAAATACTTTATTTGAAGATGGTACTATTTGGTTAAACATATCCATTTCATTTTTAACTTTTTTACTTAAATATTTGTTTTTTGCATAACCAAAAATTTTATCGTTTTGCATTATTTTATTCAGTACTGGTTTTTCTTTTAGCTTTTCATAGAGGTCCCTAAATTTATCTAGATTCTCATTTTTATTTTGATTTTTATTCTTAATTATTTTGTTATTAATAATTTTTTCTTTAGAATTATTTATACAATCTGTAGCGTTGTTTAAGAAGTCATCTGCATAATTACGATCTAAAAATTCCGCTTTTAATTTTTCAACATCTTCTACTCTATCTTTTTTAGTGTATTTTTCATTTATAAAATTAATTAAATTATTACAATCGATTTCAATATTTTTTTGCATAAACTTAATAGATCTAAAACTATTGTATATGTCATTTAAAACATCGTCTTTACCTGTGTAAATGAAAGCTTTATTACCTTCAGCAATCGATTCTAAAATTGAATATCCTAATGTTTCATATGGTGATGATGATACATAAATATATGTTAATGGTTCTTTCTTATTTATATGTACATTATTTTTTAATCCATAATACTTCACTAAATTATTGTATAATACTTCCGACGGTCCATAACCTTTAATATAAAGATTTATATCTTCATATCCTTTTACATTAACTATGCAATTCATTAATTTAATTACATAAGAAATATCCTTTATTTCATCTTCAAATCTAGCTTTAATCAGTAAATTACGTTTAGTATTTTTAGGTTCCAAACTTAGATTAATATGTGAAGCTTCCACGTATTGATTAAATACATAATTGACATCATATTTTTCTATAAAATCTTCTTTAATTTTGGCAGTACTTACTCTAAATGCATCTATAGCATCTGTAGCTAAATCTGCTTCATCAGAAATATAAGCTAATGGTCCATGTATTTCACCAATAATTTGAACTTTTTTATCAACTTGTTTAACATCCCTAGCAATATAGAAAAATGTTTCTCTCGTTAATATTAATTTGTCACAATCCCCTAATTCTTTTGCATCTATATATTTTTGGAACTCAAGATTATCATCTAATAAACCTTCATTAATCATAGTATTAAATAAATCACTTTGGTTATAATCTTTGAAATTATAATAAGTTACTTTATATCCAGATTTAACAAATGCTTTAATTAAATTAATATTACTTCTTGAAGTACCTCCCTTAGCAAAAAGGTTAAAACCTAATATTTTTACGTGCAATTTATACCCCTCCAATTAATAATTATAGAGATGAAAATGATATGTATATTTAACTACTCGGTTCCCGTATTATTTTTCAACCATACTGACTCTTCATAAGCATATACAGCTTCTTGATAATTATTACTTCTCGGTATGATTTCTTTATCAATTGCTTCATTATAAGCATTCATCTTAATCTGTTCATCTTTCTCGCTATATATAATTTCAGATAAATCTTTTTGAGTTTTAATATCTAATCCTTTTTCTTCTTTGTTCTGTTTTTTCTCTTGTTTCTTAGATGCTTGTTCTGTTTTTTCTTGTTTTGAATCTTTTTTATCTTCTTGCTTAGAATCAGTTGTTATCATGAAATAAGCAGAGAATATTGTAAGACAAAAAACTATAAATACAAGTATTATATTTTTCAAGGATTTACCTCTCCCTATTTTTTAATCAATATTCTTATTAAACTATATTTCTTTACTTTTGTAAAATTTATTTTTACAATTTTAATTAAAAATTTACATTACTCGAAAATGAAAACAATTACATTATTACCATCAGTTATTCCCAATATGTTTTATTTTCATACTAATTACAAACAATATAAATACGCTAATAAAAATTAACAGAAAGAGTTATTCAAAAAAATTTATATGGGTTCTGAATTTATCAATTTGAATAGTTTTACGAAAAAATTAAAAAACCCTCTATATTTATAGAGAGTTTAATGTGGTTCTTAATATTTGATTCTAACAATTTTATAATTTGCTGTTATTTACTAATATTACTTATTTAATGTTCGAACATAAGTTTCCGCTTCGCTAATAAATTTATCATTATAGTTTACTTCATCTATATCCTTTGAATATGCTAAGTTTCCATATAATTTATTGAAGATTGATACTTTGCCAAATAATTTTAATAAACTGTTTGGTAATTTAATACTCATGCTTTTTTTATTTTGTAGTTCTCTCATTTTAAAAATTGCATGATTCGTATTTAAGTAATCATTATTTTGAGGGTGTAATATGCCTGAACCTTCATTCTCAATAAGTTCATTAATATAAATCTCAAGATTTTCAATATATATACTACTTCTTTGATTATCAATTCGAGGATATAGAGGTAAAATATTAGATAGTTTAATTAACTTACTAAAATTACCTGGTGCTGATTCGCCATAAATCATTGGTGGTCTTAAAACAGCTACCTTAAATTCATTTGATTGAATTTCACGTAACATTTCTTCTGCACGTAGTTTTGATATTCCATATGAAGTTGTTGGTTTAGTTAAAGTGTTATTATTTATAATAACTTCTTTCCCTACTTCGCCATCAAGTCCAAATACTGACATTGTACTAAAGAATATAAACTGATTTACGCCTTCGGTTTTAGCTTTTTCAGCTATTTCTCTAGTTAAATGGTAATTTACATTAATATAATCTACCATAGTAGCATTTGGGTTATTATTATGTACAATTGCGGCTAAATGTATAACGACGTTATATTTACTAAAATCTAATGCTTTCCATTGATTTCCTCTAACATTAATTTGATCAACAACATGACCTTGTGCTTTTAAATAACCATTTAAACGATTTCCAACATATCCATTCTTACCAGTGATTAAAATTGTTTTTCCCATTAATGTTTCACACCTTCGGATGTTATCGTGTTTCTAATCGTTTTGTATATAATAAACATATCTAAAATGAAAGTTTGGTTTTCAACATAATATTTATCATATTGAACTTTTTGATCATCTGTAATATCATCTCTACCCATTACTTGTGCTAAGCCTGTTAGTCCAGGTTTTACTGTATGTATATTTTCATTCGTTCTTTTAGCAATCAAATCATATTGATTATATAAAGCTGGTCTTGGACCAACTACAGACATATCGCCTTTAATAATATTAAATAACTGAGGCAATTCATCGATTGAAGTTCTTCTAATAAAACGTCCTGATTTAGTAATGTACATATTTGCATTAATTTTATCAGTTGCTACATCTGGTGTTTCAACTTTCATAGATCTAAATTTATAAATATTAAAGATTTCATTATTTATACCAGGTCGTTTTTGTTTAAAAACGATTGGACCTTTAGATTCTAGTTTAATAGCTATAGATGTAACGATTAATATTGGTGAAAAAATAAACACTGCATATAAAGAACTGCATATATCAAATAACTTTTTCATAATTCTCCACCTTTATTTCAGTAAATTATAATACTTTTCTGTACTTAATTCTCTTGTATAATTTTCTTTGTAAATTTTATATGCATTACTGCCCATTTGTTCAAAGTCTTTAAGACTATTATTTTCCACAAAGTTTATAATCGATTGAGAATCTTGATTATTGACATGAAGACCTGCATTATAAGATTTTATTTGTTTAACAATATCTGTTTCTTTATCCATAATTGCGATAAGTGGCTTTCCAGCAGCTAAATATCCATAATTTTTACTTGGTACTCCTAGACCAATACCCTCGGGTACAAGTGAAGCAATGCAACAATCTGCAATATTAAGTACATCAGAATAATCTGTTCCAGTAAGAAAATCATAAACAAAAGCATTCTCTATATTATTATTTTTAATAAAATTATCTACTATTTCTTTCTTCTTACCATGTCCACATAAAACAGTAGCTACTTCTTTGTTGTCTTTAACACCATTAAGAAATTGCATTATCGTTTCCATATCTTGAAGCTGTCCCATATTTCCACTATATAAAAGTATTTTATTATACTTACTTTTAATATCTTTAAAAGCATCATTATATACTGTGTCTTTACTTAATGTTTTTTCATCATACCAATTAGGTATAACATGAATATTATTTTTATTATTAGAAATTTTATTCTCTAATATATAATTTTTCATTTCAGTACCTAAGACAATAACTTGCTCTGCATTTTTATAAACATGTTTATTAATATATTTCATTATCTTATCAATCATACTACCTGGTTTAGTAGCCCTTGTTTTAATTGCATTATCTGGTGCTATATCATACGCAACAAATGAATATTTCTTCTTAAATATTCTGTGTATCAAATCAGGTATAAAAGGTAGAATTGGAGGATTAGAATAAACTAAAATATGATCGTATTTCAACATTCTTGGCATATTAATTAAGAACATTGCAAATAGCGAGAAAAAGTTTATTAGTCTACCAATTTTTGACTTATTATTAAATTGAGCATATTTCAACCTTCTAATATTTATTCCATTATACTTTTCTTTTTTTAATGTTTTATGTGATTGGGAATATTCATATGGCCAACCACACATAACATCTATTTTTATACCTTTATCTACTAAATCTTCAGCCATTTGTGTTGGTAACGTTGCTGATGAAACATATTCAGGATAAAAATACTGACAAAGGATTAATATCTTCTTGGTTTTCATATTTTAAACCTCTTTTGTACTATAAATGTTATTGAAATTGTAATATTTAATTTCTTCTGTATTTTCAACAATATTTTTAGTATCAAACACAATATTTTGCTTCATTGTGCCATTCACATAGTTAGCTAAATCTTTATACTCATTATGATCAGTTAGAACTAATGCTAAATCACTATTTTCAAGTGCTTTTGTGATATCATTTTCAACCCAGTCAAGTTGTACATGGCTATCTTGTGCAACAACTTCATATTTAGATTTCAATTTTAATTCATGATAAATATCTAATGCTGGAGATTCTCTTATATCATCTATATTCCCTTTATAAGTTAAACCAAGAACTGTTAATTTTTTACCTTGAATGGATTCCATAATACTATTCACTTTTTCAATTACATATTTAGGCATACTATTATTAATTCTACGTGCATTTGCAATTATTTCTGAATTCTCAGGGTCACTTGCGACAATGAAATATGGATCAACAGCTAAACAATGACCACCAACACCTGGGCCAGGTAAATGAATATTTACACGAGGGTGTTCATTTGCTAATTTAATGACATCTAACGCATTAATATTTAAATTATCACTAATTTTAACTAATTCATTCGCTAAAGCGATATTCACATCTCTGTATGTGTTTTCCATTAACTTAGACATCTCTGCAGTACTCGCTTTTGTTTCAAGTAATTTCCCTTGAACTAATCGCTTATATAATTCTATAGTTTTTTGAATACATGCTTCAGTAATACCACCAATAATTCTATTATTATGAATCATTTCATGAATAATTTTTCCAGGTAAAACTCTTTCAGGACAATGAGCAAGATAAATATCTTCACCAACAGTAAAACCAAATGATTCAATCATAGGTTGTACAATATCTTCCATTGTTCTAGGACCAATAGTTGACTCAACAATTATCGTATCACCTTTTTTAATAACATTTTTAAGTTTCATAACTGCATCTTTTAAATATGAAACATCACAACTATTATCCTCTAAATGAGGTGTCGGAACAGCAACAATATAATAATCAGAATGTTCTAATTCAGTTGCAGCTTTGAAATTTTTAGAATCAATTGTTTGTACTAATAATTCTTGTAGACCGTTTTCTTCAATATGTAATTCTTTGTTATTCAATTTTTCTACTACAGATTTATTTACATCAATACCCGTAACTTCTAAACCTTTTGATGCGAATAATAACGCTGTAGGTAAACCAATATACCCCAAGCCTATAACTGATAATTTCATTTGATTACTCCTTATATTTTAATTTTATATTTTGAAAAATGTAATATTAACAATAAAGGTAAAAACAAATATAAAGCCTCTTGAATATTAGTAGCCGTGTCTCCTCTAATTGAACCCATAATTATTTGTATCATTACTATAACTATCATTATTAAATTAATACTATTTCGTCCATCTGGATGATTAATTAAATGTTGACTGTAATTATCTGCAATACCACATATTACTCCGAAAATAACACTAACAAGAATAACTCCAACAATACCAAAATAAACATATGACTCACCCACTAGTCCTGGAGGAATAGACATTCCTTTATCAAAAGGTAAATTCATTTTATGAACTAATGCCTCAGAAAGTGCCTCAGGTTTATCTGGCCAAATGCTTCTTGGTATAAATATAAAGAAAGGTTTAAATAAAGTTAAAAAAGTTACTCTAATATCTTCTGTAAGGATAATTGCCGCTAATGAATAAGAATAAGTCACATCGGTTCCTATCGCTAAATAATTCAAATATTGATCATAATCCCCTTTTATTATTCCAATAAAATTGATGATTCCTTCTTTTATTCCCAATGTTCTAATACTCATTAGTAAAGGTAATCCAATAAAAATGGATATTATACTTAAAATACTAATTTTTGTTATGCTTGGTTGAATTCTTTTTTTATAGATAAAAAGTATAATTGCAGCTATAGTTGGATATATCAAAATTCGTCTGCCAAATATAAAAAGTACTGCAAAAATTATCGCAAATAATAATATTATTAAATTCTTTATAGTTTGATGTTTATTATTTGAGTATAGGAGACTTAAATAAGATGTAAAAAGTAGACCCAATAGTATCGAAGCTTGCATCATTTTAATCCATGAATTTAATTCTAAAGTTGAACTAGTACCTGTAGTCACTACTTCAATGCCTAGTATAATAATTAGCAAAACAGATAAAACACAATATAAGAAATTAGCCCTTTTTAAAGTACCGTATTCAATTTTTTTAACCTTAGTATTGCTAAACCGTATTTTTCTTAATTGAAATGGTAGGTTACTTATAATAAAAACTATTAAACAAATTAAATATATTAAATTAAGTTTGTGATATGCAATGTCCCTTATAATATATCCGTATGAAAATTTTCTATCTATAAAAACTGGCAGTAATAGGCTAATAGAAAACATTACAATCCAAAATAAACTTATAAACCTAAAGTTATATTTGAATAAAAAATAGATATATGTTGCTGATATTAAAACAAATAGGAAAATAGTCATTTATTCATCTCCTAATTTTTTATTAATTGATATATAAATTAATAAATGTTTTAGTAAAGAAGACAAAACAAGCGCAATAGAAAATCCGATTATTCCAAAGTAATTCATCAATATTACACTTAATAATGTTAGTATAATCAGGCTTATTATATTTATACCTAGGTTCAAGTTAAATTTACTCTTAGCAATAATCTTCATTTGTAAAATTGCTGTAGTTGATAATAATATAACGCCAAGGTTTGATAGATATATTATGCCTTGAACATTTTCAAGATAATCAGGATATAGATTTTTTATGATTATATATGATACAAATGTAATGATAATGGATAATATTATTGATAATAGAATGATTAAAGAGAAGAATTTTAAAATATTTTTCTTGGGTAGAGAAGCTTTATTATCTACTTCATAACTTAATAACACTGTAACCATAGGATTTATAATTAAATTCGATAATTTCCCTACAATAGTAGAGATGAAAAATAATGGTACATATTTTGCTCCTAAAACTACTCCAATCAAAATTCTATCTGAATAATTTAATAGGTTTAAAATAATATTAGATCCTAGTAGTGAGCTAAAGTCTCTCATTTTTTCTTTATGTAGAAATTGAATTTTAAATTCCTTGAAATATTTCAAACTATATAAAATCATAAAAATAATTATTATTGCTTCAGATACAGATAATACTAGATATATATTTACTAGATTATAAGAAAGTAATAAAGAACCTATACCTAAGATTTCTGCACCTAAAATATTTATACACAGTATTTCTAAATATTTAAATTCTAATCTTAAATATACAAAAATATAACTTCTCACTAGTAATCCAGTTCCCCATAAATTTATAAGAATAATGTCACCTTTATCAATTTTCCATAGCAAAAGAAACGTCGTTGTAATCACAATATTTCCAATTACCAACATTATTAAAGTACTTAAATATTTATACTCTTTAATATTTTTATCATCTTTGTTAATTAACCTTATATTATTCAATGTATTCCCAAGTATTACTGCTAATATATTTACTAACGTTATTATTAATAAAAATTCACCAAAATCTTCACTTGTATTATTTCTCGAATAGATTGGGATAAGTATTAATTGCATTACTATTATAGGAATAACGGTCGCTAAAATATTAACTGTTATATCTTTTGTTTTTTTCATAATCTCCACTTTTCTTTAATACTTATTAACAGATTAAGATTTATATATTTCTATTAATTTCTTGCTTTCTTTTTGCCATGTTAATACTTCTGAAGCTTTAATTGCATTCTCTTTAAGTTCTTTATATAATTCTGGATTTTCTTTTAATTTAATAATTGCTTCGGCTATTTTTTTAGGTGTAACTTCATCTAATATAACTCCAAATTGATACTTACCATTTAGATAAATATGTTCTTTCACAGGAGATAAAATCACAGGCAATCCAGCATGTAAGCATTCAAAAATTTTGTTAGATACCGTATATTCAAAGTTAATAGAAGTTGGTTTAGTTAGTACAACACCTACGTCACTAGTGCTCATAGATTTCACTAATTGACTCATTTCAACAGGGTCTTCTACATATACATTATTAATTTTTTCTTTAATTTTAGAACTTTTAAGTTCTTCTTCTAAATGGCCAAAACCTCTAATAATTAATTTTATATTTTCATCATTTATAAACTTCCCTGCTTTTAAAAACTCTTCATATCCTCTATTAGATACTAATTGTCCTTGGTATATAACTTCGAAATTATTATTTTTAATATCTTTTAGAACAATATCTTCTTTAATTGGCGCATTTGTTATTACTATCGGGTCTTTTTTATAACCTTGAGAAAGATAATAACCTTTAGCAGCGTTGCTTACAGTTATAAATGCATGTATGTTTTTAGTGAATTTCTTTTCTAACTTTTGAACAATTTTTGATAACATTGGTTTGCTATCAACAAACATATTTTTTGAATATATTTCGTGAGCATCGAATACTACTTTCGCTTTTTTATATCCACTAATTTTTACCATAAATAATACATCGAAATCATTTGCATGAATAATATCTGGTTTATACTTATAAATTGTTCTGATTACACAGTAACCAAATGTAGATCTTCTAAATATTTTCTGTATTATATTTTCATTTTCACTTGTCTTACCAAATAACTTGAAATTATATTTATATTTTTCTATTCTTTCTTTTGTAGCTAATTCATTATTTTTTCCAATTGCTAAATAATCTTTAGTTAAACTACTTATTGTATCTAACTGCTTTGTTACTCTAGGATCTGTAACAACATTACTTGAAACGATATTTAATATTCTCATTATTTCCCCCAAGTATTTCTATTAATAATTTCCGTATAACTTTGTATAATCTTCACTACTTTTTGAGAAACATTTGTATCTTTATAATCAATCGCATCAATCATTGGTTCATTATTGTTTTGCATTGCTCTTGCGAGTTCCACGGATTGAACTAAGTTATCATATTTAATTCCACCAACAATTACTGAACCTTTATCTAATACTTCTGGTCGCTCTGTAGATGTTCTAATTAGAACGCCTGGGAACTTAAGCATGGATGATTCTTCTGACAATGTTCCACTATCTGAAAGGACAACGAATGCGTTCTTTTGTAATGCATTGTAGTCAAAGAAACCAAATGGTTTCAGTTGTTTCACTAAAGGATGAAACTCAAATGATCTTTCTTCGATTTTTTTCCAGCTTCTAGGGTGTGTTGAATAAATTACTGGTAATTGGTATTTTTCTGCTATTTCATTAATGGCGTTCATTAATGAATTAAAGTTATCTTCTATATCAATATTTTCTTCTCTGTGTGCTGAAACTAAGAAGTATTTGTTTGGTTCAAGATTTAGTGTTGTTAGTACATTACTTGTATTAATTTTATCTTCATATTGTTCTAAAACTTCTCGCATCGGTGAACCTGTTACGAAGATGTTCTCTTTTTTGAATCCTTCATCTAATAGGTATCTTCTACTATGTTCTGTATATGGTAGATTTACGTCACTAACGTGATCGACTATTTTTCTATTAATTTCTTCAGGTACATTTTGATCGAAACAACGGTTACCTGCTTCCATATGAAATACAGGTATTTTTAATCTTTTCGCCGATACTGCTGCCAAACAACTATTAGTATCTCCTAATATAAGAAGTGCATCAGGTTGTTCTTTAGTTAATACTTCATATGATTTAGCTATAATATTACCCATTGTTTCACCTAAATCTTTGCCTACGGCTTCTAAAAAGTGATTAGGTTCTCTTAATTCTAATTCTTCGAAAAACACTTGATTAAGAGTGTAATCATAGTTCTGTCCTGTATGTACTAATATTTGATTAAAATATTTATCACAAGCTTTGATAGTAGCTGATAATCTAATAATTTCTGGTCTTGTACCTACGATTGTCATTAATTTTAATTTATTCATTTTTAAACCTCCAGGAAATATGTGTCTGGATTTTCTGAATCAAACATCTCATTAAGCCACATTATAGTTACCATATTTTCAGTACCTAAGTTTTCAATATTATGTGTATATCCTACTGGTATATCAACTACTTCCAAGTTGTCACCTGAAACATGATATTCAATGACTTCATCTGAATCCGGTAATCTAAATCTAATAACGCCCTCCCCAGAAACTACTAGGAATTTTTCATTTTTAGTATGATGCCAATGATTACCTTTAACTATGCCTGGTTTTGAAACATTGACCGATACTTGTCCTCTGTCTGGTGTTTTTATGAATTCAGTAAAAGAACCTCTTTCATCAACATTCATTTTAAGAGGATAACTAAATTCATTTTTAGGTAAATAACTTAAATAAGTACTATATAAAGCTTTTTCAAATGAATCATCTAATTTAGGTAAGAATCTCTTTTCTCTAGAATCTTTGAATGAAATAATTAAGTCACTGATTTCTCCTAAACTCTTTTTATAAACATTAGGTACTTCAACTTTGTTATCAACAATTGTAGGTTTATCTTCAATTGCTCTTTTTATTTCCGCGATAACATCATCAATATAATTTAGTGATAACATGATTTCTCTATCATTCACTTTTATTTCTTTACCACAAGCAATATTATTACAGAATGTAGCAATAACAGAATTGTAATTAGGTTTACACCATTTACCAAATAAATTTGGGAATTGATAAATATAAACTTTGTTACCGTATGTTTTTGAGAAATTATTTAGTAAACTTTCAGCTTCATTTTTACTTTTACCATACAAATTATCTGCATTTGCCTGAATAGAAGATGACAAAATAATAGAAGGTTTATTAGGATTATTTTTAACTATATCTAACATTTCTTGTAAGAGTGATACGTTACCTTCATAAAATTCACTTTCATGTTCTGGTCTATTTACACCTGCTAAATGTACAATACAGTCTGCTTTAGTTAAATATTCATTTCTATCTTCAATAGAAGTATCTCTTGATATTTCGAGAATTTGATAATCAGTCGTTTGCTTTAAATCAAATTTTAAATTTTTTCCTACAAAGCCATTTGAACCGGTAATTACGATTGATTTCATATAAACCTCCTATTTAAGCTTTATTTTTATAACTATTTAGTTCATTTTTTACAAATTCTAATGACAATAATTTTTCTTTTATTTCTTCTACTGATAGTTGGTATGTGTTATCTGAGTTATATTCATACGCTTCAGTTATTTCTTTACTACCATCTTCCACATAATTACTATAATTTAAGTCTCTAGAATCCGCTGGAACTCTATAATAGTCACCCATATCTTCTGCTTGTGCATATTCTTCTCTTGTAAGAAGCGTTTCAGCTTGTTTTTCACCGTGTCTAGTACCTATAATTTTAATTTCATTTTTTGCTTCAAAAAGTTCTAATAATGCTTGAGCTAAATCTCCCACTGTAGAAGCAGGTGATTTTTGAACCATAATATCTCCAGTTTCTGCATGTTTAAATGCATGTATAACTAATTCAACTGCTTCTTCTAAGCTCATTAAATATCTCGTCATATTTGGATCTGTAACTGTTAATGGCTCCTTATTTTTAATTTTTTCAATAAATAATGGAATAACAGAGCCCCTTGAAGCCATAACGTTCCCATATCTTGTTCCACAAATTAATGTTTGATCTTTATCAACATTTCTTGATTTGGCAACAAATACTTTTTCCATCATAGCTTTAGAAATACCCATAGCATTTATTGGATAAGCAGCTTTATCAGTAGAAAGGCATATTACTTTCTTTACATTTGATCTTATCGCAGATTGTACAACATTTTCAGTACCCAATATATTTGTCTTAACAGCTTCTATAGGGAAAAACTCACATGAAGGAACTTGTTTTAATGCAGCTGCATGAAAGACAAAGTCAACACCTCTCATAGCACTTTCTACACTCAATAGGTCACGTACATCACCAATATAAAATTTTAATTTATCATTATTATATTTTTTTCTTATATCATCTTGTTTTTTCTCATCTCTTGAAAACACTCTTATTTCTTTTATGTTTGTGTGTAGGAATCTTTTCATTACTGCATTACCAAACGAACCTGTGCCACCTGTAATTAATATTGTTTTACCTTTAAACATATCCTCACCTATTACTTTTGTATTGTTTTATCATGATTACTATCGATATTATTATTGGTATAGTTTATAATTTTTTCTTTAGTGTAACTGTTAAGTAAATCTGAAATAATTGATTCAACTTCTTCTTTATCAATATCTTTAACTTTTCCTCGATAAATCTTTTCGTATACTTGCTCTGGATGTATTTCATCTTTATTCAACAATTCTTCAAATAATTTTTCACCTGGTCTAATACCACTAAATTCAATACCTATGTCTTCTTCTTTATAACCACTTAGTCTGATAAGGTTTTTAGCTAAATCTACAATTTTAACGGGTTTACCCATATCTAGCACAAATACTTCTCCACCTGTTGCTAAGGCTCCAGCTTGTAATACTAGTCTTGATGCTTCTGGTATTGTCATGAAGTATCTTGTCATTTCCGGATGCGTAACGGTTACTGGTCCACCAGCCTCGATTTGTTTTTTGAAAAGTGGTATTACAGAACCTCTTGACCCAAGTACGTTTCCAAATCTGACTGCCACAAAGTCAGTCTTCCTTGTTTCATTGTTTATACTTTGTATGACCATTTCTGCTACTCGTTTAGAAGCTCCCATAACGTTAGGAGGATTTACTGCTTTATCTGTAGAAACCATTACAAATTTACTAACTTCTGCTAGTTTCGCAGCTTCAGCTGTATTTTTTGTCCCTAAAATATTATTCTTGATTGCTTCTTGTGGATTAAATTCCATTAATGGTACGTGTTTATGTGCTGCTGCATGATAAACAACATATGGTTTATAATCTTGCATTATTTTTTCCATACGCTCTTTATCTTGCACGTCTGCAATAATGGGTACTACTTCGATTTGTTCTTTATATATTCTATTAAGTTCTTGATGTATGTGATATATGCTATTCTCACCGTGCCCAAGTAGTATGATTTTCTCTGGTTTGAACTTACAAACTTGTCTGCATATTTCAGAACCGATTGACCCACCTGCTCCAGTTACAAGTATTGTTTTTTCTGTTAATTCTTTTGAAATAGATGCCATATCGAGTTCTACTGGATCTCTTCCTAGTAAGTCTTCGACTTCTACTTTTTTTAATTGATTAACTTCTATTTCACCTGACATGACATTTTCTATGTTAGGCATTTTAAACACTTCGACTCTTGCGCCTTCACACAATCTATTTATTTCTCTTAATCTGTTTTGCGAAAGGGTTGGAATGGCAATAATAATTTTTTTAATATTAAATTTCTTAACTAAATCTGGTATATCTGAAATGTAACCTTGTATCTTTACACCGGATGTTATAGACAACTTTTGTTTATTTGGATCATCATCTACGACAAGCACTGGTTCCATTCCCATATAAGGTGTATTTATCATTTGGCGAATAAGTAAAGAACCACCTCGGCCACCACCTACTATAAGTGTTGGTATCTTCTTATCTTCATTACTTATGAAGGATTTTCTAAATATTCTCCATGACAATCTTGAGCCACCTATTAACAGTAAGTGCATCATCCAAGTTATAAAATATAATCTTAAAAATGGTGGTTGTTGTGTAACTATTGAGACAATTATCCCCGTAGTTATGATTGATCCTGTAACTGCTTTAACAATTAAGATTAATTCACTTACACTCGCATATTCCCATGCTCTATGATATAAATCGAAGACTTGAGCGAATAAATGATGAGATATAAGCAATATAAATGATGATAAAATTAACGTTTTAATGGAGTAGCCTTCAAAGTATGGCTCTAAGATGTAATATCCTAAAAACAGTGAAAAAGTAACAATTAGTGAGTCTATAACTAATAGCATCATGAGTCTTTGCTTAATTGATATATATTCCAATTCTCATTCCCCTATTTCCTATTTAAAATAGACCAAAAATTTTGCTTTTCTTAAATTCAATTGGTCGTCCCTTTACTACATCTTTATTCTGTATCATTGCTTCATTATTATTTAATAAGCCTTTTATATTAGGCTCCATTTTTTTCAATTTTGGTGTGTTGAACAATTCACCCAGACCGAACGGTCTATTCTTTGGATGATGTGCATCTGAAGCAACAAAATGTATTAAGTTATGTTCTATCATTTGAATAGATAATTTCTGTATATTTTTTCCTAACTCACCTGTCAAAGATGAAGCTGTTATTTGGCTTAATGCCCCATTACTTATTAATTCATAAAGCAAATTAATATCTTGAACAATTGCATTATTACGTTCTGGATGAGCAATGATAGGTATAAAACCTTTAGTTTGAATTTCATAAAGTAGATTCTTGGTGTAATGTGGTACAGCATTAGAAGGTAACTCTATTAGAAGATATTTAGAATAATTAATTCCTTGGATTTGATGTTGATCTATATCCTCTAATACTTTGTCCGTTATTCTTACTTCTTGACCAGGATATAACTGAATATTAAAGTCTTTAATTTGTTGATTACTTGTTAGATCTTTAATTGCATTATCGACATCACTAAATATGTTGTTATACTTCGGATGTAGATGGTGAGGTGTAACAACAATACCTGTGATACCTTGTTCTTTAGCTTGTGTTAATAAATCAAATGTTTCTTCTAATGATTGAGGGCCATCATCCATACCAACTAATAAATGATTATGAATATCTATCATTATTCATCTTCCCCATAATAATAGTAAGAACTTGATGATTTATCTAAAGGCGCTTTATTTAAAACAGCACCAAGAATTTTTGTTCCTGACTTCTCTAACAATTCTTTGCCTTTCTTAACTGATTCTTTATTATTACTTTCAACATCTATTATGAAGATTGCATTTTTAGTTAATTCGCCAAATAATTGAGCATCTGTCACTGTATTAACAGGCGGTGTATCTACAAGAATGAAATCATATTGTTGTTTAAGTTCTTCAAATATATCCATCATATTTGTTGAACCAATTAACTCAGATGGGTTTGGTGGAATCGGGCCTGAAGTTAAGACGTCTAAATTAGTAACTTCAGTATTATGTACTGCATCTTTAAATGTACTCTTGTTTATAATTAAATTAGACAGACCTGTAATATTGTTTTGATTAAAAATGTAATGTTGGGTTGGCTTTCTCATATCTCCATCAATTAATAATGTTTTAAATCCAGCTTGTGCATATGTTATTGCAATATTTGCTGATACAGTTGATTTACCTGAAGAAGGTTTATCCGATGTCACTAACAATGTTTGCACCTCATCATCTGCAGACGAAAATAAAATGTTCGATCTAATCCCTCTGAATTTCTCACTGACAACTGATTTAGGTTTCTTATGAGTTATTAAAGTCGTTATTTCTTTATCTATTTTCTTTTGCATAGCCATACTATTAAACCTCCTTTATTGATCAAATCTTTGTATAGTTCCTAGTACTGGTATATTTAATTGTTCTTCAACATCTTGTTCTGTCTTTATTCTCTTATCTAATATTTCTTTCAAGAAAATGATAGTTAGTGCGACAGCTAAACCTAAAAATAAACCGACCACTAGATTTATTAGCGGTTTAGGCGATACTTTACTTCCATTATTATCTGCTTTAGAAAGTATAGAAACGTTATCAACATTCATTATGTCTTTAACTTCTTTACTAAAAACGTTTGCTATTTCATTAGCTACCTTACCCGCATTTTCACGACTTTCATTTTCAACAGTAATATTTAATATTTTTGATTCTGCTTGATTGCTTACTGTTAGCATTCCAGAAAGCTCATTGCTAGAATATTTGTCATTTAAATTTTCAGATACTTTGTCTAATATTCTTGGACTTTTTAAAATTTCGGAGTATGTATTAACGAGTTGTAGATCTGTTTGTACTTGTTGAGCTATCATTTGGTTGTCTATTTTTTTTTGATTAACAAGCACTTGTGTAGACGTTGAATATTTCGGTGTCATAAATACGAATGTAATCACCATACTCAAAACTAGAAAAATGATTGGTAAAAAAATTAAATACTTTATGTTTTTCTTTAAAATTCCAAATAGTTTGCTTAAGTCAATAGTCTCTTCCATAAAATCCTCCACTCTTATATTTAATACAATTTAATTATACATCATTCACTTGTAGTTACAATTGTATTTTATAAATATTCTAGATTTATTATCTATAATTATATACTACTTAAATGAGTTTCATTTATATTTAATCATAATCTTCTTTTAAATAAAATTATTCTGATATTAATTTGAATATTTCCATAGGTTTAATAATATATCTTTAAGTTACTTTATACATTAAAAAGTACATTTATTGACATCAAATATAAATAAAAAGCCTTATTGAGTAAAACACTCAATAAGGCTTTTGCTAAAGTTATTATTAATTTCTTTTATTTGTATTAAATTTTATTTAAACACTATTCTCTTCTACCCCAACTCATACTTCTCTTTAAACTCATCTATTACTTCTCCTAAATCGTCTACATCTAAAGAAAAATACAGTTTCATTTTAGGTTCTGTTCCTGATGGTCTTACTGCTATAAATCCTTCTTTAAAGATAAATTTAATAAGATCTGTTTGTGGTAAGTGGATAGTTTCTTTATTACCGCTTCTTACACTATATGATTCTTGTGTTATATAGTTCTCTATAATCAATGGTGTTAAGTTTGATAGTTCTATTGTATTTAATTGTTTGAAGTTGCTCATGATTTGATTGATCTTTGTTCTTCCTGCTGCGCCTTCAAATGTTGGTGATAGTGTCTTATCTTTATATTGTCCGTGTTCTTGATATATATTTTCTAATATATCTTTAAATGTTTTACCTTCTTGTGCAAGTTGTTCTTTATACTTTATGAGTAATGCTGCTACTTGTATTGCATCTTTATCTCTTGAGATATCATCTACTATATATCCGTGGCTTTCTTCATATGCTAAGACAAGTTGTGAGGGATTATTTTCTAAGTTCATCAACTGTTCTGATATGTATTTAAAGCCTGTTAGGACATTTATTACGCCTATGTCTAATGATTTCGCTAATTTCTCACTTAATGCACTTGTTACGACTGATTTGATGATGTATTTCTGTTTATCATCTGATAGTTCTTCGTTTCTTAATTTCATAAGCAACAAGCCTATTTCATTTCCATTGAAATATTTCGTTGTGCCATCTTCGTATCTTTCTACAATTCCGATTCTATCTGCATCTGGATCTGTTGCGATTATCAACTGAGCGTCTTCTTGTTCTGCTAATGCTTTTCCTAATTCAAAAGTGTCTTCCACTTCAGGGTTCGCTATTTTCACAGTTGGGAAATCGCCATTTGGCGCTGATTGTGCTTGTTCTACGATATAATTAGTGTATGATAAATCATTTAATATTTCGGATAATAAAGGTAAACTTGTACCGTGCAAGCTTGTTAGAACAGTCTTTGTTGATGTTGTTGAAAAGTCACCGACTAATTCTTTAATCGCTGCTTTATATGCTATTGTTGTTGCTTCATTTAATGGCATCACGACTTGTTCTTCTTGTAATGCTTTTAAGTCTGTCGTCTTAATATTCAAAGGATCTTTTACTTTATCTATATAATGACTAAGTTCTTTCGATGGTTCTGTTAATAATTGGCCACCGTCTGAGCCATAAACTTTAATGCCGTTATAGTTTTTAGGATTATGACTTGCTGTAATCATAATGCCTGCAGTTGTGTTTAAATGTCTGACTGCAAATGATAATTCTGGTGTTGATTTATATGTTTCTGGCAATATAACATGTACGCCATTTGTGCCTAATACTTTCGCTATCTCAATCGCAAATTCTTTAGATAAATGTCTCGTATCAAAGTGGATGACTACTTTAGGTTGTTCTGTTTTATTTTTTAAATATTTGGCTAACCCTAAAGCAACCTTTTGTATAGTAAATTTATTTAAACGACCTGGACCGATACCAAAAGTATTTCTAATACCTGCTGTTCCAAAGGATAATACATCTGAAAATCCTTCTTCAATTTCTTCATCTGATTGGAGTTTATAAAAGTGTTCTACTAAGCTTTCAGAAACTTTCTCTTCCCATTGTGATTTCAAAGTTCTATCCCCTTTATCTAAATATCTAGTGATTGAATGTAACGTTGAATTTCATCACACATTTCTTCATCTTTCAAAGCATATTCTATCGTTGTCTTAACAAATCCAATTTTTTCACCAACATCATAGCGCTTGCCTTCAAAGTCATACGCATAAACTTTATCGTCTTTATTTAAACGCTCTATAGCGTCTGTTAATTGAATTTCTCCACCACTACCTTCAGTTTGTGTTTCTAAATAGTCGAAGATTTTAGGTGAAAGTACATATCTACCCATAATTGCAAGGTTAGATGGTGCTGTTCCTTGCGCAGGCTTTTCTACAAACCTTTCTACTTCATATAAGCGTTCGTCTTGAGATTTCGGTTCGATTATACCGTATCGATGTGTTTCTGATTCAGGTACAGTTTGAACACCAATAACTGATTTACCTGTTTCTTCATATTGATCCATTAATTGTTTAATCGCAGGATTATCAGATTCAACAATATCATCTCCTAAAAGAACCGCAAACGGTTCATTACCGATAAATTGTTTAGCTGTATGAATTGCATGACCTAATCCCTTTTGTTCCTTTTGTCTCACATAGAAAATATTCGCCAAATTTGTTGAATACTGAACTTTATCAAGTAACTCAAGTTTACCCTTTTCGAACAATGTTGTTTCTAGTTCTTTTTGAATATCAAAGTGATCTTCAATCGCACGTTTATGTTTACCTGTGACAATAATAATATCCTCAATACCAGCTCTAGATGCCTCTTCTACAATATATTGAATTGTAGGTTTATCTAATATTGGTAACATCTCTTTAGGCATCGCTTTCGTAGCAGGTAAAAATCTCGTCCCTAAACCTGCTGCTGGTATGATTGCTTTTTTTATTTTATTCATAGTACTCCCCTTTATAAAATTACATTTTGATATTCTTGTTTAGATTTTTCTTTATAATAGTCAAAATCAAATTCTTCAAATTGTTTATTATCATTTAAATGAATTTTAAATCCTTCAACAAGGCCATCTACTGTATTCTCTACAATTATTGCTTGATTTTCATTTAAATATTCAGTTGTTTCTTTTAAATTTACAGTAATTACATCAGTGTTTAAAGATAATGCTTCATATACCACAAGTCCTAACCCTTCATAGTTAGAAGATAAAACAAATGCATCAACATGTTTAAGTAATGGATAAGGATTATTAATCCCACCTAAAATCACTATATTTTCATTGGCAACGGATTCTCTCACCCACTGTATAGTTTGTGATTTCAACGGACCATGTGGACATATCATAATTAAAAATATATTTGGATTCTCTATATAAACTTGCTCAAAAGCTTCTATTAATTTATCATGACCTTTTTGATAGTCATATCTTCCAATATTCAAATAGACTTTTATTTCTGGGTTAAATATCGCATCAAGTAATTTACATTTCGATATTCTCATTTTATTAAATAAATCTACTGAAACCACTGTTGGATTCATGTCTTTCGTTTCAAAATACTCATTTATTAAAAGTTCATTATTATTATATAAGTTTTCAAACGTTGTTCTTAATTCACTATCTTTAATAAAATTTTGATAAAGTGAATCAAATGATTTATCAATATGTTTAATCAACATTTCTTTATGTGTAATTAAAGTTGAATTAGTGTTTTGCTCATTATTCTCGGTTATTCCATTTTCTACATTTTTGATCAGATTTTTTTTCAACATTTCTTTTTCTGGATACCTTCCGAGTGTTTCTATTTCCATTTCTTCTGAATCTAATGACTTATAATTTAATTTTATATTCTCATTATAAGAGTAATCAACATGTACTGGTTCGATTGTTTGTAATAAGTTTTCCATAGAAAGATTTCTGTTTCTCTCTTCACCTAAAAAGTTATTTACTGTTACTACTTTATCAGAAATGTTCGGTAATTTTTCAATTAATTTACTTCTTAAATTATTATGGACAAGAACTACTTTATTAGCTTTTTCATAGGCTCCAAAAATTATTTTTTTACTAAAATTCTTTTTAGCTTCATATTCAGCAAACATGTCAGTGTGTACCCAAATAGCAGTTTTAGAATTGATATGTCTCATCATTTCAGCACTTTTTCTTTCGAATCCAGTATAATGAATAAACCAATCTATTTTTAAATCACCAAATAATCTACTAAACTCTTCCTTAAACATTCTTTCAAGTTGTTTTTCCACACTTGAGAATTTGAATTTTTCATTCCATAAGTATTTTTTCATAAGCAATCTATCTTTAAAGCTTCCATTCATTTCACCAACTGTTGGATAAAAATAGACATTCTCAGGTAAATTTAATAGGCGGTAGTAATGTTCTTTTTTCACTTTATTCTTTTCAAAAAAACAAATATAATTTTTTTCATTTGTGTCTATATTTTCTAAGGTATTAATTAATGCAGTTGTAATACCATTACTCCAAAATCCTCCACTTACTACTGCCACAGTTTCTTTTCCATTGTGAAGATTATGTGACTCTATAGATGAATCTTCCTTTCCAAATAACATATGATTCACAATAATTTCGCTACCATTAGCTTGATCAAATTCACTAAACTCATCTATAAATGTCTTATAGTCTACTTGTTTTGGAATACTATTTATAATATCTAGAAGTTCTTCTATATTATTCGTCTTTTCAAACGGATAAGTGGATAAATCATCATAAACACCTCTATTTTCTACATATTCTTTAAAGTCATATGTATATAGAATAACAGGCTTATTCAAATTGATATAATCATACATTACTGATGAGTAATCTGTTATTAAACCATCAGATGCTGCCAAAAACTCATAAATTTCAAAGTTTGTTGGGAATGGTTTTACTTTTTCATATGTATCTGGAATAACAGTTTTCTCAAATGGATGTAATTTAACATATACGATTGTGTCATCTTCTAAATTATCTTCTAGATAAGACATAAAATTCATTATTTGATCAGAACCTTTAACTTTACCTAAACTACCTCTCCATGTAGGCATATATACAAGAGCTTTTTTGTCGTTTATATGTAATGTTGTCCTAATGTTATTGCGTATCTTTTTATCAAAAAATATACTATTTCTTGGAGATGGTCCAATGATAAATTTCCCCGTATAGATATTATTTAAATGATGTGTCCTCGCTAATATTTCCATTGTTTTATGATTATTTACGTAAATACGATCTGCCATATAAAAATTACGTTGAACATTTGCCACATCTAATATTTTAGGTATATCTCTACCCATATGCTTTAGTGGAGTTCCATGCCATATAATAAAATACTTTTGCCCTTCTCGTTTGTTAAAGAAAGGATAAAATGTTGTATCATTAATTAAATACTCACATGTTGCAAGTAATTCATAATATTGATTAGACATATGTTTAACAAAGATTACCTTTTGTTTTAATTCTTGAGGTAAAAACAGCTCTAAATCTTCTTCATTTTTCAATGATACATATATTTTCATATTTATATTTTTATCTACAATATCTTTTACTAAATAATAAATATGACCACTTAGTGTATCCCCATGTACTGCTTCAAAGAGAACAGTCTTTTTTTGTATCTTTTTAGTTCTACGTGAATTTACGTAAACAAATTTCCCTTTATTTCTTTGAAAATTCCCAACTTTTTTTACAAATTTATTTTTCATGTTTTTTCTCTTCTTTCAAGGTTATTTATTGCCCTAAGTTTTTTTAATTGTCTTCTTCATGTTCTCCATCTCTTATTAGTAAATAATCCTGTAATGTACTTTGAATATTCCACAAAATATTCAAAGTATAAAGAGAAACTATTGACATGCACATAAACTTTACAATTTTTTTCATTTAAAATCTCCTTATCAAATATATCTTTTTGTTTTATTCTGTAGCGATTATCCTATGTATAAAAGAAATATTTAAACTTTAAGTCTACTTTATGTATTTATTAAATTGACGTACTTCTTAAAAATAGGAAAAATAATACATTTTACATATTATAATTATATCATCATTATTATAAATAAAAAGATAATATTTTAAATTTTTACACCTAAATTCATATTGTTTTTATATGAATTAACTTTTTAATTACACAATTTAAAATTGTTCGAAATTAAATTCATTTACTGATTTTCTTGAATCATTTTATTATGTGTAACGCGATGATCAAAGTTCTTGGCAATATTGATTTTGTAGTTTGTATGTTGTTCATAATCCTGTCCGTATACACATGCGTAAAGTATATCCATTAGAAATCCTATTGAATCTCTTGTTGAGAAGTTGCTGATTTTTGAATAAAGCTTTTCTCGTGTTGATATGCGTAAAGTACTGTCTGCATATTTACTTACTGTGTTCTCTCCTATACTCGTTAATCCGATTATTGGAACTTTTTTCTTCTTTAACATTGGCAATAGTTTTAATATGCTTTGATTCTCTCCACTATAAGAGATAAATATTGCGCATGTGTCTTTTGTAGATTTTTCTATTTCAAAATGCGGTTCTAATGTGCATAGTTTAACAGTTTTGCCTATTTGATTCATCTTCATTTCAAACTCTTCACAAATCATTAAATTATGGTAGAGTCCAAATATTTTGATTGTATCTGCTTTTACTAAATAATCTACTGCTAAATCTAATTCTTGATTATTAATTAAATGTAGTGTGTCATTAATCGTCGTTTGGTTTAACAATGCTAATTTATGACTGATGGACATATTATTATCTGTTGCATCAAACGGGAAATTCGCATCGATTGATTCGTAATGTCGATTTAAATATTCTACTTCTTCTAAGAAATGTTCTTTTAATTCTAACCATCCATCATAACCTAATTTCTTCGCGATTCTAATCACTGTGGAAGGATGTGTATACGTTACTTTAGATATATGTTCTAATGTTTTAGTTTTTACTTTTTCTCGTTCTTCAAACAAATAATGAATGATGCTTTGTTCTGCTTCGGAAAATATATCTTCTTTCATTCTTTCGGTTAATAACATGTTTAGAACTCCCCTTTGTAAAAATTAATTACAAACATTTATCTTTTTAGAAGGAAATTTGTAAATTTCATTTGATAATAGCGCATTCGCCTCTTTAATCGTTACTTCTATTCTATACTTAACGTGTATAAGAAAGAAATCAATAGGGGGTATTTTAAATGGAAAAAGGTATTAAAATTGTGACAATCGGTGGCGGTAGTAGTTATACACCTGAGTTGATGGAAGGTTTTATTAAACGTTACGAGTCTTTGCCATTAAGTGAAATTTGGTTAGTTGATATTCCTGAAGGTCGAGAAAAATTAGAAACTGTCGGTAAGATGGCACAAAGAATGTGGGACGCTTCTCCTTATGATGTAACGATACATTTATCTTTGGATAGAAGAGAAGCATTAAAAGATGCAGATTTTGTAACGACGCAATTTAGAGTAGGATTATTAGATGCTCGAATTAAAGATGAACGTATTCCGTTATCTCACGGATTCTTAGGTCAAGAAACAAATGGACCGGGTGGTATTTTTAAAGCGCTAAGAACGATTCCTGTCTTATTAAATATCGTTGAGGATATGAAAGAACTCTGTCCAAACGCTTGGTTAATCAATTTTACAAACCCTAGTGGTATGGTGACAGATGCAATTGTACGATATGGGAAATGGGACAAAGTACTCGGTCTATGTAACGTACCAGTTAATAGTTTAATTAATGAACCTGAAATGTTGAATGTTAAAGAAGGAGAACTTACGCATCACTTCGCAGGATTAAATCATTTTCATTGGCATCGGGTAAAAGACGCTCAAGGTAACGATGTAACAGAACAATTGAATAAAAAGCTCGTAGAAGATGCATCGTCATTACCTTCTAATATTTTTGATGTATCATTTTTTGAAGAACAATTGCAACAAATGAATTTAATTCCATGTGGCTATCATAGATATTATTACCGCGCAGAAGAAATGCTAGAACATGCGCTTAAAGAATATCATGATCCAGAAATCGGTACACGTGCAGAACAAGTTAGACAAACTGAGAAAGAATTATTTGAACTGTATAAAGATGAACATCTGGACCATAAACCAGAACAATTAAGCAAAAGAGGCGGGACACACTATTCAGACGTAGCTTGTGAAACGATCGCTTCAATCGCATCAAATAAAAATACACACGTCGTTGTCTCTACAGTTAATAATGGCGCAGTACCAGACTTAGCACCAGAAGACGTAGTTGAAGTATCAGCATATATCAATGCAACAGGCGCACAACCAATCGCATTCGGCTCATTACACCCAGCAGAACGAGGATGGTTGCAAGTCATGAAAAATATGGAACTATGTGTAGAAGAAGCAGCAGTAACCGGAGACTATGGCTTATTATTACAAGCCTTTATCATTAATCCATTAATACAAAGTGGTGAAACAGCCAAACAAGTAATGAACGAATTACTCATCGCACATAAAGCATATTTACCACAATTCTCCGAAACAATCGCACAACTAGAAGCACAAGGCATAGAAATAAAAGATGCCAAAGCAAGAGAACTAAGTGAGCATGTAGAATTGAGAAACGTATAGAAGTAGAACGGTTGGGATTGAAATGTGCTTATTTAGTACATTTCAATCCCGTCATCCAATACAAATATAATGATTTGAGGCTGGGACAAATTAATTTGTCCCAGCCTTTCATTGTGTGGTGTTGATTTTGAGCATGTCTTAGATTAATGATGGAGTTAATCTAGGTTTTGGTGGAACTCTTCGATTAACTCCCGAATTAATCTACAACTTGGTCGATCTCTTAGATTAACTACCGAATTAATCTACAACTTAGTCGATCTCTTAGATTAACTGTCGAATTAATCTACAACTTACCCAATCTCTTAGATTAATTCCCTCAATCCCAGCATATTTCAACAAAAAGACTACATCGTCCGAGATACGATGTAGTCTTTTCTAACGTTGTCAGTTGGTTATTCTGACGTTCGTGTTTTTATATAGGGTATGTGTTAATTGTATTTCTATGCTCTATTGTTAGACAAACATTTATGAATGATTGATTCTACAGTGTCTTGCATAACTTTTTTACTTGGACTCAAAATTTGTTGGGGGTTAAAAATATTTTGATCTTCTGTTAGTGTTTGTCTAAGTTGATTACTCCATGCGATATTGATTTCGGTATTAAAGTTTATTTTTGCGTGTCCTAATTTAATTGCTTTTACTAGGTCTTCGTCTGATATTCCTGATGCGCCATGTAATACTAAAGGGATATCGATGGCTTCTTGTATTTCTTCCATTTCTTTAAATCCTAAGTTTGGTTCGCCTTGGTATTTACCATGTACGGATCCTAATGCCGGTGCAAGTGTGTCTAGATTGGCTTCTTTCGCAAGTCTTATACAGTCTTCTAATCGTGCATATTGAACATTACCGATTACGCCATCTTCATTACCTCCGATTGCTCCGACTTCGCCTTCAACTATGACGTTATGTTTATGCGCATAGTCTACTATTTCTTTAGTCTTTGCTATATTTTCTTCGATTGGTAATTTAGAACCGTCAAACATAACCGAGTCGTAACCAGCATCTACTGCTTGTTTACAACCTTCTATACTCAATCCATGATCAAGATGTATAATAACCGGTACTGTTATATCCATTGACTCTATTTTGTGGTTAATTGTCTTACATATAAAATCATATCCACCAAGAAACTCAATAACTTTATCTGTCGTTCCTAAAATAATTGGGGAACGTGTTTTCTCTGCAGCTTTTAAAATACATTCTATCCATATTAACCCATTAACATTAATTTGAGGAATGGCATAATGTGATTCTTTAGCTTTTCGTATAAATGTATTCATTATTTAACGTTCCACCTTCCTTATGGTTATAATGTTTTTGATTGACCGGTTAATAATGATTGAGGTGCATTTGCTAATAATGATTCTTTACATTTCATTGCGATTTCTTGTGCTTTATAACCATCTTCTATTGAACATAATACATCTGTATCATTTAAGATAGCTTCTATAAATCCATCGATTTCTATTTTGTAAGCTTCACTATATCTTTCTAAGAAGAAGTACGGTGGATTATTTTTAGATATACCATCTGCACGGTGATAATTTAAAGTTGTAGTTTGCTCATTACCTATATCTATTGCACCGTTATCACCTAATACTTCTACACGTTGATCGTATCCATATATACTTCTTCTACAGTTTTCAATTACAGCCATTGAACCATTTTCAAATTTAAGTGTAACGAGCGCTGTATCGATATCGTCATATTTAGCTATTTCCGGATTGACGAGTGCTCCACCTGTCGCATAAACTTCAGTTATTTCAGACTGCATTAAATATCTCGCCATATCAAAGTCATGAATCATCATATCCATAAATAATCCGCCAGAACGTTTAATATATTCTATCGGTGGTGGCTCAGGGTCTCTCGAAGTAATACGTAACGTTTGGATATTTCCAAGCTCACCTTTATTTAAAATTGTTTGAAGTTCTTTGAAGTTTTTATCAAACCTTCTATTGAAACCCATTTGTAATTTAACATTAGATTGTTGAACCGCTTCTAGTGCTTCTTTAGCTTCATCTATAGATAAACTAATTGGTTTCTCACAGAATATGTGTTTACCTTTAGCACATGCTGCTTTAATGATATCTACATGTGTATCTGTTGGAGAACATATGACAATAACATCTACTTCTGGATCATTAATAATATCCATATGGTTTTTCGTTTTATTTTCTATACCTGCTTTTTTAATCCAATCCACCATTTTGTCGCAATATATATCTGAAATCCATTTAATTCTAACGTCTTTATGCGTTCTTAAATAATTGATATGTAATTGGCCAATACGTCCTGCACCAATTACGCCAAATGTAAGTGTCATAAACTTTTCCTCCTATGCTAATCCAAGTGGTGAGAATAAAATGTAAGTGCCTATCACTACAAATATGATAATACCGCCTACTAGATATCTATGTTTCCAAGGCGTTATATCTACTTTTGCGTAATTAACACTGAAATCAAACTCATCAGATGGTTTCCATTTATTGAATAACATGACTACTAGTAAATCGATGAAGAATAATACACTTAATACATATAAATAATGAATTTCTGTTAACACTACTTTTGAAAGCGCATACAATACAATGTGTAAAATAAACATCACTTTACCACCAAGTTGTGATGTACGTTTAACAAAGAATCCAACAAGTACGAGTACTAAAAGTGGCATATTATACACACCATTAAACTCTTGTACCACTGCGTATAAACCTTGTGGGAACAATGAAATCATTGGTGCAATGATAACTACAATCACACCGACAACTACTGTTACTAATCTCCCAACTCTAGAAACTTGTTTGTTGCTTGCTTCTTTGTTCATAATTGATTTGTAAAAGTCTAACGAGAACAATGTTGCTGTACTATTTAACGATCCAACAAATGAACTTAGTATGGCACCAAATATAACAGCACCGAATAATCCATAAGCCCATCCAGGTAAGACTTCATTAACTAACATTGGATATGCATTATCAGGATTCGAAACTTTGTCACCTAACATATTAAATGCTAGAACACCTGGGAACACTAAGAATAATGCACCAAATATTTTAAATACACCGACAAACATTGCACCTTTTTGAGCTTCTTTTAAATTCTTACCAGCTAGCGCTTTTTGTACAATCATCTGGTTTGTACACCAGAAGAATAAGTTGTTAAAGAACATACCGAAGAATAATGTTGGCCAAGGTACGATATCAGAATCAATTGCACCTATTGAGTTTAATTTCTCTGGTGTATTCTGTATAACTTTGTCGAAACCTTTTAAGAAACTTCCATCACCAAACATGATTAAACCAAGAATTGGGATGGCAAGACCTCCAATAATCAAACCAATTCCATATATAGAATCACTGTGTGCACTTAATGATAATCCACCAATAAACAAGTAAATAATACCCACTATACCTATCACTGTTGATATAAGAATCACAGCTGTCATATCACTAATTTCTAACATATCACTTATATTGAAAATTTTATTAAATACGAGTGCACCTGAATAAAGTACAACTGGCAAGAAAGACACAACATATGTAAATATGAAAAGTAATGATACGAGTCGTTTCGTAAATGTATCAAATCTCATTTCAATGAAATCAGATATCGTATCTACACCATATCTAAAGTATCTAGGCAAGAATACGAGTGCCAATATGACAATTGCAATAGCAGCAGTTACTTCCCACGCCATTACTTCCATTCCAGCCATGAAACTTTGACCATTTTGACCTACTATTTGTTCTGTAGAAAGGTTTGTCATAATGATGGTTGAAGCGATAGTAAATCCAGTTAAACTTCTACCACCCATGAAATAACCTTCAGAATTTTGAGTGTCTATTTTTCTACTTCTTAAAAATGCATATACCCCTACTGCAAATACGACTAATACAAATGAAAATGCTGCAAATAAACTCATGATAACCCTCTCCCCTTAGGTGTTTAAATCACTCTCAATTTCATGATTATTTTTATTGATATTGTTCAATATATTCTTTTGCTTTTTTAGCATAAATAAACGGGTTGGCAACTGCTGGATCTTGTTCAGCTTCTACTACAATCCATCCTTTATAATCTGATTGATAAATTAAATCTAATATCGGTTTGAAGTCTATTACGCCATCACCTGGCACTGTAAACATGCCATCTTTCACACCATCTAAGAAGCATTTACAGTCTTTATCTACAACTTCTTTAACCTTTTGTCTAACATCTTTAAAATGTATATGCTTTATTCTATCTTTATGCCTATTGAATATATCTATTGGATCTTCTCCAGATAGTACAAGATGTCCTGTATCATATAAGAGAGAAACGTTATCTTTACTTGTTTTTTTCATTAATTCATCTATTTCATGAGTTGTTTGTACACCTGTACCCATATGATGATGGTATACAATTTCCATATCTTTCTCGTGAGCTAACTTTCCTAATTTCTCTAATCCATCCACTAATAATTGCCATTCTTTTTCAGTGAATACAGGTTTTTCTTTAAATAGTGCTTTCGTTAAATCTCCTTGAATGCTGTTACCTTGTTCAGAAACAACGATTACTTTAGCACCTAAAGCACTCAAGAAATCTCTATGTTTAATAAATGCAGCTTCAGTTACTTCAAAAGGCTCTGACGTTAAATATAAACTGAGCCAAGCACTTGCTACTGATAATCCTCTAGGTTCTAAAAAAGATTTTAATACTTCTGGATCTTTCGGATATTTATTACCAATTTCAGTTCCTTCATATCCTGAAAGTGCCATTTCACTAATGCATTGTTCAAAAGAATTCTCATAACCTAATTCGGGCATGTCATCATTTGTCCATGCAATCGGTGCACATGCAAAACGTATATCTTTAGTCATTTAACTCACCTCATAAAGTAATAATATTCTTGTTTTCGAAAGATTCTTGCATTGCTATTGCTACTTCAGTACTTTTCAAACCATCTGTTCCAGTAATTGAAGAAGGTTCTTTCTTTTTAATAGATTCTACAAAAGCATTTAATTCGTTAATAAATGCGAATTTAAAGCGTTCTGGAAAATGACCTGAAGTTGGCCTTACGACACCGTTCTTGTCATATACAGTGACTAAGTTCTTCTCTGGTGCATTACCAATTCTGATCATACCTTCAGTACCAATGATTTCTGTTTCAACATGATAACCATGTTGTGCGTTTCTTCCTGCTAATAAATAAGCAATTGTACCGTCTTCTAACTCCGCTAAACATGCACCGGTTTCAAGTTCTTCACATTCTGAAAGTTCAGGTGCTGCTATATTATTTCCTAGGGAATATACCGTCTTAAATTCTGAACCTGTAAACCAGCGAACGAGATCAATATCATGAATCGACATATCTAAAAATATTCCGCCACTTGCACTGTTCTTAGCGAATTGGATAAAACTATCCAACCCAGCACTTGGGTCAATTCCGTAGCAACGCATAGCTGTAATTTTTCCTAAATCACCATTATCGACTGCATCTTTCGCAAATTGATATGAATCATCAAATCTACGCATAAATCCTAATTGGAATACTTTATCTTTATTGTTATCTATTTTTTCAACAACTTGTTTAATGTTTTCTAGTTCAAGTCCAATTGGTTTTTCAGAGAACACATGCAAACCTTTATCTAAAGCTTGTGTGATTTGAACAGCATGAAATCCACTAGGTGAAACGATAACAACTGCATCCAACGCGTCATTTTCAATCATTTCTGTATAAGATGTGTAACAATTTTCTACGCCTAATGTATCTCTTGCATATGCTAACTCTTGTTCAACAACACTTGCTACAGCGTATAACTCTGCATCTTTAACGTGATTCACAATATTCTCAGCATGCACTTGACCAAGTCTTCCTAATCCAACTTGACCGATTTTTATTTTTGTCATCGTTCTTTCCTCCAATTTAGTAATGTTTTGCAGTCTTCATTGATAATGTCTTTTCTTTAAATGCTTCTTGAATAGATGGCTTATCACTATGTTCTGATACGCCTACATTCCAAAATGATTCGTATCCATCTGTCATTGTTTTAGGTAATGTTTTAATTTCTATTAATGTAGATTTAGTTTCTTGTTTAGCTTGTCTAATCGCTGCTTCAAGTGATTCAAGATTGTTTACACTATATGAAACAGCTCCATAACCTTCAGCTATTTTCTTATAATCAATATTCATCACATTACCGTTATAATCATTAAACTCTGTACAGAAACTAGCGCTTCCATTACCCATCTGTAAATTATTAATACAACCAAAACCACTATTATCAAAAAGAACGATGTTAATTTTGTAGTTATATTGCAATGCCGTTACTAATTCAGTGTGTAACATTAGGAAACTACCATCTCCAACTAATGCATAGACTTCTCGATCAGGATTGGCAATTTTAGCGCCAACAGCTGCTCCGATTTCGTATCCCATTGTTGAATAACCATATTCCATGTTGTAAGTATTGAATACATCCGTATCCCATAATCGTTCTAAATCTCCTGGCAATGAACCAGCAGCTGCAACAATTATTGCATCTTTATCTATTGTTTCATTCACTTTGATTAAAGCGTTCGTTTGAGGTAATTCTGTATTAAGTGAAGTTGTATACTGATTCAATTTTTTTGGATCAAAATGACCTGCAATTTCTGCTTCAAAGTTATCTTTATGAATATCAATTTGAGATAATCTTGTTCTTTCTTCGTCCCATTGCTGTTTTACACGTTTAACAACTTCAAGCGTATTAAATTGATGACCTTCTAGATTATCTGCTATTTGTTTAACGGATACTTTAGCATCGCCGACAACTTGCACAGCATCTAATTTATATGCATCTACTCTGTTAACATTAATATTGATAACTTTAGCTTTATCAAAATTGATGACTGTCTTAGAACTCGTTGTAAAGTCTGAGTATCTTGTACCAATACCTATGATCACATCTGCATCTTTTGCATAAACGTTAGCTGCTAAATTTCCTGTTACGCCTAATCCGCCAAGATTTAATGGATGAGATGCTTCAATTGTTGATTTACCAGCTTGCGTTTCCGCCATAGGGATATTTGTTTCGTCCATTAGCTTTTTAATGATTTCTTGAGCTTCAGAATATTTAGCGCCTCCTCCAACAATTAACAGAGGTTGCTTAGCTTGTTTCAATGTTTCAATAGCAGCTTTAATTGCACGTTCTGAAGGCTCTAATCTATCAACGTAATGTACTCGCTTTTCAAAGAACGATTCAGGAAAATCAAATGCTTCTCCTTGAACATCTTGACTTAACGCTATCGTTACAGGTCCAGCAGTTTGTGGATTTGTCATCACTTCAAATGCACGTATAAGCGCCGACATTATTTGCTCAGGTCTCGTAATTCGATCAAAATATCTAGATACTGGTTTTAATGCATCATTAGTCGTGATGCCAATGCTTTGTGGATTCTCGATTTGTTGTAATACTGGGTCCGGTTGACGTGTTGCAAATGTATCACCCGGTAAAAATAATACTGGTATATGGTTTGCAGCAGCAGTTCCAGCAGCTGTTACTAAGTTTGCTGAACCGGGTCCTACTGAAGTAGTTACTGCGAATATTTTCTTTCTTAAACTTTGCTTACTAAAACCAATTGCAGTGTGTGCCATACCTTGTTCATTTTTTCCTTGAATAATTTTCAAGTCATCTTGATAATTTGATAAGCCTTCACCAATACCAAGTACGTTTCCATGGCCGAAAATGTTCATAACACCTTCAACAAACTTAGTTTCTTCGCCATCAATGGAAATATATTGCTTAGTTAAAAATTTAACGATTGCTTCTCCAGTTGTTAATTTCACTGTATTGACCATGTTTAATACCACCTTAAGATTGTTCTTTAATTAAGTTTTCTATCTTTTCTACAGTAGGCATTGCTTCTGATGAACTATGACTACTAACAACTATGGCAGCTGATGCCGCTCCATATTTCAATGCTTCTTCAACCGATTTACCTTGTACAAGTGCATAAATAAAGGCAGCTGCGTACGAATCACCTGCTCCAAAAGTCTTCACAACATTTGCTTTAAATGCTTTACCCTCATATGTGTTTCCATCTTTATCAAAGGCATTTGAACCTTGCACGCCATGTTTAATGACAACTAAATTCGGTGTAGCTTCAAATAGTAATTCGCTTATCTCTTTATCAGTTAACGGTTTGTAACGTTCTACCATGTCAAACTCATCTCTCGTACCTATTACTACATCAGCTTGTTTTGCTACTAATTCACTATAAATAGAAGTTTCTTCTTCACTAGCCCAACTATATGGTCGATAATCTAGTTCAAAAATCACTTTTACATTATGCTTTTTTGCTAATTGTAGTGCTTTTAATACCGCTTCTCTTGAAGGAGATTTAGCTAACGCTGTGCCCGAAATAAGTAAATATTCTGAATTTTTGATATATGATTCATCTACATGTTCAGGCGCTAGATATAAATCTGCTACTTCTTCTCTATACATTAATATGCTTGATTCTTTAGGACTTTTAATTTCTGTAAAAGTAAGACCTATTTTATGACCATTTTCATCTACATGAATTTGTGATGTATCTACGCCTACTTTTTCAAAATAATTCGTAATAAATCTGCCATGTTGATCATCTGAAACGTTAGCAATCATGCCAACGTCCAATCCCAATTTAGCAGTACCAATCATTATATTTGCTGGTGAACCACCTACATATTTAGTAAAAGTAGATGTCTCTTCCATAGGTCTATTAATTTCATTAGCATTTAAATCGATAGCAGCACGACCAATTGCTATTATTTGTTTTTTCTTTGTCATTTTTGTGCACTCCTTATTCTCTATCAATAATCCATTCGTGATCTGGTTGATTATAGAATTTCCAAACTTTCTTTGGCCCTGCCATAACATTTAAATAATATCCATTATAACCATCTGGAACGGCTACTGGATGATAGCCTTCAGGTACAACTACAACATCTCCATGCTCTACTGTCATCGTTTCATCTAATGAAAGATCATCTGTGAATACACGTTGAAAGACAAATCCTTTATTAGGATTCATTTCATGATAGTAAGTCTCTTCAAGCAAAGATTCATTCGGTAAATTGTCTACATCATGTTTATGAGGTGGATAACTAGACCAATTACCTTGATCTGTATACACTTCTACGACTAGCAACTTTTCACTAGCAGTATGTGTATCAGGCAGTATATTGTGTACATGTCTTTTGTTTGAATACTTACCTCTATCTTCTACTGAATTTTCTGATGCTGGAACAAGTTGTGTTGCTCTTTCTTCATCTGCTGGTGAATAACAAAATACAACTCTAGAATCTTTATTAGCCTTTATTTTTACATTATGATTTTTAGAAATATAAATGCTATCAGTCGGGATTTTTTCAAATACAGAATCTCTTGTTCCTAAATCTGAATAAGTGTCATATCCATCTGAGACATCAATATTTCCTGTTAAAGCTACAATACAAAGTTCAAAATCACCTGTAGATTCCTCATAAATTCCTTGTGATTTAATGTCTAGAACTTTAAATCCTATATAATCTAAATGAATGTCATTTGGTTGTAAATCATGTATCACTTGTACATCATCACTTAATGGATGATGTACAGGTTTATTTAATAATCGAGCCATCTCTATATTCACTCCTTAAAATTGTGGATTACCATGACGAGCAGTTACGACTTTACGGTGTGTATAGAATTCAATGCTATCTTTACCGTTAGCGTGTAATGAACCATAGAATGAAGATTTCCAACCTGAGAATGGGAAAATCGCCATTGGTGCTGGTACACCTAAGTTAATACCTAACATACCTGCATCGATATTTTCTCTGAAGTATCTAATTGATGATGCACTATCTGTAAATAAACACGCACCATTTGCAAATTCTGATTGATTCGCTAATTTAATTCCTTCTTTTAAATCTTTAACTTTTACAATAGATAAAACTGGTGCAAATATTTCATCTTGCCACAATTTCATATCAGTTGTAACATCTTCAAAAATTGTCGGTTTAACAAAGTAACCCTCTTTGTTATTATCTTCTCTACCATCTAGTACAAGTTTTGCACCTTCAGCTACACCTTGATCTACATAATTTAATGTACGCTCTACATTCTCTTCTCTAATAACTGGCCCTAAAAATACGTTATCTTCTAAACCGTTACCGATTACGATATCTTTAGATGCCTGTACAAGCTTTTCTTTAAATTCATCATAAACGCCTTCTTGTACAGCTACGACTGCTGCTGCCATACAACGTTCACCTGCAGAACCAAATGCTGCACCGATTACATCTTTAACAGCTCCATCAATGTTTGCATCATTTAAAATGATCGTATGGTTTTTAGCACCTGTTAAACATTGTGCACGTTTTAAGTTTTCAGTAGCTTTTTTGTAAACATATTCGCCGACTGGTTTAGAACCTACAAATGAAACAGCTTTAATATGTTCATTTTCACAAATTCCATTTACTACATCGTGTGCTCCGTGTACAACATTGAATACACCTTTAGGGAAACCTGCTTCTTCAACTAACTCTGCAAGTTTATTTACTAATAATGGTGTCTTTTCAGATGGTTTAATGATAAAAGTATTACCTACTGAAATAGCCATTGGGAACATCCAACATGGCACCATCATTGGGAAGTTAAATGGTGTGATACCACCTACAACACCTACTGGATATTTATAACTTGTACCTTCTATATTTGTTGCAATACTTGATAATGAATCACCCATCATCAACGAAGGCGTACCTGAAGCGAATTCAACATTTTCAATTCCTCTTTGTACTTCGCCTAACGCTTCATTCGTATTCTTACCATTTTCTTTCGTAATAATTTCAGCTAATTCATCTTTATTGTCTAATAATAATTGTTGAAGTTTAAATAATAATCTCGCACGTTTAGGTACAGCTACTTCTTTCCATTCTTGAAAAGCTTCTTGTGCAAGTTGAGCTGCTTCATCTAATTCTTCTCTAGTTGAAACCGGAACTTTAGCAATAATTTCTTTTGTAGCTGGATTTATAACATCTATTGTTTCCTTACTTTTTGACGCTTTCCATTCACCATTAATATAATTCTTTAAGATTTCTGCCATTTTAAAATCCTCCAGTTATTATTTTTAAAGTAACCGCTTACATCAACATTTAAAAAATTTGAGCATATATTGATTAACTATTGGTTACTTGTTGAGACAATATTATAATATACTGAATAATATGTCAACTTTTGAGTAACTTATAATTTTTTATAGTTGTTAAATCTATAATTTTTGGGTATATTGTAAGAAATGGGGGAATCACTAATGAAATCTAAACGCATTTATGAAATCGAATCTTTCATAAAAAAGAACAAAACAGCTTCAATAGATGAATTGAAGGAAATTTTCAATGTGTCTGTAAACACAATAAGGCGAGATGTAAATCTATTAGCAGAGATGAATATCGTAAAAAAGGTTTATGGTGGCATTGAAGTCATTGAAGACCAATATAAAGCAGTCGACTACCAAGAAAGAAACGTCGAAAATTATCAAGCTAAAAAATATATTGGAAAAATAGCCGCACAACAAATTGAAGCGAACGATATCATCTATATAGATACCGGTACGACAACAATCCATATATTAGAATACGTCGATAAAAATCTATCATTCACAATTATTACAAATAGCTTGGACATTATGAATAAAGCCTCTCAATTTAAGAATGTCACTCTATTTATAATAGGAGAAAAGTACAAACCACGTACAAGATCTTTTATAGGAATTGACTCTAATTTATTGTTAACAAAGTTCAATATAACAAAATGCTTTATGGCAGCTACAGGCGTCAACATACAGAACGGACTGTCCAATTCTGAAATGGAAGAAAATCTAATCAAACAACATATTACAAAAAAAGCTAGAGAAACATATGTACTAGCAGATTATAGTAAAATGGGCCAATCAACTTTATTAACATATAGTAACTTGGTAGATATAGACAAAATCATCACAGACAAAAACCCTCCTCAAGAAATACAACAATTTTGTAGCGAAAATGAGATAGAAATTGTATATTAGAATTGAAATAAAGAGCCCTCTTAAAATATGACATTCATTTTAAGAGGGTATTTTAATTCGGGAATATAAAATTGGATGTTGTCTTAGATTAATGATGGAGTTAATCTATGTCTTGATGGAACTCTTCGATTAACTGCCGAATTAATCTACAACTTAACTCATTTTTTCAAAAATTGAGGTAACCTCAACAGAATATATCTCATTTCTTAATCTACCCTACATATAAAAACTCCCCGAACGTTGGATTATATATATCCGACGTTCGGGGAGTGCTATTCTCTACAACTTAAATAATAATGTTATCGATAAGTCTTGCTTGGCTAAATTTAACGGCTAGTGATATAAATATTTGTCCTTTTATTGTGTGTTGTTCTTCTAATTCTGGATAACTATATATCGCTACTTCTACGATTTCACCGCTTACGTTTTTCTCTAGGTATTGTGTAATTTCTTCTATTAAGATATTACTTTTTCTTTCACCTTGGTCATATAATTGTTTTGCTAATTGTAAGCTTTTAGACAGGTGTACCGCTTCTCTTCTTTCTGCTTCTGTTAAATAAATATTTCTAGAGCTTTTGGCTAATCCGTCTTCTTCTCTAACGATTTCTATTGGCACGATATTAACTGTATGATTAAAGTCTTCTACCATTTTCTCAATTATTGCTAATTGCTGAGCATCTTTTTTTCCAAAATATGCATTGGTTGGTTGTATCATATTGAACAGTTTATTAACGACTGTTACAACACCATCGAAGTGTCCTGGTCGTTTTTTGCCTTCTAATACTTGTGCTAAGTGACCTACTGTTATCGTCATACTTAATTCACCAGGATACATTTCTTCTACTGTAGGATGAAATACATAGTCTACACCGATTTTTTTTAACTTTTCTAAATCTGATTCAAAAGGTCTTGGATAGTCATCAAAATCTTCGTTAGGACCAAATTGTAATGGATTCACAAAAATACTTACTACTGTTACATCGTTTTCTTCTATTGATTGTTTCATCATTTTTAAATGTCCATCATGTAACGCACCCATTGTTGGAACTAATCCAATTGTTTTACCTTGTGTTATATATTTTGATGTAATACCTACCATGTCTTTAATTAACGTTACTTCTTGTGTCACTTACCTGTCTCTCCCATCACTTTCTTCTTATATGTGTGCGCTTCTGAAGGGAATGCGCCACTTTTCACTTCTTGATTGTATAATTTTAATGCTTCTACACCATTTGAAAAGTCACCATATTGTTTAACAAATTTCGCGATATGTTCTGAGCCATAATTCAATAAATCATGATATACCAATACTTGTCCGTCTGTTCCTTTACCTGCACCGATACCGATTACTGGAATTGTTAATTGTTCACTAATGACTTCTGCTAAATCGCTAGGAATAGCTTCTAAAACGAGCATCACCGCACCAGCTTGTTCTACAGCTTTCGCATCTGCTATCAATTGTTCTGCTTCTGCTCTTGAACCAGCCTGTAATTTATATCCCATAATACCTACACTTTGAGGCGTTAATCCTAAGTGTGAAACGACTGGTACACCGATTTGAGTACATCCTTCAATTAATGTCACATGTGGTCCTTCAATTTTGACTGCATTTGCTTTCGTATCTTTATATAATCGTACGGCATTTTTCATATCAGTTGAATGATCAATACCCACTGCACCAAATGGCACATCAACAATGATATAAGTTTCTGGTGCACCTCTTCTAACTGCTTTAGTATGATGAATCATATCTTCCATCGTTACTTCTACTGTACTATCATATCCTAAAACAACCATTCCCAATGAGTCGCCTACAAGTATTGTGTCTATTTCAGCTTGTTCTGCCTGTTTAGCACTTGGATAATCATACGCTGTAATCATGGATATTTTTTCTTTTTGTTCCTTCATGGCCAACAATTGATTAATTGTTTTCATCCCGTACCACCTTCTCATTTTTGTTATTATGTATATATTAACATTGAAAGGAAAATAATAAATGAAAAAGTTTGGAATAATCGGTCCAGGTGCAGTTGGTACTGCTATCGCATACGCATTAAATCAATCTGGTCATATAGTTTCACTGTTTGGGAGGTCTCATTCAACCGTCCAATTTCAAGAATACAACCAAAATGAGCAACATGAGCTAACGGTTCATTCGTTACAAGAAGCAAATGAAACAGTAGATGTCTTATTTATTGCTGTCAAGACGACCCAACTTGATTCAATCATCCCTTACCTTAACAATGTCATACATTCAAATAGCGTTATTATTTTAACTCAAAATGGTTATGGACAGCTAGAAAAAATTGATCATCCTAATAAATATCAAGCAGTTGTTTATATAAGTGGTCAAAAAGATGGTCATCACGTTACACATTTTAGAGATTGGACTTTAAAACTTCCTATTAATGATTACACGCTTGATTTACAACAATTTACTCAACAAAGTTTACTTAATATTGAGTGTCTTGAAGACTATGCCGAACAGGTTTGGTACAAATTGATCGTTAATTTAGGTATTAATACAGTAACGGCATTAACGAGACAACCAGCAAAAGTATTGAATGCTATTGAAGTCAAAACTCTGTGTTACAACTTGTTAGTAGAAGGCAAACGTGTTGCTGAAGCTGAAGGTGTATATTTTAATGATGATTTAGAAAATAGCATTATGAAGATATATGATGGTTATCCAGATGACATGGGAACAAGCATGTATTATGACATGATAAATAACCGACCTTTAGAGACTCAATATATTCAAGGTTATATTTATCAACTTAGTCAAAAGCATCAATTATCTACGCCACATATCGATAGTACTTATGCAATTTTAAGCACATTTCAATAATTTTTACGCAGTGTAATTTGTTTCAATTTCCTTTATTTGGGTATTTATTAATATGATTTCAAATGAAGGAGCGTAACTTTTATGAAGGACAAATTCGACAAAAAGCATGAAGAAATACAAGGTTATACTCAAGACATACAGCCTGGTATAGAACATGAAATGGAGCCAAAGCCTATTATTGAAGATGAAGATTATAAGGCTGCTGGTAAATTAAAAGGCAAAGTCGCACTTATTACAGGTGGAGATTCTGGAATTGGTGAAGCAACTGCAATTCTGTTTGCTAAAGAAGGTGCAAATGTTGCAATTGCTTATTATGACGAAGATAAAGATGCCAAATATGCTTTAGCAAGACTTGAAGAAATCGGAGTTAAAGCAAAAGCATATAAACACGATTTAAAAAAAGACAAACATGCCAATGAACTTGTTGACCAAGTTATTGAAGATTTCGGTCAACTGAATATATTAGTTAATAATGGTGGTATTCAATATCCACAAGATCATTTTGAAGATATTACGAAAGATCAATTACAAGAAACGTTTGAAACGAACTTTTTCGGAATGTTCTATTTATCTCAAGCTGCATTACCTCATTTAAATAAAGGAGATACAATTATTAATACAACAAGTGTTACTGCGTATCGCGGTTCAGCACATTTAATAGATTATTCTGCTACTAAAGGCGCGATTGTATCATTTACACGTTCACTTGCTTCATCATTAGCAGAGAAAGGTATTCGCGTTAATGCAGTAGCGCCCGGACCAATATACACACCTTTAATACCAGCAACATTTGATAAAGACAAAGTAGAAAACGCTGGTTCTGATACACCACTTGGTAGACGAGGACAACCAAGTGAGAATGCCCCGGCATATGTTTATTTAGCATCACAAGATTCCACTTATGTTACAGGACAAGTCATCCACGTTAACGGTGGCGACTATATGACAACTTAATATTATATTGAGAATAACGCCCGAATTTATCAAGTTCGCATTGACTTGATAAGTTCGGGCGTTCTATTTATCATGTTGGGCCCGTCTTGATAAGTTCGGGCGTCCTATTTATCATATCGGACCTGTCTTGATAAATTCACGGGCTCTATTTATCATGTTGGACCCGTCTTGATAAATTCACGGGCTCTATTTATCATGTTGGGCCTGTCTTGATAAGTTCGGGCGTCCTATTTATCATGTTGTGCCAGTCTTGATAAATTCACGGGCTCTATTTATCATGTTGGACCTGTCTTGCAATATTCAGACGTTCTATGTTGCTAGTCTGCCCTGTCTTGCAATATTCACCCGCTCTATGTTGCTTGTCGACCCTGTCTTGCAATTTTCAGCCGCTATATGTTGCTAGTCGGACCTGTCTTGCAATATTCAGTCGCTCTATGTTGCTAGTCGACCCTGTCTTGCAATATTCAGTCGCTCTATGTTGCTAGTCGACCCTGTCTTGCAACATTCAACCGCTCTATTTATCATGTTCGACTCGTCTTGATAAATTCAACCGCTCTATTTATCATGTTCGACTCGTCTTGATAAATTCACGGACACACCCTCACCCTCATCCTCATTACTTCTATTCTATATATCTAGCTTCCTATCTAATACTTCTTCCATCATCATCCAGCCTTTTTGATCTTGTCCGTCTGTATCATATGGTTCGAATCCGTAATTTAAATACATATTTATAGCTGGATAACTTGTCGTTTGTGTTGTTAAATATACTTGCTCATGGCCAAGTTCAATCATTTTATTCAATGCTGTGCTTAATAACGGCTTCGATAGTTTCTTTCCTTGATATTCTGGTTTAATTGCTACAAAGTGTATTCTTCCTAAATTTTCTCCTATGCCTTCTAAATGACCAAACCATGCTGTTGTTGTACCTATTACTTCTCCACTTTTATTCTCTATAAAAAGACATCTATATTTCATTTCTTCTATATTAGACCCGAATTCTTTATTGAATCTTTTTAGTGCTTCATCAGTATCTTTAAATTCTCCAGCTGCAGTTTCAACTTTAGCCCAATTGTGTTCGTCGCCTTGTCTAAACATTCTTATCGTATATCCTTCTGGTAATTCGAATTGAGGGAAATTTTCTAAGTTATTTCTGAACATTTTTAGTTTAATTCTTTCCATAAGTCATACCTCTTTTTCTATTTTTTGAAAAATTACAGACTGTCATAAATCCATAATTCTTTTAATATTCCTGTCATAAAAGACATTTCTTTTTTATTCTACTGTAACCTATGATATCAAAATTGATGTTAAAGTGTATAAAGTAATCAAGAGACAAAATATATAAATTTAATTTATTGCTTATGGAGGAAAATTTTATTATGAAAAAATTATTATTTGCAACAACAGCTGCAGCAGGAATTATTGCTTCTGGTTTTGGAGCACAAGCAGATGCAAGTGAAAATACAAACTACTCAACTCAAAATACTAACTATACAACTACACAAGTAGCCGATACATCTAATACAAACGAAGTATACAAAGAATTTATTGCTGCTGGTGGTACAAAAGCATTATGGGATAATATTGTAATGCCTGAATCAAGTGGTAACCCTAACGCTGTTAATGAACTAGGATATAGAGGTCTTGGTCAAACTAAAGAAGCATGGGGTACTGGTAGTGTTACTGAACAAACTAAAGGCATGATTAACTATGCTAAAGAACGTTATGGTTCAGTAGAAGCTGCAATTGCATTCCGTCAAGCTAACAATTGGTGGTAAGATTTAATATCATATCAAAGACTGCTATGTGGATATCCGCATAGCAGTCTTTTTTTATGAATCACGCTTTTTGACAAACACAATGAGACATATTATACTTAACTTGTATTCAAATTAAATACAAGTGAGGTTTTTCAAAATGAAAATTGGCGTAATCGCAGCAAATGGTAAATCAGGTAAACTGATAACAGAAGAAGCAGTGAATAGAAATTTAGATGTTACTGCAATCGTACGTAATGAAAATAAAACTATTGCTAAACAATCTATTATTAAAGATATTTTTGAATTAACAACTGAAGATTTAACACAATTTGACGTTGTAATCGATGCTTTTGGTGAATTTAGAGAAGATAAACTTCATTTACACCAAGACACTATCCAACATTTAAGTGATATTTTATCAAATACAAATACAAGACTAATCGTTGTTGGAGGCGCTGGTAGTTTATATGTTGATGAGCAATTAGAGACGCAACTATATAACACTCCTGACTTTCCAGATGCTTATAAACCACTTTCAACAGCTCAAGGAAAAGCACTAGACGATCTTCGTAAAAGAGATGATGTACGTTGGACGTTTGTAAGTCCAGCAGCAGAATTTATAGCTGACGGAAAAAGATCAGGAGACTATATACTTGCTGGAGAAAAATTAACATTAAACAGCAAAGGTGAAAGTAAAATAAGTTATGCAGACTTTGCTATTGCATTAATAGACGAAGCAACTGAAGGCAACCATGTACAAGAAAGAATTTCTGTAGTTTCAAAATAATTTCCAATTCTTATCGCTTTTATCATCTTTGAAAGTTATAATAAATAATGAATCTAAGAGGTGATAAAGCGTGAATACACAAATATCGGTCGCAATCCATATACTATCTTTGCTATCAATAAATGACGAACCAATCTCAAGTAAATATATAGCAAGTAGCATTAACAGTAACCCTACACTCGTAAGAAAAATATGTAAATTTTTAAAGAACGGTAATTTAATAGATAGTCAACAAGGTAAATCAGGTTACAAACTATCTAAATCAGCCGATCAAATAGCATTAGGCGACGTATACCATCTCATACAAGAAGAAGAACATTTCGCTAAAATACACCAAGACACAAACCCAGACTGCTTAATAGGTGAAAATATACAAACAGCATTAGATGAAATTTATACAGAAGTAGATTTAAAAATTATCGAAGAACTCAATAAAACAACAATAAAAGACTTAGCCACAAAAATGACTAATAATTAACAAAAGGTCTAACCAATCTGAACATCCCCTTTCAAGTAGACACTAAATAGTGCCAAACTTTGAGAAGATCCGTTCATTATATTGGTTAGACCTTTTTTAGTGTGGTTCTGAGGTTGCGCTTAGTGGGGTTGCGCTTACTGGCAGAATTCTGAATTGTGCTCCTTAACAGCACCTCTTACGGACATTTCTCGGAATTATGTCTCTAACGACACCTCTTACGGACATTTCTCAGAATTTTGTCCCTTACAAACACTCTTACGGACATTTCTTAGAATTTTGTCCCTTACAAACACTACTGCCCGCTTATCTATTATTTATACACAAACAAAAATATCAATATATGTACTAGGTTGTTTAATCCGTGACAAATTATGGCGATTTCGATTCGATTGGTGATTAAATATAATGCGCCAAAGATGAGTCCGAGTGCAAAGTATATTATAAATTCTCCTATACTTGTTGGTCCGTGAATGAGTCCGAATAGGATACTTGATACGATAAACCCTGCCAGCAAATGTCCTTTGAACATACCTTTTAAAATAAATCCTCTAAATATTAGTTCTTCAAATATTGGTCCTAAAATTACAAATATGATAATTGATATAAAAATCGGCATTGTGTTTAAATCTTTATACACATCCACTTGGTTACTTGGTTGCCCTATTATAGCTGAAATGGTCCAATATATTGCAAGAGATAGTATTGTAGCTATTAATCCATATAATAGGTGCTTTTTCTCAAGTGGTTTAAACTGTATCAATTTAAACTGAAATTTTGATATTAAATATATGAGCATTATAAATAATATGAGTCCTATAGCGAGCATAACTAAATTACTTGCTAACCCTATAGTTGTATATGTTCCCATACATATAATTGAAAGTAGTATAGACTCCCACAGGACATACTTATATTTATTATGTGCGATTGGCTCATTGTCTTCAAAAATTTTTTTAATGCTCATATAGTCCTAACTCCTTCTTCTTAACTGAAGATTCCTTATTATTTCATCGGCACTTTTAAATAGAATGTTGTACCTACATCTACTTTGCTTTCTACTTCAAGATGTCCGTCCATTTGTTGTGCGAGATTTTTAGCGATATAGAGTCCTAAACCAGAACCACCTGTATCTTTATTTCTTGATTCTTCAACTCGATATGTTCGATCAAAGATGCGATTTAAATGTTGTTCGGCTATACCTGGACCATCATCTGAAACAGCGATACATATTGAATGATCCGCTTCTTTTGATACTTTTATTTCTATTCTCGAGCCTGCTTGTGTAAACTTAAATGCGTTATCAATTATATTAATTAAAATTCTCTCTAGAGGAATTCTATATTGTTTAATCGACGTTATTTCTTCACACAGCTGTATATCTATTGTTCGATTTTTAGTTGATAATTGTCGTTCGTAAGATTGTAAAATTGTTACAAAAAGTTTATCTATATAAATCGTTTCAAGTTTGTATGTTTCTGCGTTGTTTAAATTGAGTTCCATTACACTTGTTAACTCATCAAACATATATGATATTCTTTGTGCTTGTTTTATTAATACATCATAGGCTTTTTGTTGCTCACTTGAGCCAGTAATCACGCCTTCTTTCAACCCTTCAGCATATGAAGCTATACTAGCTAACGGGGTCTTTAAATCATGCGTTAAATTTTGTACCATTTCACTCTTTTCTTGTTGCTCATGTTTCACTTGTTCAATTTTAGCCTCTATATTGTGAGCCATCATATTAAATGAGTCGCTCAATTCTTTCATTTCTTTCGGGCTATCAATTTTTAATTTTGTTTCATTATAATTTCCATTAGCAATTAATTTAGTTTGTTTATTCATCAATCTGATACGTTTAACTAATGGATTGATAAACAAAATACATATAAATGTAGTAAGACAGCTTGAAATAATGGCACTTATGGTAAGTAACAATGTTGTGTTCGCATCAAACCACATCCATTTATATGCTACTGCTAAAATAAGCGTCGTTAATACGATACTACTTATAAATGCGGTGATGATTTGTGTTCTAATAGTTAGCATTTATTTCGCCCTTTCAAATTTATACCCTAAACCCCAGACAGTTTTAATAACAAATTCATTGTAATTTTGTTGTTCTAACTTTTCTCTAATACGACGAATATGTACGTTTACTGTATTGGCATCTTCATAATAATCATATCCCCATACTTTTTCTAACAGTTCCGATTTAGATATGACCATTTTTTCATGTTCAGCGAGATACCATAGTAGATCAAATTCTTTCACTCTTAATGCAATTTCTTCGTGATTAACTTTTATAATTTTTTCTTGTTTACATAATTGTAGTGATCCAAAAGTTAAATACGCTTGTTGATTATATTTTTGAGTACGATTTAATAAGTTATGTGCTCTTAATACGAGTTCACGTGGGCTAAATGGTTTCTTAATGTAATCATCAGCACCTAATGTTAATGCATATATCGTATCGTGTTCTTGTGTTTTAGCAGTTAAATAAATAAAAGGAATATCTAACTGTCTAATTTTCATTTCTTTTACAACATCATAGCCATTCTTTTCAGGCATCATAATATCTAAAATAATTAAATCGATATCATCGTTCATTAAATCTATAGCTTGTTGTCCATTAGATGCTGTAACGACATGATGACCTTCATATTCAAAATAAGTCTTACAAATATCTAAAATATCTTGTTCATCATCTACTATTAAAATATTTGCCATATTATCTATCCTGCTTCCTTTTTCATAAACATATTATAAATAGCATATGCTGATAGATTATGTAATTTATCCATATTTAATACAATCATAATAAAACCTAATAACTGAATTGGATACGTAAAAATCATATCTGCTAATATGTAATTTATCATTATAAATATACCAAAAAGTGCTGCATATTTCTGTAAGAAACCAATAACTAGTGCAATACCAATCATCATTTCTCCAAGTGGAATAACCCACTCCCACAAAGTAGTATATGGTTCAATCATATACTCAAACATCAACTTATACCACATCGGGGAATCTTCGTTTTGAGCAATAACGTGTGTTAGTCCAGTTAAACTAAATCCTCCAGTGAATTTTTCATAACCTTGTATAAAAATCATCAATCCGCTCATTAAGCGAACGATTAAACATAAAAATTGAAATACTTTTTTCATGACATGCTCCTTTTAATAAAGTATTGGGGAAACTCAGTTGTCCTGAATTCCCCCTAGAATTTGAAGTTATTTTACTTTAATTTTGCACTTCCGAATACGACATGTGCTTTTTTACAATAAATTGTAACTTCATTATATTTAGATGTGTCCATATCTTTTAAATCAAAAGTTTGTTCCATCTTGTTATAATCTACTTTATCAATTTCCATGCCCTTATCAACATTTCCATCTTTCGTTAAATACACGTGTAAATCTGGTGCTTTAGAAGATTTGAAATCTGTAAGCATTAATTTGTTATCTTTAATCGTTGCTTTACCTTCCACCATTTCATCATTCATAGATTTGAACATGCCAGACATCATCATATCTTTATCTTTCATGTTGTCTTTTGACATATCTTTATCTTTCATTTCGCTTTTAGTATCCATATTCTCATCTTTTTTCATGTCATCATTGCCACATGCACCTAATAATAATGTTGTTGTTAATGCAAACGCACCTATAGTTGTCTTTGTTAAATTCATTTAACACATCTCCTCTTTAGTTGATATGTTAAGTGTATGCGCTATATAAGCATTAAACCATTAACTGTTTATTAACTACTATGAACTTATTATTAATTATTCATTTCTATAACTTTTCCAGAATTCGAATAACTGATTAGGACTTTTCGAGCCATATTGATGAATAAACCAGTCTCAACTACTCCAACAATAGAAATTAAGTCTTGGTTTAACTTTTCCGGATTGTTAATCACTTTAAAATCACAATCTAAAATATAATGATCATTGTCAGTTAAAAATATACCGTTATTGTCCATTCTTAAAGTAGCGTTACAACCTAGAACTTCAATTTCACGAGCAGTCACTTCCCAACCAAAAGGTACTACTTCAACAGGTAATTTAAACTTACCTAAAGTCTGAACATATTTAGATTCATCAATAATCACAATAAATTGATCCGTAGCATTTGCGACAATTTTCTCACGTAAAAGTGCACCACCCCCACCTTTAATCAGTTGGAAGTTCTCATCAACCTCGTCCGCCCCATCAATCACTAAATCTAAATGATTCACTTCAGAAAAATCAGTAAGCGGAATATTATTAGAACGCGCCCATTCAGCAGTCTTTTCAGAAGTAGGAATACCTTTAATATTTAACCCTTCTTTAATACGTTCACCTAAACTCTGAATAGCATAATACATAGTCGACCCCGTACCTAAGCCAACCACCATACCATCTTTAATATAATTTATCGCTTCATATGCAACACGTTTTTTAAGATCATCTTGATTCACACCGAACACCTCTTTTTAATAAAATGCTATATGAAATTTAGTTTAACATAATGTTAATCTATGTCTTGGTGGAACACTTCGATTAACGGCGGAGTTAATCTACAACTTATTCAATCTCTTCGATTAACGTCTGAGTTAATCTACAACTTACGCAATCTCTTCGATTAACGGCTGAGTTAATCTACAACTTTATCAATCTCTTCGATTAACGACTGAGTTAATCTACAACTTACGCAATCTCTTCGATTAACGGCGGAGTTAATCTACAACTTATCCAATCTCTTCGATTAACGGCGGAGTTAATCTACAACTTACGCAATCTCTTAGATTAACTACCGAGTTAATCTACAACTTCGGCAATCTCTTCGATTAACGGCGGAGTTAATCTACAACTTATCCAATCTCTTCGATTAACGACTGAGTTAATCTACAACTTTATCAATCTCTTCGATTAACGACTGAGTTAATCTACAACTTACGCAATCTCTTCGATTAACGTCTGAGTTAATCTACAACTTATCCAATCTCTTCGATTAACGGCTGAGTTAATCTACAACTTACGCAATCTCTTAGATTAACTACCGAGTTAATCTACAACTTCGGCAATCTCTTCGATTAACGGCGGAGTTAATCTACAACTTATCCAATCTCTTCGATTAACGACTGAGTTAATCTACAACTTTATCAATCTCTTCGATTAACGACTGAGTTAATCTACAACTTACGCAATCTCTTCGATTAACGTCTGAGTTAATCTACAACTTCGGCAATCTCTTCGATTAACGGCGGAGTTAATCTACAACTTACACAATCTCTTCGATTAACGGCTGAGTTAATCTACAACTTATCCAATCTCTTCGATTAACGGCTGAGTTAATCTACAACTTATCCAATCTCTTCGATTAACGGCGGAGTTAATCTACAACTTACGCAATCTCTTCGATTAACGGCGGAGTTAATCTACAACTTACGCAATCTCTTCGATTAACGGCGGAGTTAATCTACAACTTACAAACCAACTTTTCCATCCACCAGATATATTTACATTTATGACTGTTTGTTGTATCAACACTTGTCGTAGGTTCTTCAGCAGCATATATGACAACGAGTAATTCAGAAGCTCAAGCAGCAGAACAAGTTCAAAAATGGGGTCAAGGTGTAGGTGGATCTAGTGGTACAAATACACAAAGTACTTCAGAAACAAACGCACAAATTCCTTGGTATAAATACGAAGGTTATACAACATACGATCCTTACTTTACACTAGATTATAATTTCGTACGTGCATCTAAATATGACAATGTTACCATCGATGGTTATAAAGTAGATCCAAAAGCTTATAAAGATTATGCCTATTCTAAAAAAGTTTATGATACGACTGTAGATTTTAATGATAAAAACGAAGTCATTCAAATAAGTTTTAAAACTAAACCAAATACAGTAACAAAAGAAGCTTTCAAAAAAGCTCATGCCTCTAACGATATGGGAGAAGAAGGTCCAGATAGTGGCAATGGCACAATGATTCCTTATAATACAAACGATGCTTCATATAAAGCGTTCTTTGATGAAAATGGTTATTTGACTAAAATTATATATGGTCAATAACTTGATAATAAAATAGTAACAAAAAAGGACTGAGACAAATGATTTGTCTCAGTCCTTTTTCATTTTTATTTAGTATTTGAAGCTTTTTCATCTGTTCTAGGTAATGGATAAAATCCAGCGTTAAACTGTTTCCATAATGGTTCTGGCAATTCATGTTTGTCAGTTCTTTCTGGATCAAATACTGAAACGATTTCATCTTCTTTACCTTGTTCTATTTTTGAAACGAATTGATGATCAAGTAATAATTCTCTACCTATTGCGATTAAAGGCGCCCCTGTTTCATAAGCTGCTAATGCATCATCTGCAGTAAAGATTGATCCTATACCAATTAATGGAACACGACCATTGATCCAATCTAATAATAATTTCACACGTTGTTCACCTTTGTACTGTCCTTCTCTTGTTGTAGAATGGATATCCATTAATGAAACATGTAAATAATCAATAGGTTGTTCTGAAAGTGTCTTAACTAGCTCTTCAGTTAACTCCATAGAAATTCCTGGAGATTCAACTTCTTCAGGAGAGAAACGATATCCTACAATAAAGTCTGGTGTTGCATGTTCACGCACTACTTTAGTAACCGCTTCAACGATAGCTAAAGGATATTTTAAATGGTCTCCCCACTCATCTTCTCTACGGTTGTAATAAGGTGAGAAGAATTGGTGAATTAAGTAATGATTAGCACCATGAATTTCAACACCATCAAAGCCTGCATCAATTGCAATTTTAGTTGCATTAGCAAATGATTCAATAGAATGTTCTATTTCTTCAACAGTTAATTCACGAGCTGTATGTTTTTCTTTTTGTCCAAAGCCTTGTACTGCAACTTCACTTGGAGCAGCCGCTTCACCAGTTGGCGTTAAACCAGGTAGAGACATTGCACCACCATGATGAATTTGAATTAAAGCTTTCGCACCATTTTTCTTCATCACTTCAGCTTGCTTAGTTAATCCTGGAAGATCTTCCTCTTTAGAAACTGAAGGTTGACCAGGAAAAGCTTGTCCCAAAGGCTCAACATAACTAGCAGCAGTAAGAGAAATCCCTACATCTTTAGAACGTTTTTCTATATATGGAATTTCAATATCTGAGATAGTACCATCTTCATTTGAAGAAACATGAGTTAAAGGTGCTAAGACAAATCTATTTTTAACTTCTACACCATTAGGTAATTTTAAAGACTTAAATAAAGGTTCATATTTTTCATTCATTTTAGTAAATCCTCCTTATGAAATAACACTATACCACCATAAGAAATCAACACGCTACTTTAATGCTTATAAAAATAGTAAGAAATATATCGAAGACAGATTAGTTAAGTATTGATCGGGATTAATTAGGGAGATGTCTTCGATTATCGACTGAGTTAATCTACAACTTTACCCATCTCTTAGATTAACTACCAAGTTAATCTACAACTTATCCAATCTCTTCGATTAACTGACGAATTAATCTACAACTTAGCCAATCTCTTCGATTAACTACCGAATTAATCTACAACTTAACCAATCTCTTCGATTAACTGCCGAGTTAATCTACAACTTACACTATCTCTTCGATTAACGGCTGAGTTAATCTACAACTTACACCATCTCTTCGATTAATTACCGAATTAATCTACAACTTACACCATCTCTTCGATTAATTACCGAATTAATCTACAACTTAACCAATCTCTTCGATTAACTACTGAGTTAACCTACAACTTTACCAATCTCTTCGATTAACTGCCAAATTAATCTACGTCTCATGCTCATCTTTATTAACTTCTAATATTTGGTTTTTTAACGAAAGCCTTCTGAAATTTTTGTAATATCTAAATATCATTTAACAAAAATTTCATATAAACATGTATTAAGATTATCTATACATTAATTTTTGGACGATTTCGTTCACTAAAATAAATGATTTGTATAACATTTTACTCTATATGACATAAATCATTCAAACTATTGAACAGTTTGAATACTATTGATATGATTATACCCAACAAGTAAGCGCTTACTTTTAATGGTGAAAGGGGGAAATACTATGAAACTAACTGAACTTATTGATAAAGATACTTTTATTTTTGATGAATCAATCACTACAAAAAATGAACTATTTAATTCACTAACTGAAGTTTTGAATGAAAAAGGTTATTTAAAGAATGAGAAAAAGTTTCTAAAAGATTTATACAAACGGGAAGAAATTGTTTCAACGGGAATTGAAGATGGATTTGGCATACCACATACAAAGTCAAAATATATAAATAAACCAATAATTACTTTCGCAAAAACTTCTAGGTTATCTGATTATATTGCTTTAGATGACACAAAAATATATATAGTTTTTCTTATTGCGTTACCAAGAAACACTCATGAATCACATTTAGATCTACTAAGTGAATTAGCTAAATTACTAATGGATTCAGAGTTTCGCCAATATATTAAAAATGCTGAACAAGCAGATGAAATTACAAAAATTTTATCTGTATAGGAGGAATATTATGAATATAGTAGGTATTACAGCTTGTCCTACAGGAATTGCACATACTTATATGTCAGCAGAAAAATTAGAAGTTACAGCAAAAACACTTGGTCACAATATAAAAGTTGAAACTCAGGGGTCAAAAATCGAGAATATTTTGACCCAAGAAGAAATAAATAATGCCGATTTAATCTTACTCGCTATTGATAAAGAAATTGACTTAAATAGATTCGGTGGTAAAAAAGTTAAAAAAATTTCAACTGCACAAGCTATTAAGAATCCTGAAAATGCAATAAATGATGGTTTGAATGATATTGAAACCATATACATTGAAGATAATAATGAAAAGAACGGATTTACAAACAAAACTGGCATTTATAATCATTTTATGAACGGTGTAAATTATATGCTCCCCTTTGTAATAGCAGGCGGGATTTTAATAGCTATTAGTTTCGCCTTTGGGATCAATGCATCTGATCCTAATTCAGAATCATATAATAAATTAGCAGCTGCGCTTTCTAAAATTGGTGGTGACACCGCTTTTCAATTAATGGTGCCAGCCTTATCCGCTGGTATTGCATCTTCAATTGCGGGGCGAGCCGGATTTGCTCCTGGGTTAGTGGCAGGTACTCTAGCAACCGTGGATGGTTCAGGATTTTTGGGAGGAATGATCAGTGGGCTCATCGCTGGTTATGTAACTGATGCTTTGGCTAATAAAGTTAAAATACCAAAATCTATTTCAGCACTTTATCAACTCATTATTGTACCTTTAGTTTCTATTTTAATAGTTGGGCTTTCTATGATATTCCTTATTAATACCCCTATTGCATGGTTACTTGATACTTTAACACATTGGTTAAATAGCTTAGGTCAATCTTCTGGAATTTTATTCGGATTATTGATTGGGGCAATGATGGCTGCTGATATGGGTGGACCAATCAATAAATCTATTTCAACATTTTCTATCGGATTGATGTCAGCTGGTGTTACTGCCCCTATTGCAGCATGTATGGTAGCAGGTATGACGCCCCCTCTAGGTTTAGCATTAGCAACTCTAATATTTAAAAACAAGTTCACTCTAGAGGAAAGAACTTCAGGAAAATCTTGTTGGGTGTTAGGCGCCTCATATATTACTGAAGGTGCTATACCATTTGCCGTTGCTGATCCTCTACGGGTTATACCAAGTTTAATATTAGGTTCTGCTACTGCTGCTGCAATATCCATGGGAGCAAGTGTAACATCTTTAGCTCCACACGGCGGAATTTGGATCATGTTTATACCTAATGTTATTAATCATTTATTCATTTATTTAATTGCAATTATAAGTGGAACGCTTGTCACTGCATTATCTGTAGGATTATTAAAGAAAAAGGTTTCAGAAGAACAAATTAATAAGATTTAATTAATTTAATATAAATAAGGTGGAGATTTAATGTTATATAATATGAAAGACTTACTAAAAGTAGCAAATGATAATCAATTCGCAGTTCCAGCTTTTAACATATGTAGCTTTGACATGCTTAAATCCATTATGGAAAAAGCAGAATATCTTGATGCCCCTGTTATTCTAGAAATACATCCTGATGAAATTGAATATCTTGGAAACCACTTTGTTTCTGTAGTTAGAGCATATGCTTTAAATAGTAAAGTTCCTGTTGTAATTCACTTGGATCATGGTGGCACATTATATGATGTTACAAGAGCAATTAGAAATGGTTATACATCTGTGATGATAGATGCTTCAACAAAATCATTTGAAGATAATATAGCTATTACTAAAAAAGTTGTAGAAATGGCACATAATGTTGGCGTTTCAGTAGAAGCAGAATTAGGTACCATTGGTAATAATGGTTCTAGTGAGGGTGGAGCGGATGAGATAATATATACAGATCCTGACCAAGCTGAATACTTTGTTAATGAAACTAATATTGACACTTTAGCTGTAGCAATAGGAACATCTCATGGTTTGTATCCAAAAGGTAAACAACCCAAATTAAATATTGAATTACTAAAAGAAATTAATTCCAGATTATCCATACCAATAGTATTGCATGGTGGTTCAGGAAACCCTGACGAAGAAGTTCGTGAATCTGTACAACATGGAGTAGGAAAAGTTAATTTAAGTTCTGATTTGAAAAGCGTATTCTTTGAAGGGATTAGAAAGACTTTAATTGAAAATAAAAATATGTATGAACCCAACGAAATCTATCCAATTGCAAATGCAAGATTAAAAGAAGTAGTTGATTATAAAATGAATTTATTGAATACTGTAGGAAAAGCAAAGTTATATAATTAATAATTTATAAAGGCGGTCTATTTTATGCTTAAAATTATTGAAGAACGACAACAAATTATAATTAACCATCTAAAAATAGTTCAATTTGCAAGAACTCAAGATTTAATTGACTTAGTAAAGTATAGCGAAGCAACAGTCAAAAGAGATTTAATAGAATTAGAAAAAAAAGGTCTAGTCAGAAGAACTCGTGGTGGTGCTATGATTATAGACAATCAAAAAATAGATTTGCCCTATTTAATGAAAATTATTAATTTTAATGAGCAAGATAACAAACATAAACTTGCTGAAAAAGCAAAAACACTAATCACTGATGATATGGTCATTTTTTTAGATTCCAGTACTACTACGTTACACCTTATTAAAATGTTATCTAAATTTGAAGGCTTACAAATTATAACTAATGGCGTTCTCACAGCATCACTTTTATCAGAATTCACAGAAGCTCAAATTAATATTTTAGGAGGAACAGTAGTTAAAAAGAGAAATACCATTAATGGATCTAAAGCTTTTAATGATGCTCTGACATACAATGCAGACATATCTTTTGTTTCATGCAGAGGATTTGATTTAGAGAAAGGTACAACAGAAACTACTGAGGGGGAAGCATTAATAAAACAGGCATTTAGAAGAAATTCTAAGCACTTAGTTTTACTTGTCACAGAAGATAAATATCACAATCAGTACCTTCATAAAAGTTTAGCATTAAATGAAATAGATACTGTAATTACTGACTATAATTTATCGCATAATGATATTGACATATTAAAAAGAAATAACATTACATGTGTATATTAACATCAAAAAAACGAGAACTTCGAGGTTTTAACCGGAGTTCTCGTTATATAATTATCAGCATTTTAAGTACTATTTACATCCTGTGATTTGTATTAATAAAATAAAACACCTAATATTATCCCTATCAAAACAATAGACCATGACGGCAGTTTAAAATACATCAGTAATATAAATAATGAGCTGGCTAGTACAAAATCTAAATCTGATTTAATTGTTGAAGTCCAAATTGGATTATACAAAGCAGCGATAAGAATACCGACTACGCCTGCGCTTATTCCTTTTAAAAATCCTTCAGCGTAAGTGTTAGATTTAATAGCATCCCAAAATGGTAAGATTCCAAATAACAAAAGAAACGCTGGTAGGAAAATAGCAATAGTAGCCAAAAGTCCTCCCCCAAAGCCTGCTATAGTCATACCAATATATGAAGCAAACGTAAATAATGGACCAGGAACAGCTTGAGCGGCTGCATAACCTGTTATGAAGTTATCGGGTGATATTAATCCTTGTGGTACAAACTCATTTTTCAATAAAGGCAAGACAACATGTCCACCTCCAAAAACTAAAGAACCTGATCTATAAAAACTATCAAACATTTTTAACCATAGATTATTTGTCACAGAACTAACTATCGGTAATACAGTTAATAGTAAAAAGAATAATGATAATGAAATAAAACCTAATTTTTTTGGTAACTTAAATGATTTCCTTTTTATTTTAATTCTATCTGTTGAAGTTTGTTTTAGAAATATGAGACCATATACACCAGTTATTAATAGCGCAATAACTTGTATATAAAGATTATCTATTAATAACGATAATATAAGAACAAATAATGCTAATATAATAGTAGTTTTAGTATTTGTTAATTTTTTACCCATTCCTATAATAGCTTGGGCGACAATAGCAACAGCTACAAGTTTTAAACCTTGCAACCAAGTAAAACTTGCATCACTATTAGTAAATAGTGTTGAAAATATCATCAGTATAATTACAGAAGGAAGTGTAAAACCGATAAATGAGATAATACCTCCCCCGATGCCTCCTCTTATAGTTCCTATACCAATACCTACTTGGCTACTTGCAGGGCCAGGTAAAAACTGACATAGTGCTACCAAATCGGAGTACTCCTTTTCATCAAGCCACTTTCTTTTCTTAACATACTCATCATAAAAATAACCTAAATGAGCAGTTGGCCCCCCGAATGATAATAAACCCAGTTTTAATGCAACAAAAAATATATTTATATAATTATACATAAAGAGCTCCTTATATATCGCTGATTAATTTTTTATTCAACTATTGAATTCTTTAATTTTTTTGCCAATTTCATCTCTAACACGTTGGAATTCTGACCATTCTTTACCTGCTGGATCATCAAATCCCCAGTGTTCTTTTTTTACGTTTGGTGGTAGTATAGGACAATTATTGTCTGCATCACTACATAAGGTTACGACCAAATCTGATTGTTTTAAGATATCATTATCAATCAAGTCTGATGTATGATTTGAGATATCAATACTTACTTCTTTCATAGCTTCTACTGCTTTAGGGTTAACACCATGTGTCTCAATACCAGCAGAATAGACATTCCAATCTTCTCCTAATATTTCCTTTCCCCAACCTTCAGCCATTTGGCTACGACATGAGTTTCCAGTACATATAAAATAAATTGTCTTCTTATCCATAAATAAACCCTCTTTTCTTAAAATATGATTAGTGTAAGGTATAAACCTAAAAGTGTTACAAATAGTACTGGAATAGTAATAATGATTCCAGTTTTAAAGTATGTCCACCAAGAAATCTTTACTCCTTTTTGTGTTAAAACATGGAGCCACAATAATGTTGCTAAAGAACCAATTGGCGTAATTTTAGGACCTAAATCAGAACCGATTACATTCGCATATACCATTCCCTCTTTAATAGTACCTACTACATTAGATTGTCCAATAGCAATAGCGTCTATTAAAACAGTTGGCATGTTGTTCATAATAGAGGATAGGAATGCTGCTATAAAGCCCATACCCATGATACTGCTAAATAATCCATGACTTGAAATATTAGATAATACATCAGCTAAAATTGTTGTGATACCTACGTTTTTTAAACCAAATACAACTAAATACATACCAATAGAAAATAGAACGATGTTCCATGGTGCACCTTTAATCACTTGTTTTGTATGAACTGCTTTAGATTTACGAGCTAACATCACAAAGATAAAAGCAATAATACCAGCAATGATTGATACAGGAATTTGAATAAACTCACTTATAAGATAACCCACGAGTAATATTGCTAATACAACCCATGAAACTTTAAATAATTTCGGATCTTTAATTGCATCTTTTGGAGCTGTAAGATTTTCTGTATCGAATGTTTTCGGTATAGATTTTCTGAAATATAACCATAAAATAAGAATACTAGCAATCAGAGAGAATATATTAGGAATAATCATTCGACTAAAATACTCAATAAACCCAATATTAAAGTAATCTGCAGAAACAATATTAACTAAATTACTAACGATTAAAGGAAGTGATGTGGTATCAGCAATAAAACCACTGGCAATAATAAAAGGAAAAATCACTTTTTTATTAAATCCTAGATTCCTTACCATCGCTAATACAATGGGCGTTAAGATTAAAGCAGCACCATCATTTGCAAAAAATGCTGCTACAACTGCCCCTAAAAGCATGATAAAAACAAACATTTTTAATCCGTTACCGTTTGAAGCCTTGACCATATGTATCGCAGACCATTCAAAAAATCCAATTTCATCTAATATTAATGAAATAAGAATAACAGCTACAAATGTTAGGGTAGCATTCCAAACAATACCAGTTACTTCTAATACATCGGAAAAACTTACGACCCCTGTAATGATAGCAACGACAGCTCCAATTAAAGCTGTAATACCAATATCTAAGCCTTTAGGTTGCCATATTACAAAAATTAAAGTTAAAAGAAAAATTACAATTGCTAAAATTGTCATCAACATTCACCTGATTTCATATTTTTACACACACAACGTTGATTAGATTTATTAATGACTTTTAAATTTTGATTAATATCATCTAAAATTGCGTGATTAAGTTGATACATGTGTTTATTACCATTTTTTCGTGTAGTAACTAAATCGTTATCTACTAATGACTTCATGTGATGACTGAGCGTAGGTTGTGAGAATTGAAAGTGTTCTAGCAAGTCACAAGCACATAACTCACCGCAAGATAGTAAATCTAGTATTTCCAATCTACTCGGATCTGATAAAATTTTGAATATTGATGATAGTTCTTTATAAGACATAAAAATACCTCCTAGATATTAAATAGACTATCATCTATATAGCTTTATGTCTATATAGTTTCCACCTATTTCTAGTATTAAATTAGGATACGTTGTAAATAACTAGTTTTGATACCTTGCAAAAATTAAAATAATTATTTATAGTTAATACATCAAGAAAAGTTGATATATTGTTTTAGTATTTATAAAGGAGTCCAATTTTATGAGAGTAAATCACGCAAGTACACTGTCAGTTGATTATTTTGTTAGTTATTTAAATTTAATTATGATATCAAGGAAAGTTTCTCTAAAAAAAGCTATATTATATATGAAGAAAGAGTTTTTTAAAGGTGAAACGAATATATATGGTGAAATGACAGAAACTCATTTTAACCAAGCAATAAAAGAGCTTAAACAGAAATAGAGACATTTAAATATCAAAGAGGTGATTATTCAATGGAAGTAATTAAATCCAGTCCTAATAGAACTGAGGAAGAACAATTAGATTTTTATGAACAGATGTTTAATGCACTTGCTGATAAAATTAGACTTAAAATTTTGCATTCAATACGTCAAAGCGATACAAAATCTTTGTGTGTATGTGATTTGGAGAAAGTATTAGAACTAAAGCAATCAAAACTTTCTTATCATCTAAAAAAATTAGTAGCTGTAAATATTCTTATTGCTGAAAAACATGGTACATGGAACTATTATAAAATTAATGAGCAACAAATACAGGTAGTTTTGAATGAAGATACTTGTTGTAAGATATTATAAGTATCTTCTTTTAATATAAAGTTAATCAACTTTTTTTGATTAATATATCAAAAAAAGTTGATTAAACAAATTCGGAGGCATTATCCTAATGTTAGATTCAATTATAGATTTCATAAAAACATTTTTAATGTTGTTTTTTGAATTATTAATATTATTCATAATCGTGAGCTTTATTGTAAGTCTAATTCAACAAGTTGTTTCAGAAGATAAAATTAAAAGATTTTTGAGCAAACCTAACCAAGCGATTAATTATATATTTGGAATGGTATTTGGTGCTATTACACCATTTTGTTCCTGTTCCACAATACCCATACTCGCAGGTCTATTAAATTCTAAAATTCCTTTTGGACCGGCAATGAGTTTCTTGATTGCTTCACCATTAATGAATCCTTTAATGTTGTTTATGTTATGGGCTTTATTAGGTTGGAAAGTTGCTGTTGTTTATTTTGTAGTACTAGCAATTTTTAGTATTTTAACAGGTCTAATATTTTCAAAAATGAATTTAGCTGAAAGTTATAAAGGAGTTAATGTTAAAGGAGACGGATTTTTTGCTAACAAAACAGGGTCTCGTTTTAAACAAGCATTAAACGATGCGTGGGCATTTTTATACCCAATGCTACCTTATCTATTCATTGGTGTGTTTATTGGTGCATTTATATATGGGTTCGTACCTGCAACATTTATAACTAAATATGCAAGTGGCGATGGTATTATCTCTGTATTCATTGCTTCTGTTATTGGTATTCCTATGTATATCAGACCTGAAACAATGTTGCCTATAGCTGAAGCATTAGTATCAAAAGGTATGTCGCTAGGAACAGTTGTTGCATTGATAATTGGTGGTGCTGGGGCAAGTATTCCAGAAGTTGTATTGCTATCTAAGTTATTTAAGAAAAAATTTGTTGTATCATTTGTTATCGCAATTTTTGTTGTAGCTATTGCTACAGGATTAATTGTAAATATGATTGTTTAAATTTAAGAAGGATAAATAGTGAATCAAGTAGCGTCAGTAATCAATATATAAGGAGGTGTTAAAATGGAAAAAAACGCATTTAAAAAAGCTATTTCTAAATTAAAGCCTAAAAAGCAATCTTGTTGTTCCGTAGAGATTGAAGAAAATAAAGAGAGCACAGACGACCACAAAAATAAAGATCAACAGAATAATAAAGAATGACTTTCCTTGATAAATGAGAAAGAGCAGTATAATTATTATGTTTTTTTATATTTCTCAAAATTCTATCAATAAATTGTAAAAAAACTAAAAACGCCTACTAATGCGAGAAAAGAATTCTATGAATTACTTAAACAGGTTAATGATAGTCATGAGCCCGTTTTTATAAGTGGCTCTAAAAGCGAGAATAATGCAGTCATTATAGGACAAAAAGATTGGAATAGCATTCAAGAAACATTGTTTCTTGAATCAACAGGAACTATGGATAAAGTTAGAGAACGTGAAAAAGATAGTAGTGGCTATTCTGATATTGATGCCTTGGATTGGGATAATATCTAATGAGTAATTACAGTGTTTTTATTAAAAACTCAGCAAAATCAGACTTAAAGAAAATCAAACAATCACAACTTAAAACCCCGTTTTTAAAGATTGTAGAAACGTTAAAGGAAGATCCCTATTTTCCAAATCAGTCTTTTGAAAAGTTACAGCCCAAACATTTGGAACGTTATTCTAGAAGAATTAATCACCAACACAGGGTAGTTTATACAGTTAATGAAGATAGTAAAGAAGTCTTTATCACCTCAGCATGGTCTTATTACGAGTAAGTCAAAATACTCTCATCATAAGTTAAATATTAAGATTTTCTTCCTTACACTTTTATTACTTTATTCTTCTTTATTATCTTCTACTTTAGATTCTATGAGTTGAGTATATAGTTTTCTAACACCATCTTCATTTTTTTGAGAATTTTTTACTACACAATGAATATTGTAAGTGTTCTTTTCGATTTCCAATCACACTTAGCTTATTCAAATCTTTTATTTTCCCTCTTCTTTTTAATAATTCTTTTTGAAAGCCTAATACTTTTTTTGCTCTGTGTTATTTAAATCAACCATTTCAACAATATGTTACACATTAGTCACTATCTTTTCATATATAGTGAGTTGTTTCTTACTAAACTCTTCGATTAACTACCAAGTTAATCTACAACTTACAACATCTCTTCGATTAACTACCGAGTTAATCTACAACTTATCCAATCTCTTCGATTAACTACCGAGTTAATCTACAACTTACAACATCTCTTCGATTAACTACCAAGTTAATCTACAACTTTACCCATCTCTTCGATTAACTACCAAGTTAATCTACAACTTACAACATCTCTTCGATTAACTACCGAGTTAATCTACAACTTTCACCATCTCTTCGATTAACTACCAAGTTAATCTACAACTTACAACATCTCTTCGATTAACTACCAAGTTAATCTACAACTTATCCAATCTCTTCGATTAACTACCAAGTTAATCTACAACTTACAACATCTCTTCGATTAACTACCAAGTTAATCTACAACTTACAACATCTCTTCGATTAACTGCCAAGTTAATCTACAACTTACAACATCTCTTCGATTAACTACCGAGTTAATCGAAGACTTACCTCATCTTTTCAAAAATCGACTTAATATAAGCAGACTATATCTCATCTTTCCGATTATCTCCACATAAAAAAGCACTTCGTCATCTAGACGGAGTGCTCTTTATTCCTTCTTACTTCTCTTCTACTACTTTTTTGTTAGATCGTTTTTGTAATAACACGCCTAATACGCCAATAATGATTATGATTGCGATTACGCCTGCTAATCCTAAGAATTTTGCTATATATCCTACTACGATTCCTACTGCTAAGAAGTCAGTGTCTGAGAATGTAGTTGATGCTGCTCCTAAATCTCCCATAAATGGTAGGAGTAATAATGGTAAGAATGTTACTAATATACCGTTTAACGCTGATCCTGCAATGGCTCCTTTTATTCCGCCTCTTGCATTACCGAATACGCCTGCTGTTGCTCCTAAGAAGAAGTGTGGTACAACGCCTGGTAATATTACGACGCCTCCTATAAGGAACATGATTAACATGCCTATAACTCCAGTGACGAAACTGACGAAAAATCCTATTAACACAGCATTTTGTGCGTAAGGGAATACAATCGGACAGTCTAATGCTGGTTTCGTATTTGGTACGAGTTTTTCTGAAATACCTTTAAATGCTGGTACGATTTCAGCTAAAATTAATCTCACACCTGTCAAAATGATAAATACCCCTGCTGCAAATGTTACACCTTGAATAACTGAGAATACTATAAAGTTAGTACCGTCACTTAATTCTGAATGTACGAAAGTTGGTCCTGCAAATAATGCAGCTATAATATAAAGTACGATCATTGTTAATGAAATACTTATTGTACTTTCTCTCAAGAAACTTAATCCTTTAGGAAACTTAATATCTTCTGTTGATTTTGATTTCCCAGAAAATAATTTACCAATTTCTCCTGCTGCCCAGTAACTTACTGTTCCAAAATGACCTATTGCTACTTGGTCTGATCCAGTGATTTTTTTCATTGTGGATTGTCCAAGTGCTGGTAATACTGCCATAATCAGTCCTAAAATAATTGACCCCATTATAACTGTCATTGTTCCTGTAATATTACCTACAGTTAACAGTATTGCTAGAAAAGCTGCCATATAAAATGTGTGATGACCTGTTAAGAAAATATATTTTAAGTTTGTAAATCTTGCGATAAATATATTAACTAACATCCCGAACATCATAATTAAAGCTGCTGTTGTTCCGTAATCTTTTAAAGCAATGGATATAATGGCTTCGTTATTTGGAACGACACCTTGTACACCAAATGCTTCTTGAAACATCTTCCCGAACGGTTCTAATGAATTTGTAACAACACCTGCTCCAGCACTTAATACAAGAAAGCCTAGAATTGTTTTAATTGTACCTGATGTAATATCAGCTGCTGATTTTTTCTGTACAATTAAACCAATCAATGCGATAAGTGCTACAAGTATAGCAGGTTGACTAAAAACATCTACAAAAAATCCTAATATTGAATTCATGATGCAGTCTCCCCTTTGTTTATAAAATGTTCAGTGCTTTTAATTTTTCTTCTAGTTTATTTTGTAATTCTTCTTTATCTAAAATGTTATCTAGCACAACAACTTCACCTAATCTTTGTGCATTTTCTTCTAAATCTCTACCACAGATAAAGACATCAGCCATATCAGGACTTGCTGACATTATGTCACTATGTTCAACTTTAACATCATCTGGAGCTTGTAAATTTTTCAGTGCTTCCTGTGCATTCATTTCAACCATGAAACTACTTCCTAAACCGTGTCCACAAACTACTAAAATTTTCATATTAATCATTCTCCTTAAATATATTTATAATTTCTGATTTATTTTTTGCTAAAACAAGTGATTGAACTGTTTCTTTATCACTTAAAATTGTTGCTAGTTTTTTTAAAATTTCGAGATGCGCTTCGTTATCGATGGCACTTAATACAAATACTAATGACGCAAAATGACTATTGTCCGAAAAGTTAATGTGTTCATCTAGTTTAAGTAAACTTAATCCTACTTTATTCACATTCTCGTTAGGTCTTGCATGTGCAATCGCAATTTCAGGTGCAATTACAATGTAAGGTCCCATATCATGAACACTCTTAATCATTGAATCGACATAATCCTTATTAAAATAATCTTCCTGTAATAATGGTGCTGCAGCTATTTGGATACCTTCTTCCCAGTTAGCAACTTTATCTTTCAATTGTATATGTTCTTCTTTTATAATTTGGGTCAAATTTAGACACCCTCCTCATTTTGGCTCACCGTTTTGATGAGTTGTAATATTCTTTCTTTGTTACCTTTAATCATTTCATTTCTATTTTCTTCATTCATAATGATTTGGCTTAACTGACCAAGTGCGTTCAAATGTATTTGAGATTGACTAGTAGCGAGTATAACCACGACTTTTACAGGATCAAATCGTTCATGTCCAAAGTCGATTCCATCTTCAAAATGAACAATGGACATACTTACAGGAACATTTACATTCTCAAAATTTGAATGCAATAATGCGATATTTGGTCCAATCACCATATAAGGCCCAAATTTATCTAGGTGGTCAACAATTTCATCACCATATTGTTTATTTACGTGGTCTGCATCTACTAAAGTTTGTACACTTTTTTTGATTGCTTCATTTCTGCTCGTAGCTTTAATATGTGTTTGAATATGATGTTCAGGTATGACATCTTCTAAGCTAGGTCCTACCATTTTGAAACTAGAAATATATCTTTCTCTATAATCATTAATCATGTGATTGATTTTATTTCTATCTTCTTTATTTAAAAATGGTGAAACTTCGATAGTCGGTACTGAAAAGCCATCAACCGGTACAGTTGAAAGGATATAGTCTACTCCATGTGATTTTAGAAAACTTTCCGAAATATCATAAATTGAAAAAGCATCTAAGATTTCTAATTCTGGATAAATATTCTTAATACGACTTTTCAACAATTGTGAAGTCCCAACACCAGAACCACATAACAAGATGACTTTAATTTGAGTTGTTTCTTCGCTAGATAATCGTTCTATTGAAGAAGCAAAATGCAGTGCTAAATATGCAATTTCATCTTCATTAAACGTAACTTGATATCCTTCTTCTAATATCCAAACTTGTTTTTTAATCGCTTGTACTAAATCTTGATACTCTTTTAAGATTTCATTTTTCAATGGATTTGAATGTTCCATATTAAAAGTCATTCTATGGATGGCGGGTTGTAAATGTGTAACAAGACCCGTCAGCAATTTATGATCGTGAATGAGCGGAATACCTATTTGAGCACTGACTTTTTGAATGAACAAACTAGATAAATGAGATAAATTTTGTTGTGTTTCTTCTTGATGAAATTTATTTACCCTAGCACCTAATAAATGTAATGTAATAAATGCAGCTTCACTTTTAGGAAACTCAATATCAAATCATTTTTCTAACTCGGTGGTAATTTGAATTGCAATGTTAAACGCGTCCGTATTACTTAACCTCTCATACTCTTCATCAGGAATTTCAAAAACAAATTTCTTTTTCGCGCGATGAATTGCAATAATAATGTGATAAATCAATCCATCAATACCAACTTGAACTAATTGAAAATCTTGTTCACTTATTGTTGTAATGACAGCACGTCTTATTTTTTCAAGTTCATCTTTAGAAAAAATTTCAATTCCAATTTGAGCAGTAGATTTACGAAAATACTCATTCACCACGTTGGCATAAGCTTCTCTTAAATTCTTTTCATTACCTTCAATAACAAATCCTTTATTCTTTTTATATTCCAGAATAAGAGCATATTCTTCTAACCAAAGCTGTACAGACTTCAAATCATCTACAACCGTTCGGCGTGATACATTAAGAAGATCAGCTAAACTTTGAGAACTAATCGGACTTGAAGATTCAAATAAACTTAAGATAATCTGTTCTTTTCTTTCATTTTTAGAATAATGAATGTCCAATTCGACATTAGAATTTTCATTATAATTTTCTTTTTGTGATAATTTGACGCCCAAACTTTTATTTCTATCAACATCAACATTCAAATCATTTTTAAACGATTCAATAAACTCCAAATCATATTGAATCGTCCGTTCAGTAACTTGAAATAAAGATGCCAATTCAGAGATCATTACGAAGTCCTTCTCAGCTGATAAATATGACAATATATTTCTTTGACGTTTGCTAAGCAATCAAATAACCTCCTTGTTTATATTGTAAGCGTTTGCTTAAAGTTATAGATGTGTAATCTACTTCGTTTTATAATCCGAAACATTTCACATCAATGCAAATAATAAGAACTTTTAGAGTTGGGAGTGGACTTAATCTATGTCTCCAACCTCAAAAAAGCTGAGACAAGTAATTTGTCTCAGCATTTAAATATTTTATATAGTTGTTCATATTCAGTTCATATATTTGTATTAATATTTTATTTGTTAATAAAAACAATTAAAAGGAGAAACAATAATGAAAAGATTATTTTACAGTTCAGCAATTTACACGGCATTAGGATTATTAAGTGGACTATTCTATAGAGAAATGAGCAGAGCTAACGACTTCGAAGGTTACTCTCAATTAAATGTTACGCATACACATATGCTCGTATTAGGTACAATCATGTTTCTAGTATTCTTACTTATAGAGAAAAACTTTAGCCTAACAAGAAATCACAAACTATTTAACTGGTTCTTCATCACGTATCACGTAGGTCTACTATTAACAGTTGCTATGCAAATGACAAACGGAATTATGACAATAAAAGGTATAGAAGCTAGCCCAGCAATTGCAGGTATGTCAGGGTTAGGACATATATTCTTATCAGTTGCATTCATCTTATTCTATGTACTATTAAATAAAAGCTATGAATTTAAAAAGCATTAAGAATCAATAAGAAGCAGGATTCATAATTTAGATTGTGAATCCCACGATATCTTTGGAGTCTTCGTGCATTATATACTTGCTTGATTTGAACTTAATAAGTTAAACGTACAAGCCTGGGACATATATCCCAGGCTTGTCATTATGTTAGGGACATAATTCTGAGTAATGTCCGTAAGAGGTACTGTTAGGGACATAATTCCAAGTAATGTCCGTAAGAGGTACTGTTAGGGACATAATTCCAAGTAATGTCCGCAAGAGGTACTGTTAGGGACATAATTCCGAGTAATGTCCGTAAGAGGTGTCGTTAGGGACATAATTCTGAGTAATGTCCGTAAGAGGTACTGTTAGGGACATAATTCTGAGTAATGTCCGCAAGAGGTACTGTTAGGGACATAATTCCGAGTAATGTCCGCAAGAGGTGTCGTTAGGGACATAATTCCGAGTAATGTCCGTAAGAAGGGTCGTTAGGGACATAATTCTGAGTAATGTCCGCAAGAGGTACTGTTAGGGACATAATTCCGAGTAATGTCCGTAAGAGGAGCTTCCTAAGGAGCACTATTCGGAATTCTGCCAGTTAGATCTTTCTAAAGAGCACTATCCAGAATTCTGCCAGTTAGAACAACCTAAGGAGCACTATCCAGAATATTACAAGTTAGCGCACGACCTTATGCACGACCTCATATACGCCAAGCCCCCAATCAAGATCCACAACCAAGCCTATCCACAAACCACACATCGCCCACTTCCTCCACACTAAAAAGAGCCGAGACAATTAATTTGTCCCGGCCTCATATATTTATAGCTATGTTATGCATGTCCTCTATTAAATCTACGTGCATATTCTTTAAAAGTGATAAAGCATTTATTTTTTTCGTCATAAAGTTTATATTTTAAAGATTCGAAGCTATCTTTGATTGTAATTGTAGTTGCATGATGTAATGGTGGTGTCTTTTCATGTGCTTGTTCTAATTGATAGTTTGGTATTCTTGGGCTTAAGTGATGCACATGG
>NZ_MWJM01000011.1:0-81615 GCF_002018435.1 Mammaliicoccus fleurettii | reverse complement strand
GCTAAATTTGCTAAAGATCACAATGTCAAAATTGGTATCGAGTTACATGCAGGTTTCTCAGTACATACACCATATACATTGTTGAAATTAAGAGAAGCAACAAATGATGCAATAGGTGCTAACTTAGATCCGAGTCATTTATGGTGGCAAGGTATAGATCCAATAGCAGCAATTAAAATACTAGGTAAAGCCGGTGCAATACATCATTTCCATGCAAAAGATACTTATATTGATCAAGAAAATGTCAATATGTATGGATTAACAGACATGCAACCATATAGTTCAGTCCAATCAAGAGCATGGACATTTAGAACAGTTGGTTATGGACATAGCCCACAAGTATGGGGAGATATTATAAGTGCACTAAGAATAAATGGATATGATTATGTCGTAAGTATAGAACATGAAGATCCTATAATGTCAGTAGAAGAAGGCTTCCAAAAAGCAGCACATAACTTACAGACAGTGAATATCAACGAATCACTAGATAATATTTGGTGGGCATAATGAAAAACATGACTTCAGCTTATAAAAATGGGCAGAAGTCATGTTTTTTTAGTTGGATATTTGGTGGTGTATTATGAAGTTGTAAGTGATATGTTATTAAAGTTTTTCTGCTAATTCTACAAAAATGCCTTCGGGTCCTTTTATATAACATAGTTTATAGAGGTCTTCGTATTGAATGATTTCTCCAATTATATTTGATGATGTTGATTTCAAGTTCTCGACAACTTGCTCAATATTTTGAATTGCAAATGCGAAGTGACTGCCACCGATATTTTTGGGGAAGTATTTAGTTTCATTAGATGTCTCTACTTGGTTATGGAATTTTATAAGCTCTATTGCGGTTTCTCCGTTGTGGACTTTCATCATAGCAATTGTTGCTTCTACTGCATCGACTCCGTATATGTTATTAATCCACTCGCCATTGACATTTTGTTCGCCAATTAATTCTAAACCTAAAGTATTGAAAAAATGTTTAACTTCTTCCAAATCTTCAATGACAATTCCTACATGGTCCATTTTCTCTAATTTCATGTTATACATCTCCAATTTAGATTATGAGTTATTTGTTATTATATAATGAAATTGTTATTTAAACTAATAAATTAAATCATAAAATGAAAACGATTTCAAATAATTGTCTTTCTTCTCTAAAAATAGGTTGAATATTGAAAAATCGGAACTAAACTTTGATATAGTATATTTAAGGGGAGTGAGATTTATGAAAAGAATTTTTTTGATAGCTAGTGCTTTTATAGGTGTCATAGTAGGTGCTGGATTCGCATCTGGCCAAGAAGTCCTACAGTATTTTACGAGTTTTGGGGTTATGGGGATATTTGGAGGTATCATAACAACAGCACTGTTTGCATATGTAGGTATGATGCTAGTTTGGCTCGGAAGTAAAATGAAGACAGATTCACATAAAGAAGTTATACATAAAGTAACTGGTAAATCAGCTTTTGGAAGTATAGTCGGTTGGACTATTGATTTAGTAATTATCTTTACACTGTTTGGTGTAGGTGTCGTAATGTTAGCAGGTGCAGGCTCGAATTTAAGCCAACAATTTGGTTTAGCACCTATTATCGGTACATTAATTATGACGGTTTTAATTCTTTTAGCAGGTATGTTGAAAGTAGAAGGTGTTGTTAAAATTATCGGAAACATAACACCATTTCTTATTGTCTTTATTGTAATTATATCAGTTTATAGTTTCTTCACAGTAGATACATCGTTTGCTGAGTTAAATAAAATATCTGACTCATACTCTTCTACATTACCAAACTGGTTTATAGCTGGTATTAATTATGCATCATTTAATACTGCAGTAGGTGCATCAATGGCTATTGTTATGGGTGGCGCTGAAAAAGATTCTAAAATCGCTGGTATGGGTGGATTATTAGGTGGACTTGCATTAGGTGTCATGATTATATTAAGTCATTTAGCTATTTTCTCTAAACTAGATACAGTAGGAGATCTAGATATGCCGATGTTAGGTATTGTAAATGAAATTTCTCCTATCTTAGGTGTGTTTATGGCGATTGTGATATTTGGTATGATATTTAATACTGGATTGGGAATGTTTTATGCATTTGCTTCTAGATTTACTTTTGTAGGTACAAATTCATTTAAAATATTTTACATAGTATCAGTCATAGTCGGTTTAGGATTAAGCTTCGTAGGATTTACAGACTTAGTTGCAATATTCTATCCGTTAATTGGTTATTTAGGGTTAGTATTAATCTTAGTACTAATTTATGCACCATTTAAAATGAAATTTGGTAAAAAGGAACTTTAAATATATTTTTCAAGAGTTGAGGCTGGGACAAATTAATTGTCTCAGCCTTAATTGTTAAAATCATTAAATTATTACTGTGTAGTCTACAATTATACGATATACTTCAATAAAGAGTTAATAGACATGAATGGAGGGATAACATGGATAATCAAAGAGATCAATGGTCATCTAAACTAGGTTTTATTATGGCATCTGCTGGTGCTGCAATCGGAATAGGGGCTATATGGAAATTTCCATATGTTGCTGGTCAATTCGGTGGTGGAGCCTTCTTATTATTATTTATTATATTTACACTATTTATTGGATTACCAATGTTAATATCAGAGTTTATAATCGGGCGTTCTACGAGTAAAGAGGCGGTTGCGGCTTATGATTCTTTAGCGCCAAAATCACCTTGGAGAATAACTGGTAGACTTGGCGTAATCGGATGTTTCTTATTATTATCGTTCTACAGTGTTGTAGGTGGTTGGATAACGATTTATACGGCACTAGGTTTAACGGGTAATCTTATTTCAGATGATGCAAACTATGGTAAAGTCTTCGAACAAATTATCGGACAACCTTTCACTGTATTGATTGGTGTATTTGTATTTATTTTAATGAATGTTATCGTATTGAACTTTGGAATTAAAAAAGGTATTGAACGAGCAAATAATATTTTAATGCCATTATTATTTATCTTTTTCATTATTCTTGTTATAAGAGCGGTTACTTTAGAAGGTGCTTCTGAAGGGCTATCTTTCTTCTTTAGTTTTAATTTTGAAGATTTTTCAGCAGAAGGTGTCTTATATGCGCTTGGCCAATCATTCTTCTCATTAGCAGTAGGATTTTCATGCATGGTTACATATAGTTCTTATTTAAGTAAAAAGGAGAGTCTACCAACATCAGCTGCGTCAGTATCAGCGATGAATATTATAGTTTCAATATTAGCAGGTATGGCTATTTTCCCTGTTGTGTATGCATTTTCTTTAGAGCCAGCAGAAGGTCCAGGTTTATTATTTATAGTATTGCCTAATGTATTTAGCCAAATGGCATTTGGATCAATATTTTTAACTTTATTTTTACTATTGTTCTTATTTGCTACTTTGACTTCATCGTTCAGTCAGTTTGAAATTATTATTTCTGCTTTAGAAAAAGAAGGCAAAAGATCTAGAACAAAAATCGTATGGATACTTGGCTTACTTACATTTATTGCTTGTATACCTTCTTCGTTATCATATGGTGTATTAGCAGATGTTTCTATATTTGGAAGATCTATATTCGATGCAACAGATTATTTAGTGAGTAATATATTACTTCCAATTGGATGTTTGCTTATTGCAGTATTCATCTCATTTAGGATGGACCAAGCAATTGTGAAAAAAGAATTTCAAATTGGTAATCAATTATCTCTAAAATGGTTCAAATTATGGAAATTCTTAATGAGATATATTATACCTATCATTATCATTATAGTATTTATATTCTCGCTTTAATTTTGTAATGACATCCATGAAAAGAGGTGCTAGAAATGGAATTTAAACAGTTAAAATATTTTGTGGAGATTGTCAGAAATGGTGGTATGACACAAGCTGCAGAACATTTATTTGTAGCACAATCAACAATAAGTAAAGCAGTTAAAAATCTTGAAAATGAATTTGAAGTCACACTTTTTGACCGTTCACAAAAACATATTAAACTGACGGATACGGGAGAAGTTTTTTATGAAAAAGCCGTAGAATTTTTAACACTATTTGATCACTTAACATTAGAACTTAATGATATTTTTGACGTTCAAAGAGGGCATATAAGATTAGGATTATCACCCATGATAAAAGTTGACCTCATAACAGATAGTCTTGAAAATTTTCATAAAAAATACTCAAACGTCACATATGAAGTTACTGAAGGTGGCGGTAAAGCCGTAGAACACTATATAAATAAAGATGAAGTAGACATTGGGGTGACAACATTGCCAGTAGACTCCTCAAAATATAATAGCGTCGCTTTGTATAAAGAAGAACTATTTTTAGTCGTAAACAAATTACATAAACTCGCACAGAGATCACAAGTTTCAATTAGTGAACTGAGAGAAGAAGAATTTGTATTATTTCATGACGATTATTACTTAAGAGATATGATTATAGAAAATTGTCGTAAAGAAGGATTTTATCCAAAAACCGTAGCCAAAATATCCCAGCTAACATTTATAAGCAATATGATAGAAAGAGGACTCGGGCTATCAATAGTACCTCGAAGTATAGCAGAACAAATGAGTGAAGATGTCAGAATGATTGAGCTGAAAGGTGAGAAAATATATTGGCACTTAGGCCTCATCTGGAAAAAAGGCGCTTACGTCAATCAAGTTACAAAAGAATGGATAGTATTTTTAAAAGACTCCCTAGATAGGAAATAAGCATAAGGGACAAAATTCCGAGAAATGTCCGTAAGCAGTGCTGTCGCTAAGGAGCACAATTCCGAATTCTGCTACTAAGATCAACATAAGAATGACAATAAAAATTTAAGAGAACCCCCGAAGTTAGACTTTTGCCTAACTTCGGGGGTTTTTATATCAAATCAGTTTGTTCATCACAATAACAGGCTCTGTTTTAGACTAACTATTCCAAATCGGAATGTGTGTAATCGATAATATGTATTTTATTAATAGTTCGTATGGTCATATAATGATGTCTATAACGATTTATTAAAAGGGTTGTGTTTATATGGTGAAACTATTTATAAAGATATTATTTCAAGTGTCTTTGATATATATAATTACGCAAGTTGGAAAATGGCTACAAGAGATACTGCATATACCGATTGCAGGTAGCATTGTTGGTCTTGGGTTTCTGTTTTTCTTACTATTAACGGGTATTTTACCTGAGCATTGGATTGAGGTTGGAGCTAATAAATTAATCAATGTTATGATTCTATTTTTTGTACCTTCAATTGTAGGTGTAATGGATATCGCTGATCAAATTGGACTGAGTTACATTATTATGGTCGTTTTATTGATTGTAAGTACGAGTTTAGTTGCATTGTCATCAGGTTATGTTTGTGAAAAGATTTTAAAGTTAAATAAAAAAGATAAGGAGAAAACAGCATGATTATAAAAACAATTACGATGATATTTTTAACACTAGCATGTTTTATAATCGCTAAGAAATTACAACTGAAGTATAAACATCCTCTTCTTAACCCAGCGCTCATTTCTTCTATCATGATTGTGAGTGTATTACTTATTCTAGGATTCAACTATAAGGACTATATGGTGGGTGGCTCTTGGATACATCAATTTTTAGATTGTTCTGTTGTGAGTTTAGCGTATCCTTTATATAAATATAGAAAATTAATTGTCGCAAACTTTAAGATTATTATAACGAGTGTATTAACAGGTATTATGGTTAATTTTATTGTTATTTATAGTGTGCTTTATGTAATGGGTTATCCTAGTTCGACTATTGTTACGATATTGCCTAGATCTATGACAGCAGCTGTTGGGATAGAGGTTTCTCATCAAATGGGTGGAACGGATACACTAACTGTCATGTTTATCATTGCGACTGGATTGATTGGCAGTATATTAGGTAATTTCTATATAAGTAAAGCTAGATTTAAAAGTGATTTAGCGAAAGGCTTAACTTATGGAAATGCTTCACATGCATTTGGAACAGCAAAAGCATTAGAGGCTAATATTGAAGCTGGAGCATTTAGTACAATAGGTATGATATTGACTGCAGTCTTAAGTGCAATTATGTTACCGGTCATGTACTTAATTACGACATATATTTAGAATGTGAAGTCATGGTGTGAAATTTCCATGACTTCTTTTTTTATTAACAAAACGACGTAATGAAAAATATTTTTATATAAATTTTTATTCATAAATTACGTATAAATATACTAAATGAAAGTAAAAAAGATTTGTTTAGTTTGTTAAATTATAACTTAACACAACTGTTATAGCAATATTTCTAATCGCTAAAAATGCTTCGTTATATATATTTATTCATAAATAATCGTAATTACCTTTGTATGTAATTTGCATTTTTATTAAAAGTTCTATAGTGTCTTCAATGTGATTTAAATCATCGTGTTCATTAAAAGTGATTATATTGACGATGTACATTAATCGACAACGAGGAGTGTTCAGAAGTGAAGAAACATAAAGTAATGGACTGGTGGACATTTTACGGGACTGTAGCTGTATTGCTTATCGCAGTTATACCAATGATGGTTTTCCCGAAAGCTAGTCAAGAAGTGATAACAAGTATTAATGATATGATATCCAATACATTAGGTCCTTGGTATTTAACACTTGGTCTAATTGTTTTTGCGTTTGTATTATACATAGCGTTTGGTAAATATGGGAATGTAACTTTAGGTAAAGCAAGTGACAAACCTGAGTTCAATAATTTTAGTTGGATTTCTATGCTATTTTGCGCAGGTATAGGTTCAGATATACTTTACTGGGGTGTAATTGAATGGGCATATTACTATCAAGTACCGCCATATGGTGCAAGTGGTATGACTGACGAAGCACTCCAATATGCAACGATGTATGGCATGTTCCACTGGGGTCCAATTGCTTGGGCTATATATGTGTTACCAGCATTGCCTATTGGTTATTTAGTATTTGTTAAGAAAAAACCAATTTATAAAATTAGTCAGGCGTGTAGACCAATATTAAAGGGACAAACAGACAAATTACCAGGTAAAATTGTCGATATTTTATTTATTTTTGGTTTGCTCGGTGGTGCAGCTACATCTTTAGCACTTGGTGTACCATTAATTTCAGCAGGTATAGAAAGGTTAACCGGACTAGATGGTGAAAATATGGTCATGAGAAGTGTAATCTTACTGATCATCACAGTTATATTTGCATTTAGTTCGTATACTGGCCTTAAAAAAGGCATACAAAAATTAAGTGATATTAATGTTTGGTTAACTTTCTTAATTTTAGGTATTGTACTTATTGTTGGTCCTACAGTATTTATAATGGAAACGACTGTTTCAGGATTTGGTAATATGCTTAAAAACTTCTTCCAAATGGCTACTTGGTTAGAACCGTTTGGTGGAATTGGGAAAAGAGAAGAGACGAACTTCCCACAAGATTGGACGATATTCTATTGGTCATGGTGGTTAGTATATGCACCATTTATAGGTCTGTTTATTGCAAGGATTTCTAAAGGACGTACTTTGAAAGAAGTTGTCTTAGGGACAATTATATATGGAACATTAGGTTGTGTATTGTTCTTCGGTATTTTTGGGAACTATGCAGTATTTCTACAAATTTCTGGCCAGTTTGATGTCATTCAATTCTTGAATCAGCATAGTGCAGAAGCCACTATTATAGAAGTAATGCATCAATTACCGTTTCCAAAAGTGATGATTGTTTTATTCTTAATATCAGCATTCTTATATTTAGCTACTACATTTGATTCAGGCTCTTATATATTAGCGGCAGCAACTCAAAAGAAAGTGATAGATGAACCATTAAAAGCAAATCGTTTATTCTGGGCTTTCGCTTTATGTTTATTACCATTCTCCCTAATGTTGGTAGGTGGAGAACGAGCATTGGATGTATTGAAGACAGCTTCAATTTTAGCCAGTGTTCCCTTAACCATAATATTTGTTATGATGATGATTTCATTTATACGAACATTAAATGGTGATCGGATTAAATTAGAGGAACGTGCAGATAAACTAAAAGCAGTAGAAAGACGTTCATTAAGGATTGTTCAAGTAAGTGAGAAAAAAGAAGACGATAATTTATAGATTGAAAAAAATTCGTAATTCAGATGAATTACGAACTTTTTTTATTTATAAAATTAACTGAAAATTAAAAAAGAAATGTTGACATCATATTTTGTATCGGGTATGCTAATGAGCATAATTTATTATTTCATAGTAATCCTATCTGCTTAAAATATTTTATCGTTTTTTAGGTGGTTTTTAGATAGAAAAGCTTTAGAAATAAACATAAGGAGGACGTTGTATATCATGACAGAAGTGTTGACTTATGAACGTTTTGACACAGATCCTTTTAAAGACATTAATATTGATGATGAAACTAAAGGTGCTTATCAAATCATAAAATGGGCCTATGAACATTATGGAGATTCTATAGTATATTCATGTAGTTTTGGTGCAGAAGGTATGATTTTGATAGATTTAATTTCAAAAGTTAAAAAAGATGCGAAAATCGTATTTTTAGATACGGATTTACATTTTCAAGAAACATATGACTTAATTGATCGTGTTAAAGAAAGATATCCTTCGTTGAATATCGAATTAAAAAAACCAGATCTAACATTAGAACAGCAAGCTGATCAATATGAACCAGCTTTGTGGACTAGTGATCCAAATCAATGTTGTTATATAAGAAAAATTAAACCTTTAGAAGAAGTACTTTCTGGTGCGACAGCTTGGGTTTCAGGATTGAGAAGAGAACAATCACCTAGTAGACAAAACACTGACTTTATTAATAAAGATGAAAGATTTAAATCTATTAAAGTTTGTCCTTTAATTTATTGGACATGGGATGATGTTTGGGCGTATATGGAACGCCATGATTTAACTTATAACGAATTGCATGATTTCAATTATCCAAGTATCGGATGTATACCTTGTACATCACAAGTTTCGTCTTCAGGGGATTCACGTGAAGGAAGATGGAATAATTTTAATAAAACTGAATGTGGTTTGCATACAGCAAATAGTAAGCCTAAATAAAGTATCTCATTAAAAGATTTTTTATAGTCTTTTTTTAAGTATAAAACATACTATTCCTATATGAATAGTAAAAATGAAAATAAAAATTGGACAGGATGAGGTGACATTTTTGGAATTAACAGTAACAAATAGCCCATTTAATCAAGAACAGTCAGAAAAGCTAAATCAAGTACTTTCAACACTTACTAAGGAGCAAAAGATTTGGTTTAGTGGTTACTTATCAGCGGCAGCTGCCCAAAGTAATGAACCAAGTGCATCAATAGTTGAAACAGCAGCACCAGTTAGTAATGAACCAAAACCAAAAACACGAGAAATCACAATATTGTTTGGTTCTGAAACAGGAAATGCTCAAGGATTAGCAGAAACATTAGAAAGTAAATTAAAAGAAAAAGATTTCAAAGTTAATCTTGCATGTATGGAAGATTTTAAACCGAAAGATTTAAAGAAAGTCGAAGATTTATTTATTATTACTGCAACTCATGGTGAAGGTGATCCACCAGATAATGCGATCACTTTCCATGAGTTTATACATAGTCGTAAGGCGCCTAAGTTAAATGACCTAAGGTATTCTGTCTTAGCTTTAGGAGATGAGTCTTATGAATTCTTCTGTCAAACTGGTAAAGATTTTGATAATAGACTAGAAGAACTTGGTGCAGAGAGATTACATTCAAGAGTCGATTGTGACTTAGACTTTGATGAACCAGCAGAAAAATGGATGGAAGGTATCTTGAATTCTATAGGTCATATATCAGGTCATGAATCAACTGAACCAGTTAAAGTTAACCCTGAAGATATATCTGCTACTCAAACGTATTCAAGATCTAATCCATATGAAGCTGAAATACTTGAAAACATCAATTTAAATGGTAGAGGTTCAAATAAGGAAGTGAGACATATCGAACTATCTTTAGAAGGTTTCACCGACTCCTTTGAACCAGGAGATTGCATTGGTATATTCCCTAAAAATGACCCTGAAGTAGTATCAGACTTAATTGAAACACTCGTTTGGAATCCAGATGAAAGTGTTCCTATAAATGATGCGGGTGATACATTAACGCTCCGTGATGCACTGACAAATCATTTTGAAATTACGAAACTTACAAAACCGATTGTTACAAAAGCAGCTAATATTTTTGGAAACGACGTGTTATCTGAAAAAGTTAAAAAAGACCGTTGGATATACGGTTATGTTGAAGGTCGCGATTTAATTGATTTAATTAATGACTTTCCACCAGAAGACTTACAACCAGATGCACTACATCAGATTTTACGAAAATTACCTGCTAGAGAATATTCAATTGCTAGTAGTTATCAAGCTACACCAGAAGAAGTACATCTTACAATTGGTGCCGTTCGATATCATGCAAATGAACGAGATAGAAACGGTGTTTGCTCAGTACAATTCGCTGAACGATTAGAACCTGGCGATACTGTACCAATTTATTTGAAAAAGAATCCAAACTTCAAGTTTCCTAAAACGAATGAAACACCTGTTATCATGATTGGTCCTGGTACAGGCGTAGCACCATTTAGATCTTATATTCAAGAAAAAGAAGAATTAGAACTTAATAATAAAGCATGGTTATTCTTTGGAGAACAACATTTTACAACAGACTTTTTATATCAAACAGAATGGCAAGGTTGGTTAAAAGATGGCGTGCTTGATAAATTGAGCGTGGCATTCTCTAGAGATTCTGAAGAGAAAGTGTATGTACAACATCGAATTGAAGAAAATAGTAAAGAATTTTATCAATGGATTCAAGAAGGCGCTGCTTTATATGTTTGTGGAGATGAAAAGTGCATGGCCAAAGATGTACATCAATCCATTTTGAATGTGATTCAAAAAGAAGGACATTATAACGAAGAAGAAGCAGAAGACTTTTTAACTCAAATGAAAAAAGACAGAAGATATCAAAGAGATATTTATTAAGAGGGGGGCATTATTGTGAGCACTCAAACTAATTTATCCGAAAAATTAGATGAAATGGAACACATTAAAAATAGAAGTAATTATTTAAGAGGAACAATTAAAGAAGGTTTATCTGATGAAATAACAGGAGCAATAGCAGAAGACGATACAAAATTGCTGAAATTCCACGGAAGTTATATGCAAGATGATAGAGATATCCGTGACGAGCGTCGTAAACAAAAGCTAGAACCTGCTTATAGTTTCATGATTAGAGTTAGAGTTCCAGGTGGTACAGCAACAGCTGATCAATGGCTTGCAATGGATGATATTTCTACAGAATATGCAAATGACACAATCAAATTAACAACGAGACAAGCATTTCAATTTCACGGAATTTTAAAAAGAAATTTAAAAAGCTCTATGCAAAGTATTCATCACGCAGTTATGGATTCTTTAGCTGCATGTGGTGACGTAAACAGAAATGTTATGTGTAACCCAAATCCATATCAATCAGGTGTACATAAAGAAGTGGATAAACTTGCAACAGATATTAGTGATCATTTATCACCACAAACCGGAGCGTATCATGAAATTTGGTTAGATGATGAGAAAATAGTTGATACTAAAGAAGAAGTAGAACCGATGTATGGTAAGACTTATTTGCCTAGAAAATTTAAAATCGGTATCGCTGTTCCACCTTCAAATGATATAGATGTTTATTCACAAGATATTGGACTCATTTCAATAATTGAAGATGACCAATTAGTTGGATTTAATGTCACTGTTGGCGGTGGAATGGGTATGAAACACGGTAATACGAAGACATACCCTCAAGTAGGTAGATTGCTTGGTTACTTCCCTAAAGAAGAAGCGATAGATGTTTGTGAGAAACTATTAACAATACAAAGAGACCACGGTAATAGAGAAGATAGAACAAATGCACGATTTAAATATACAGTTGACCGACTAGGTGTAGATTGGATTCGTGAAGAATTAAATACAAGATTAGGTTGGGAAATTGAAGAACCAAGACCATTCGATTTTAAACATAATGGAGATCGTTACGGGTGGACTGAAGGTAGTGGCAAATGGCATTTTACATTATTTATTCAAAATGGCCGTGTGAAAGATACACAAGACTACAAGTTAAAAACAGCTTTAAGAGAAATTGCTGAAATCCATACAGGAGATTTCCGTTTAACTCCGAACCAAAACTTAATTATTGCTAATGTAGCCAAAAGTAAAAAGGCTCAAATTCAAAAAATTATAGATAAATATGGTATTACAGATGGAGAAAATTATACAGGGCTTAGAAGAAATTCAATGGCATGTGTAGCCTTTCCAACTTGTGGTTTAGCAATGGCTGAATCAGAACGTTATTTACCTACACTTATTAATAAAATTGAAGGTCTTTTAGATGAAGCGGGTTTAAATGAAGAAGAAATTACAATTCGTATGACAGGTTGTCCTAACGGTTGTGCAAGACCAGCTCTAGCTGAAATTGCATTTATCGGTAAAGCACCAGGTAAATACAACATGTATCTTGGTGGTGGATTCTCTGGAGACCGTCTAAATAAACTATATAAAGAAAATATAGGTGAAGATGAAATTTTAGAAAGTTTAAGACCAATTATTATTCAATATGGTAAAGAAAAAAATGATGGTGAACACTTTGGAGACTTTGTTATCCGTAAAGGCATTATAAAAGAAGTGCACTCAGGACAAGACTTTCATAGTTAAACAGAAAAGGGGTGGAAGCATGGGCAAAGTATTCTTAGTTGGTGCTGGACCAGGTGATCCAGATCTAATAACAGTTAAAGGTATTAAAGCAATTAAACAGTCCAATGTCATTCTATATGATCGACTTGTTAATAAAGCGTTACTTGAATATGCAACTGAAGATACAAAAATGATTTATTGTGGAAAAAGCCCTAAAAATCACTCATTAACGCAAGACGAAATTAATGAATTACTTGTGAAGTTATCTTTAGAAGGTCATACCGTAACACGATTAAAAGGTGGAGATCCATTTATATTTGGTCGTGGCGGTGAAGAAGCGGAAACATTAAAAAATTATGATATTCAATTTGAAGTAGTTCCTGGTATTACAGCTGGTGTTGCAGCACCAGCTTATGCCGGAATCCCTGTTACACATAGAGATTACAGCTCGTCGGTTGCTTTTATAACAGGCGTGATGAAGGATTCTATAGATGAAGACGAATATTGGAAACATTTAGCTTTAGGACCAGAAACACTTTGTATTTATATGGGCGTCAAAAAGCTACCAGAAATTAAAAGATTGTTAGTTAAACATGGTAGAAGTTCTGATACACCTGTTGCATTAATACATTGTGGCACATCAAATCATCAATTAACTGTAACTGGTACTTTGGATGATATTGTCACTAAATCAAAACATGTTAAAAATCCTGCAATGATTGTCATTGGAGAAGTCGTCAAACTAAGAGAAAAAATGAGTTGGTTTGAAGAAGTAGCAAACGAACAACAGGTTCCACAACTCATTTATTAATACTGGAGGGATACAATGATAGGCGTATTATATGTCAGTCATGGTAGCAGAATTAAAGAAGCAACAGAAGAAGCTATTACTTTTATAGACTCAGTTAAAAAGAAAATAGATATTCCTTTACAGGAGATTTGCTTCTTAGAGTTAGCGCAACCAGATATTCAACAAGGTGTAAAAAAATTAATAGACAATGGTGCTACTGAAATTTCTGTTATACCCGTATTATTGCTCAGTGCAGGTCATTACTTTAAAGATATACCGAATGAAATTGATGAAATAAAGAAAAAACATCCTGAAGTTACATTTACTTATGGAAAGCCTTTAGGTGTTCAACCAAGATTATCAGCTATTCTGAATGAACGCATTCAAGAAACGAATATTTCAATCAAAAAAGACGCAAAACTACTTGTTGTAGGGAGAGGAAGTTATAACCCTCAAACTAAAATAGATATAACGGCTATTGGCAAAGCATTATATGAAACGACAGAATTTGAAAATGTAGAAGTTTGTTACTTAGCTGCGTGTGAGCCATCATTTGAAGATGCGTTACAAGTAGCATTACAAGCTGAACATTCACAAATATTCATAGCACCATATCTTTGGTTCACAGGCGTGTTAGAGCGTCACATAGAGAAAACAGCTAAAGAACATAATATGAACAGTGACATTATCGTTTGTAAACACTTAGGTCATCATCCTTCTATACAAGAAGCATTGAAAGACCGTGTTTTTGAAACGCTTACTACTGAAAAAGTTTGAATATATGAATAAAGGGTGATTTCTATTGGCATATGTTCCGCTCAATATTGATTTTACAGATAAGCAAGTCAAAGTTATCGGCGGTGGAAAAATAGCAGAACGAAGAGTGAAAGCCATACTTGAAAGCGATGCTGTGATTCACGTTATTAGCCCAGAACTCACAGAAGACTTATTTCAACTTTATCTTGATGAAAAAATAATATGGAAGAAAAAGATATTCGAATCATCAGATCTGGAAGATGCCGACTTTATTATATCTGCTACAAATCAACAAGAGGTAAACGATGTTATTAAAAAGTCAGCCCCGAAACATAGTCTTATAAATATGGTCAGTGATGCACAAGTCGGAAATGTTATATTTCCTGGGACATTAAAACGAGGGAAATTACAAATAAGCGTGACATCAACTGGTGCGAGTCCAAAGTTAGTAAGTAATATTTTGGATGATTTAGAGAAGCAATATCCTGTTGATTATGAAGAATACGTAGAATTTTTATTTGAAAGTCGCATAATTATTAAATCATTAAACCTAGAAAAAACAGAAAAAAACCAATTGTTAGAATCTATATTATCTGATCAATATTTTGATAAAGATGAACAAAACAAATTAACAAATTGGTTAAGACGACAACCTAAAAAGAGAACAAGAGAGGAGTAGTATATGCGAAAACTAACAATATTTGCGATTGTAGGATTTTTAGCTCAATTAATTGATGGTTCTCTCGGGATGGGATTTGGTGCAACTTCTTCTTCATTATTATTAACATTTGGTGTTGCTCCAGCAATCGCATCAGCAACGATTCATTTTTCTGAAGTTGCAACAACAGCAGCATCTGGTATTTCTCATTTGAAATTTAAAAATGTAGATAAAAGCATTATTTTAAAGCTGGCGTTACCTGGTGCCATTACAGGTTTTATTGGTGCAGGTGTACTCAGCAATCTACATAGTGATTTTATAAAACCTTTTATAGCAATATTTTTATTATCTATGGGCGTCTACATTATTTATCAGTTTGTTTTTAAAAAACAACAAAATAATAAACTGAATGGTGGAAAGTTATCAGGATTTATACTTGTTCCTCAAGGTGCTGTAGCAGGATTTTTAGATGCAATTGGTGGAGGAGGCTGGGGACCAGTCAATACACCATTACTGTTATCTAGAAATCAAATAGAACCGAGATATGTTATAGGTACAGTTTCAGCGAGTGAATTTTTTGTAACAATTTCTACATCATTAGGATTTATCATTTTCCTTGGATGGAGTCAAATTAGCATATTATTGGTTGTGGCATTAGCATTTGGTGGCGTAGTTGCAGCACCATTTTCAGCTTGGTTAGTAAAGACTTTGCCAGTATATGTTCTAGCAGTACTTGTAGGCGGACTTATTATTTTTACAAATAGCAGTGTGTTATTAGGCAGTTTTGTAAGTAATGAAACAACAGTCTATATAGTTAAGATAGGAATTGTCGTTGCATGGTTAGGTCTCGTATTATTTACGCTTTACCAACATAATAAATTTCCTTTCAACATTCAAAATCAAAAATCAAAAGAAGTAGATCAAATAAATTAATAGGAGTGAATCAGAATGGTATCAGCAACTCAACAAATTAGCGAAACAATTAAGCCTCATGGTGGTGAATTGGTCAACCGTCAAGTTACAGGTGAAGAAAGAGAACAATTAATTGAAGCAGCAGAGTCATTCTCTAAGTTAACTTTAAATCCTTGGAGTTTATCAGATTTAGAACTAATTGCAATAGGTGGCTTCAGTCCATTAACAGGCTTTTTAGGTGAAAAAGATTACGTAAGTGTAGTGGAAAATGTACGTCTAGAAAATGGACTAGTTTGGAGCATTCCGATTACATTGCCTGTAACAGAAGAAGAAGCAAATAACTTTGAAATAGGTTCTAACATCGCGTTATATGGTGAAGATAATCATCTTTATGGTGTGTTAAAGCTTGAAGAGAAATATACGTACGATAAAGAAAAAGAAGCTCAAAATGTATATGGCACAACAGATGTAGATCATCCAGGTGTTAAGCTTGTATATGAAAAAGGGAATGTATATCTTGGAGGACCTATTCAATTAGTAGATCGTCCTAAACACGATGAATTTAGTGATTTCCATTTAGACCCAAGTGAAACAAGAGCATTATTTAAAGATTTAGGATGGAAAACAGTTGTTGGATTCCAAACAAGAAACCCTGTTCATCGTGCACATGAATATATTCAAAAAATAGCACTTGAATCAGTAGATGGATTATTATTAAATCCACTCGTTGGTGAAACAAAATCTGACGATATTTCAGCAGAAATTAGAATGGAAAGTTATCAAGTCATTTTGAAACATTATTACCCTGAAGAAAGAACAAGACTTGTTATATATCCAGCAGCTATGAGATATGCGGGACCACGCGAAGCAATTTTGCATGCATTAGTACGTAAAAACTATGGCTGTACACACTTTATTGTCGGTCGTGATCACGCTGGAGTAGGCGATTATTATGGAACTTATGATGCACAAGAATTAATCTCACAATATGAAGATGAAATTGGCATTCAAATCTTTAAGTTTGAACATGCATTTTTCTGTACTGTTTGTGACAATATGACAACAGCTAAAACTTGTCCACATGATAAATCAAATCATGTCCACTTAAGCGGAACAAAAGTAAGAGAGAAATTGCGTAATGGAGAACAATTACCGAAAGAATTTTCAAGACCAGAAGTAGCAGATGTATTAATTAAAGGCTTGAAACAAAACTAATTTCTTGAGGAGTGAAACAATGAGCGCGTCAACAAATATTACATGGCATGATTCAGAAGTAACAAAAGAACAACGACAAGAAAGAAATGGTCATAAAAGTGTCGTTATTTGGTTTACAGGTTTATCAGGATCAGGTAAATCAACAATTTCAGTAGCATTAGAAAAAGCATTGTTTGAACAAAAAATAACATCATATCGTTTAGATGGAGATAATATACGTCACGGATTAAATCAAAATCTTGGATTCAGTCCAGAAGATAGAAAAGAAAATATTCGTCGTATAGGAGAAGTAGGTAAACTTATGGTAGATGCGGGTGTTGTAACAATGACAGCATTCATCTCACCATATAAAGAAGATCGAGACATCGTAAGAAACATTCTAGAAGACGGAGAGTTTATTGAAGTGTTCACAAAATGTAGCTTAGATGAATGTGAGTCAAGAGACCCTAAAGGTTTATATAAAAAAGCAAGAAGTGGTGAAATTAAAGAATTTACAGGCATTAATGCACCATATGAAGAACCATCTAATCCGGAAATTGTAATCGATACAGAACACGAAAGTATTGAAGAGTCAGTAAATAAAATCGTGTCATACTTAAAAGAAAATCAATATTTATAATAGGTAATATAAAAAGCAGAGAAAATTCTTAAATACTAAGAATTTTCTCTGCTTTTTTAGTTGAGTATAGATTTCAGATGAATCGCACGATAACTCAGAAGTCTTCGTGCGATTCACCCGGATTACGCCAGATTTAAACAGTATCAAATTTCACTTTGGAAATAACTTCAATACTTTATTTATCTTCACGTTCTGGTATAGGGAAATATTTGTATATTTCTCCTGTTTTAATAGCGCTACTAATATTCGATAACCATTCGTAATAAACTTTGTAGTCTTCTAATTGTTTATATATGATAGTTGCTTCTTCTTTAGTATCTTCGTCAACACCATCAGCTTCAATAACTTTTTTTAGTAATACTTCTGCATCTTTAACTGAATCCATATTAATAGATATTTCTCGATCCCATTTTCTTGAGAAGAAGTTATTAAAGAAAATAAAGAAGTCTTTCTCAGCTATAAAGTGTTGTTTTCTGCTACCTCTTGTAAATTGTTGTTTGACGATATCAAACTCCTGTAGTTTCTTAACACCAGCGCTCATACTCGGTTTACTCATTTGGAGTTGTTCGCGCATTTCATCAAGTGTCATACTACCTTCAAATACCATCGTGCCATATAAATTACCAACACTACGGTTAATACCATATAAATCCATCGTTTCTCCAATTCCATTTATAACGATGTCTTTAGCCTGGTCTAATTGTTTTTTGTAGTTATCTGAACGTACCACTACATACACCTCCAATAATTACTTTAATTGTACCATGAATTCTTTTAAATTGTAGTTGCTTTTCCCTTACTTGTCTATTTGTAATACCTGTATAAAGTTATGATTTTAATTTGATATTGAAGATTTGACGCCTTTTATATTTATATGCTAACATAAGTTTGTAAAGTTCGTTAAATAAAAATTTAACAAAGTTAACGGAGGTAATTTAAATGGAATATATAGATCGTTTATCAAGACGTCAATTTATTAATGGTGACTGGGTCGAAGCTTCAAACAAAGCGACTCGTGACATCGTTAATCCATATAATCAAGAAGTAGTGATTTCAGTCTCAGAAGGTACTAAAGAAGACGCTGAGCAAGCTGTATTGGCTGCAAGAAAGTCTTTTGAATCAGGAGAATGGTCACACGAGACGAGCGAGAATAGACGTCAAAAAGTTAGAGAAATAGCAGATTTAATAAAAGAACATAAAGAAGAGCTCGCGACTCTTGAAACGTTAGACACTGGTAAGACATTAGAAGAATCATTTGCAGATATGGATGATATTCATAATGTGTTTATGTATTTTGCTGGATTAGCAGGAAATGATGGTGGAGAAATTATTGAATCACCTATTCCTAATTCAGAAAGTAAAATAGTTAAAGAGCCTGTTGGTGTTGTAACTCAAATTACACCTTGGAATTATCCATTACTTCAAGCTTCATGGAAAATTGCTCCAGCTCTTGTAACGGGTTGTTCATTAGTTATGAAGCCAAGTGAAATTACACCGTTAACTACAATTCGTATATTTGAATTAATGGAACAAGTTGGTTTTCCAAATGGCGTGATTAACCTCGTACTTGGTAAAGGTTCAGAAGTTGGTGACGTATTATCATCTCATAAAGAAGTTGACCTTGTTTCATTTACTGGTGGTATTGAAACTGGTAAACACATTATGAAACGCGCAGCAGACAATGTAACGAACATTGCGCTTGAATTAGGTGGTAAAAATCCAAACATTATCTTTGATGATGCAGATTTAGAGTTAGCTGTTGATCAAGCATTAAACGGTGGATATTTCCACGCTGGTCAAGTTTGTTCAGCTGGTTCACGCATAATCGTACACAATGATATTAAAGCGCAATTTGAAGAAGCGTTAGTTGATAGGGTAAACAAAATTAAAATTGGTAATGGTTTTGATAAAGAAACTGAAATGGGTCCTCTAATTTCAGCAGAACATAGAGGAAAAGTTGAAAAATATATAGAAGTTGCTAAAGAAGAAGGGACAACAATTGCCGCTGGTGGTAAACGTCCAGAAAGAGCAGACTTACAAGATGGTTTCTTCTTTGAACCTACTGTTATTACAAACTGTGATACTTCAATGAGAATTGTTCAAGAAGAAGTGTTTGGTCCAGTTGTAACAATTGAAGGATTCTCTTCAGAACAAGAAGCAATCGAACTAGCTAATGATTCAATTTATGGATTAGCTGGAGGCGTATTTACTCAAGATATAGGCAAAGCAAATAGAATCGCTAACAAATTGAAAATGGGTACGGTTTGGATTAATGATTTCCATCCTTATTTTGCACAAGCACCATGGGGTGGATATAAACAATCTGGTATCGGTAGAGAGCTAGGTAAAGAAGGATTAGAAGAATATATTATTTCTAAACACATTTATACAAATATACAACCTGAACCAGTGAATTGGTTTAGCAAATAAAAACAACAATGATTATTGAAAATATAGGAGGATATTAAAGCATGGAGAAATCTTATGATTATATAATTATCGGTGGCGGAAGTGCCGGTTCAGTATTAGGAAGTCGTTTAAGTGAAGATAAAGATAAAACAGTATTAGTATTAGAAGCTGGTAGAAGTGACTATGCTTGGGATTTGTTAATTCAAATGCCAGCAGCTCTTATGTATCCATCAGGTAATCGTTTCTATGACTGGAAATATGAAACAGATGGAGAACCTCATATGGGCGGTCGAAAAGTTGCACATACAAGAGGTAAAGTATTAGGTGGATCTAGTTCAATCAACGGAATGATTTATCAACGTGGTAACCCTATGGACTATGAAGGATGGGGAGAACCAGAAGGCATGGAAAGTTGGAAATTCGCTAATTGTTTACCATACTTCAAAAGATTAGAAAAAGCATATGGTGCAGATAAATCAGATCAATACCGTGGGCATAATGGTCCAATTAAATTAAGAAGAGGCCCAGCAACAAATCCATTGTTCCAAGCATTTTTTGAAGCGGGTGTAGAAGCAGGATTTAATAAAACACCTGATGTGAATGGATTTAGACAAGAAGGATTTGGACCATTTGATAGTCAAATTCATAACGGTAGAAGAATTTCAGCTTCACTTGCTTATTTAAGACCAGCTATGAAACGTAAAAATTTAACAGTACAAACAAGAGCTTTTGTAACAGAAATTAATTACGAAGGTAGAAGAGCGACAGGCGTTACGTTTAAGAAAAATGGTAAGAAACATACTGTAGGAGCTGGAGAAGTTATTTTATCAGGTGGCGCATTCAATACACCACAACTACTACAACTTTCTGGTATCGGTGATTCAGAACATTTAAACTCACTAGGCATCGAAACGCGCGTACATTTACCAGGTGTAGGTGAAAACTTTGAAGACCATTTAGAAGTTTATGTTCAACATGCATCTTCTGTACCAGTTTCACAACAACCAAGTTTAAATAAATTTAAAATGCCTTTCATTGGTTTACAATGGATATTTGGACGTAAAGGACCAGCAGCAAGTAACCACTTTGAAGGTGGAGGATTTGTGAGATCAAACAACGAAGTAGATTATCCAAACTTAATGTTCCATTTCTTACCTCTTGCAGTACGTTATGACGGACAAAAAGCAGATACAAAACATGGTTTCCAAGTACATATTGGACCTATGTATTCTAACTCAAGAGGCAGTCTGAAGATTAAATCTAAAGACCCATTCGTAAAACCAAAATTCGTATTTAACTATTTATCAACAAAAGAAGACGAGCAAGAATGGATAGAAGCAATTAAAGTAGCAAGAAACATTCTAGCTCAACCGGCATTAGCACGATTTAATGACGGAGAAATATCACCAGGACCATCAGTACAAACAGACGAAGAAATTTTAGAATGGGTTAAGAAAGATGCAGAAACAGCATTACACCCATCATGTAGTGCTAAAATGGGACCAGCATCAGACCCAATGGCTGTTGTAGACCCATTAACAATGAAAGTACACGGTATGGAAAATCTACGAGTAGTAGACGCATCAGCAATGCCACGTACAACAAATGGTAATATCCACGCACCAGTATTGATGCTAGCAGAAAAAGCAGCAGATATTATAAGAGGTAAAAAACCATTAGAACCAGAAGAAATAGATTACTACAAACACGGCGTGCACGATAAAGACGCAGGTATAATGAAGTAGAATGAAATGATGGTTGGCTAAGACGTAATTGTCCTAGAAATTTAATAAGAGCAGAAATTCATTATTAAAATTGAATTTCTGCTCTTATTTTTTATGAAAATCATTTAAGTCCCCGGCTCTTTTCATTGAATGGTGTTAATTTTGAGTATGTCTTAGATTAATGATGGAGTTAATCAACAACTTGACCGAACTCATAGATTAACTTCCGACTTAATCTATGACTTATCTCATATTTTCAAAAAACCTTATTTATGACTTAGCTTATAATTGTTATTTATTTAAATGTCTATATAATGTCGCTCTACTAATGTTTGTCGCCTCTTTAATTTCTTCTAAAGTATACTTCTTAGAGTGATACATATCGATTGCGTTTTTTAAATTAATATCATTTCGCTTTGGTCTTCCTATAGTCTTACCTTCTATTTTGGCTTTTGCGATACCTGACTTAGTTCTAAATTTAATCATATCGCTTTGAAACTGGTTTAGTAGATTTAAAAATTTATTAAAATTCATATGCTTATTTTGGCTAATCGTTACTTCAGCATTAATAATATAAATTTCTACATTCATTTCCTGGGCAATCGCAATTAATTCTTCTAATTGGTATGAGGTATCTGCAAGAATACACAAATCAGTTATGTATAATACATCCCCACTTTGTAATTTACTATAAAATAAAGTATTTAATTCTTTTCTTATTTCAGTTTGAGCATGAGATTCTTCAATAATTGTTAAAGAAAATTTGCTTAACTTTGAATGCTGTTCAGCAATTGTATCATGTAATTCAATGGGTCTAATATAACCGTAATTCATAAATTTCACCTCAATAGTTTCATAAATGTATACATATGAAACTTTTTTGTTTATAATAACTCTATTGAAAAAAATAGGAGTATGTATGATGTTAAAAACTTATATAGAAGAATGGTTTTCTAATCCAGGGAAAAATTTACTAGCAGGTATCGTTGTAGCACTAGCGCTTATACCTGAAGCCATTGCATTTTCTATAATTGCAGGTGTAGATCCAATGGTAGGATTGTATGCTGCTTTTATTATTGCTACGATAACTTCAATTGTAGGTGGTAGACCTGCTATGATATCTGGAGCTGCAGGAGCTGTTGCGCTTATTGTAACACCTTTAGTAAAAGAATATGGCGTCGATTATTTATTTGCAGCAACTATACTCATGGGTATTATACAGTTAATATTAGGTATTCTCAAAATTGGTAGACTCATGAAGTTCATACCACGTTCGGTAATGATAGGGTTTGTAAATGCATTAGCAATTATGATCTTTATGTCTCAACTTGAGCATATATTCGGTATTTCAATTAGTACATATATTTATATAGGTATTACATTACTAATTGTTTATATTGTACCAAGATATTTCAAAGCAATCCCTGCACCACTAATTGCAATTGTTTTATTAACAACATTGTATATGATAACAGGTTCTGATGTAAGAACAGTTGGCGATTTAGGTACTATAACAAGAGCGTTTCCAAATTTCTTAATACCACAAGTTCCATTTAATTTAGAAACATTAACAATTATTTTGCCGTATTCTTTATCAATGGCAATTGTAGGTTTAGTAGAAAGTTTATTAACTGCTAAAATTGTTGATGAAGCAACAGATTCTCATAGTAATAAAAATAAAGAATCTAGAGGTCAAGGTATTGCCAATATTATCACAGGGCTATTTGGAGGAATGGGTGGCTGTGCTATGATTGGTCAATCCGTTATAAATGTAAAATCAGGTGCAACGAGTAGATTATCAACTTTTACTGCGGGTGTCTTTCTAATAATACTGATTTTATTATTAGGAGATGTAGTAGTACAAGTACCTATGCCAATTTTAGCAGGTATAATGGTTATGGTATCTATTAGTACATTTGATTGGAAATCATTTAAATACGTTAATCAAGCACCTAGAACGGATGCTGTAGTTATGATTCTGACCGTGATGATTGTGTTGTTTACACATAATTTGGCTATAGGCGTCATAGTCGGTGTAATATTTAGTTCTTTGTTCTTTGCTACTAAAATATCAAATGTTCATGTTCATCAGACAATAGAAAATAATTTATATAAATATGCATTCACCGGACAAATATTTTTTGTTTCAATCGATTCAATGATGAATCAGTTAGACTTCTCAATTGAAAATAGTCAAATCGAATTAGATTTTACACATGCTCATTTATGGGATGACTCAGCAGTAAATGCAATCGATTCAATGGTGAAGAAATTTGAAGATAAAAATAATACAGTATATGTTAAACAATTAAATACTGATAGCAGGAAAATTATTTCAGAATTAAGCCAACTAAATGAAAGACATTTAACATAAGAAAATAACATAAAAACCCGTATAAATTCATTATATAGTGAATTTATACGGGTTTTGTTTAAATATGAGTTATATATTTATTAATTTTTATTCACTGAAGCGTCATAGATAGAATCTACTGCGTCTTGTAATCCGCTATCAAATTCTTCTGATGATTGACCAGCGAATAAATCAGTTACTAATGCGCGTGAGAAACTTGCGATAAGTTCATCATTTTCTTTTAGTAATTCGTTTGCTTTTTCTCTAGAGTAACCGCCTGATAATGCTACGACACGAACTACGTTAGGGTGTTCGATCAATGATTTATATTGATTTGGTTTTGTTGGAATTGTTAATTTCAACATTACGTATTGATTATCATTTAATTTGTCTAATTCTTTAGCGATTTCTTCTTTTAAGATATCTTCAATTTCTTCTTTATCTTTAGCGTTAATGTTAACTTCAGGTTCAATAATTGGAAATAATCCTGCTTCGATGATTTGTTTACCAATTTCAAATTGTTGTTGAACGACTTTAGCGATAGCGTCTTTATTTGCTTCTAAAATATTTGAACGCATTTTAGTACCAAATACGTTGCGTTCTTTAGCGCGTTTTAATAATTCATCTAAACCTGGAATAACTTTCATTAATTGAACGCCATTTTCTTCTTCAGCAAGTCCTTTGTCGACTTTTAAGAAAGGTACAATACCTTTATCTGCTAAGTAGTTTGATGTGTATTTGCCTTCTACTTCACGGTCCATTGTTTGTTCAAATAAAATGGCACCTAATATTTTTTCTGGTGTAAAGGCTGGTGATGTAACGATACGTGTTCTCATTTCGTGAACAAGTGTAAACATTTCATCTTCATTGCTATATTGATCTTCTTCAATACCGTAATCTTTAAGAGCTTTCGGAGTACTACCACCACTTTGATCTAGTGCAGCTATAAAACCTTTACCATTTTTCATTTTTTCAAATTGTTCTTGGTTCATTTTTTCCACTCCTTTAGATATTCTTCACTTAATATTATGATGATTTTTAGTTTTTATGGCAAGTTATTCAACTTTTCAAACTGTACATCTAAAAAAATATGTCGAATTTAAGAAGATTCCATGAAGATCATTTCATAATTAGGTAAGACGTTTTATGATGTAGGTTAGGGAGGATTCTCAATGAATAAAAAATCAGCAATATTATTAATTAGTGGCTTGGCAGTTCTTGCTATAGCAGTAGCATCATTATTATTATTCTCAACACAAAAAAGCACATACTACGGGTATATGGAGAACGGAACAACAGCAGAAAAAGTAGTGAGCGAGAAAAATAACGAAGTAACAGAAAACGTTAAACTGGAATCAACGAAAGACTTCAAACCTAAAAAAGGTGACTTCGTGAAACTGATTTCTAAAGACGATGGAAAAACATTTTATAAAAAAGATGTAGTAACTCATGACGACGTACCACACGGCTTAATGATGAAAATACATGATATGGAAATGTAATATAAAAAAAGCTACCAACAAATATAAAATTGTTGGTAGTTTTTTTAGTAACTGACTAGACTATAAAAAAGATTTTAATAAACTTAGTTATAAGAACTATTAAATGTAAATGGATTATAGTAATATTACATATAAATTATAAAATTATTAGGGGCTGATATTATATGATTATACGTAATAAAAAAGAATCCGATATAGAGTCTATAGCTAAAGTTCATTATGAATCTTGGGTAACTACATATAAGGGGATTGTTCCTGACAGTTATTTAGATAGTTTGTCCTTAGAGTCTTATATTGAAAAACATCATATGTTTAATGCACCATGTATTGTGGCGGAAGTCGATGGTAAAGTTGTTGGATTTCTAATGTATAGTAAAGATAAAGATGAAGACACGAGTGACAAATGTGGTGAAATTATGGTTATATACCTATTACAAGAATATCAGCATAAAGGTATCGGGACGCTTTTAATGAATGAAGCGGAAAAAAGAATGAAATCTGAATTTGATCAATTAAGCCTTTGGGTACTTGAAGATAATATTCCGACTGTTAAATTCTATGAGAAAATGGGATTTGAAAAAGACGGTAAGTATGAGCTTGAAGAACTAGGAAATGTTTTACGTGAAACGCGAATGATAAAGAATATATAGTGGGAAATAAATGAAAATTTGAAGCTGAGACAATTAATTTGTTCTCAGCTTCAAATTTATCTATATTCACACAGGTGGAGAAAAGTGTAGCTACGAAGCATATTAATTATTAGTTCAACTTTAATTTGAATCTAAAATTAATATTTTCAGAATAATGTTGAAAATATTATTTAAAATATGATTATTATTATTATACTAGGGTAACATATCAAGAAAGGAGGAATTAAATATGAGTAAAATTACAGATTCGTTTTTAAGTGCTTTAGATAGCGTTATTGGTTTTATACCAAACTTGATTAGTGCAATTATATTATTAATTGTTGCATGGCTTATCGCAGTCATAGTTAAAACAGTTATTGTGAAAGGTTTAAGTGCACTTGGTGTAGAAAAATGGCTAGAGAAAAAGGGGTTAACTGAATCAGGAAGTGGTAAATCAGAGTCTGAAGGATTAATTCAGACATTTGGTAAATTAGCTTACTTCATTATATTCTTGTTATTCTTACCATCAGTGTTTGATGCATTAAACATGACATCTGTATCAACACCTATTAAGAACATGATGGGCAGTGTATTAGACTTCTTACCTAGAATTATTGTTGCGATTGTAATATTAGTAATAGGTTTATTTATCGCAAAAGTATTAGGTACATTAGTTAAAAACTTACTAACTAATTTAAATGTTAGTAAATACAACCACTATGTAAACTTTGGTGAGAACAAAGAAAGTATTGATATTCCTTCAGCTGCAGGCTGGGTGATTTCAGCAATTATTGGATTATTCTTCGTTGTTGAATCATTAAATACAGTTAATTTAGAAGTATTAAATACAATTGGTGAAGCAATTATCGGTTACTTACCATTAGTAATTTCAGCAGCAATCATTTTACTAATTGGTTTTGTTGGTGGTAACTTATTATCTAAATTAATTAAGAAATCAACAGGTAACACATTCGTTTCAGAAATTGTTAAGTATTTAGTAATCATCGTTTCAGTATTTATGACTTTAGATCAATTAAACTTTGCTCAAAGTATTGTTAATGTAGCATTCTTACTTATCTTAGGTGCAGTAGCAGTAGCATTTGCTATCTCATTCGGTATCGGTGGTAAGTCATTTGCAGAAAAAACATTATCAAAAATTGAACGTAAAGCTGAATCAAAAGATAAATAATTAGCGTACAAAGTTAATATGTATAATGATAAGAGGCTGAGACAATTAATTTGTCTCAGCCTCTATGTCTGGGTAGGACGATGAAAATAAAGTTTTTTGAAAAAATGAGATGAGTTGTAGATTAATAGAGTAGTTAATCGAAGAAATTGTGTATGTTGTAGATTAATAGAGTAGTTAATCTAAGAGATTGGGAATGTTGTAGATTAATAGAGTAGTTAATCGAAGAAATCCTCTAAATTAACATTAACACCATACAATAAGAGAGCTTGGGACACAAAAGTCTCAAGCTCTCTCATATTGTAATGTCTATTTATGTCTATCAACTAAGTGACAAATCTATATTGTAACGATACCCATTAGTATTGCTATGATTAGCAATAGGATTGAGAAACCCCAAACCCAGAAGAATGCGTATTTAATATATTTACCCATACTTATTTCAGCAAGTCCAACAGCTAACCATACGGCTGGTGCGAATGGACTTACGAATGTTCCAATTACGTTACCAATCATTAATGAGAATGCTGTTGATTGTGAAGGAACTCCGAATTGACTTGCTGTTGATTCTACTATAGGTAAAATCGCAAAGTAATAAGCATCTGTACTTGTTAATAAGTCTAATGGTACACCTAGCACACCTATTATAATGTGTAAGTACGGTCCAACGACTGTTGGAAGTACAGCGATTAATGATAAGGCGATTGAATCTAACATGCCTGTTTCATTTAATATTCCTAAGAATACACCTGCAGCTAATATTACTGCTGCCATCATCAATGCGTTAGGTGCGTGTGCACGAATTCTTTCCATTTGTTCATCTACATTATGGAAGTTCAATGGTAATGCAATAGCCACACCAAGCATAAATGCAAATTCAGGTGGAACGATATCTAGTAACATCATAGTAACGATGATAACTGTAAGTATTAAGTTTAACCAAAGTATGTAAGTATGTTTAGTCGCTTCACCTTTAACTGAAGCATTTTCTTCTTGATCTTTTTCATAGTTTGCAATAATTTTATCCATATCAACTTTTATGTTTTCTTCATCAGGAAATTCTTTTGAAATACGCTTTTTCTCACGTAATCCTAGATAAATTGAGAATAATATTGCTAGTACGATACCAATTAGTTGTAGTGGAATGACTTGATACCATAAATCATTAATATTATCGACTTTTAATACGGAAGCAGTTCTTGCCATTGGTCCGCCCCAAGGTACCATATTAATAATAGCGGCACTTAATGCCAATAGAAGAACTAATAAATAAGGACTCATTTTTAAAGCTCTATATAATGGTAATAAAGCAGGAATAGCTAATAAAAATGTTGTAGCACCAGCACCATCTAATTGTGCACATGTACCAATAATTGTCGTTACGATGGCAACGATGATGATATTTCCTCGAGTTAGTTTGATCATACCTCTAACGAATGGTCTAAATAAACCACTGTCTGAGATAATACCAAAGTAAATAATAGCAAAAATAAACATGATTGCTACGTTGAATACTTGATCAATACCGGAATCTACGTATTTACGTATGTCTCCAAAACCATGGCCAATCACTAATGCTCCAATGACAGGTATTAAAATCATACCTACAACTGGACTAATCTTTTTCATAATTAACATTGCAACGATTGAAATAATAATAACTAATCCAACTATCGTCAGCAGTGTATTTGGTTCTTCCATATACATCCCCCTTGTAATATAGCGCTTACATAAAACGTAATTTAAAAAGTTTCCTAAATCACATTTAAGTGAAATAGAAAACTTAATACATATTATATCATTTGAGATAATAAAAGAATATAATAATTCTTAAATTTACAGAATATTTTAACAATCAATTTCGAATCCTAAATCTTGTATCATATCGTAGTCTAATTGATTAGGTTGACCACCGGTAATTAAGTAATCACCCACAAAAATAGAGTTTGCGACCATGAGAGATAAAGATTGAAGACTTCTTAAATTAACTTCACGACCACCAGCGATTCGAATTTCTTTAGTAGGGTTAATCAATCTGAACATACACAAAATTCTAATGCATTTCATAGGTGTTAAGTCATCCATACTTTCGAATTTCGTTCCTTTAATAGGATGTAAAAAATTCATAGGGATACTATCGGCGTCTAAGTCATTAAGTGTAAAAGCCATATCAATAATATCTTCATCAGATTCACCCATACCACAAATTACACCAGAACAAGGTGAAATGTTTTTGTCTTTCATTATATTTATCGTATTTACACGATCATCAAAACTATGCGTTGTTACGACTTCATCATGATAGTTAGCACTTGTATTAATATTATGGTTATAACGATCCACACCACAATTTTTTAGAGATTCAGCTTGTTCTTCATTAGTTAAACCAAGACAAGCACAAATTTTTAACTGAGGATGGTTTCTTTTAATTTCTTCTACAGAACTTGTAATATGAGATATTTCTTTATCACTAGGTCCACGACCACTCATCACAATGCAATATGTACCTATTTTATTGTCAGAAGCAACTTTAGCACCATCAACAATTTGGTTTTCTGGAATAAGCGCATAACGTTGAGACTTCTGTTTAACATCTCTTGATTGCCCACAATAACCACAATCTTCAGGACAAATACCACTTTTAGCATTTAAAATCATATTTAATTTTACCTTCTTACCATAATAATGGTGACGCACTTTGTAAGCCTCATTCACAAGTTTTAAAGTATCGATTTCAGGATCTTGATATATATTTAACGCCTCATTAAAAGTTAAGTACTGTCCATTTATTATATTTGTGCCTAAATTCATTATGTTGTCCCCCTTTATGATTATTAATAGAATACTAATAATTACCACTATTGTAAACCATATTTTATATTAGGTTTACAATAGTGGTATAAATTACAAATAATGGTATGAAATCAGTGTTTATAGTGCTAAAATATATATATAAAGTGAGGCTATCAAATGAAGAAAATAACATCAGCAATCCTGTTTTGTTGTTTAATAATGATACTTTCAGGATGTGGAAATAGTGAAGAAAAAGCATCAAGCTCAACTAATAAAGAAAAACAAGCTAATAAAAAAGGAAATGCAAAATTACCAAGTACAGTATTCGAATCAAATAAAACTAAAGAAACTATTTCAAAGTCAGAAATACATAAAAGCATTCAAAAATACTTAGATACAAATGAACGTGTATATAGTTTTACATCTACAATTGAAGAAAAAGTATGGGATGAAAAGCCTTTAACAAAGAAAGAAGCTGCCCAATTAGAAAAAGGGCGAGCACTATTAAAAAAGAATGATCAAAACTTTTCAGTTTATATAGAAAATAATAAACTTCCTGAAGGATATCAAAAAGAAACAAACAGAGTAAGTGAATACTTTACAGCTTACAATCAAACAATTGAACAATTAGGAAATAGCGTTCAAGAAATAGAAAAAGAAACAAAGAATGGGTCTATTTCAACTAAAGAAATAAAAGATATAATGCCTGAAAAAAGCAAATTAAATGGAAGACAACAAGCAAAAATAGAAAAATTTCTAAAGAAAATCAATGTTAAAACAAACGCCTTTGAGATGTAACAATTTATGATGGAATACTTATATGAATTCCAACAATCGATACAAGTAAGTTAGCTATATACACAAAAAGCATTTGCCTTAAGAGGCAAATGCTTTTTGTATATAGTCATTAATATTTAGTTTTCAAGTTTTCTTTTTCTGCATCTGTTATAAATGCGTGGTCTATTGCTTTAATATTTAGCTGTTTAATTTCATCTGTTGATATTAAATTATGATTATATAATAGGGTATATTCATTATTTAAATTGGTGCTTGAAACGGTTCTATTATCTGTATTGATATTAAATGGAATGTTCTGTTCTATAAGTTTTCTTATGTTGAGTTCATCCAATGTCTGTATGGCTTTTGTTTGTAAGTTACTTGTAGGACAGATTTCTAGTAATACATTGTGATTTTTAATATATTCTAGTGCGGTATTGTCACTCGTAGCAGCTACGCCATGACCGATTCTTCTAGCGCCGAGTTCAATTCCTTCTATTATATTATGTATACATCCGCATTCACCTGCATGCAATGTTAAATGATTTCCTGACTTTATAGTATGCTGAATGGCTTCTTGAATGGTCTTAGTAGGGAATGCTTCTTCTGGGCCAGCGAAGTCATAACCGATAACATGACTATTGTCTTTATTTAGTTGATTAACTTCTGTAAAGAGGTCAATATTCGTTTTGTTTTCATGATGCCTCATTCCACATACAAGCATGTTCACTTTGATTGGATAAAGTGACTCTGCTTTTGTTGCGCCTATATTAACGGAGTCTAGTATTTCTTTAACGCTTAGTCCTCTATCTGTATGGAATAATGGAGCAAATCTGATTTCTATATATTTAATGTTGTCGTTATGTGCTTGTTGAGCTACATCTATAACAGCTTTTTCAATACTATCTTTTGTTTGTAATACTTTTAAAATTGTATCGAAAGATTTTAAGTATTCATCAAGACTGTCACATGTTTGATCAACTTGAATATCTTCTATATTAATATGTATTTGCTGTTCTTGTGCTAATTGTTGGATAAGTTCTATGCTCACAGATCCATCTAGATGGCAGTGTAATTCAGTCTTGGGGATATTATTTATTGGAGTCATTGATAATTATCCTTTCTATTTTTATTTGTATTAATGTTTAATTGTAAACATAGTAGTATATTATAAACAAATTCAGATAAAACTGATAGTATTTAGAGAAATTGTGTAAATTTTGTGATTAAACTAATAAATTTATTTGTTATTTGATTAAGAATAGTTGGAATGTAGATATTAAAAATGCTATATTAATAAAATATTTAAAAAAATGTTTATTGAAAATTCAATATATACATATTAAGAAGGCGCAAAAATGAATAATAACTTAAAAAGAGAATTAACATCAAGACAAATGCAGATGATTGCTATTGGAGGAACAATTGGCGTAGGTTTATTTATGGGTGCTTCTAGTACAATTAAATGGACAGGCCCTTCAGTTCTACTTGCATATGCAATTGCAGGTGTATTTGTATTCCTCATTATGAGAGCCTTAGGTGAAATGGTCTATGTTTACCCAGATACTGGTTCTTTTGCTAAATTTGCTAATGATTACATACATCCTTCATTTTCATTTGTAACAGCTGGAAGTAGTATATTCAACTGGATTATTGTCGGTATGAGTGAAGTAATTGCAGTTGGGTCATATTTTAAATTTTGGTGGCCAGATTTACCAGAATGGATACCTGGTTTAGCTGTAGTTGTTATTTTACTATCAGCAAACTTAGTTTCTGTTAAATGGTTTGGAGAATTTGAATTTTGGTTTGCAGCTATAAAAGTCGTCACTATTATTTTAATGATTATTGCAGGATTAGGATTGATACTATTTGGTATCGGCAATAACTTTAATCCAATTGGAATTAGTCATTTATGGGATCATGGTGGGTTCTTTACCGGTGGAATAAGTGGTTTCTTCTTTGCATTATCTATCGTATTCGGATCATACATAGGAATCGAGTTAATTGGTATTACTGCAGGCGAAACGAAAGATCCTCAAAAAAATATCGTTAAAGCAATTAATGGTGTTGTTTGGAGAATATTAATATTCTATATCGGTTCAATCTTTATTATCGTAACAGTATATCCTTGGGACGAAGTGAATCATATTGGTTCACCATTCGTTGCGACATTTGCAAAAGTAGGTATTACTGCTGCAGCTACTATTATTAATTTCGTCGTAATTACAGCAGCAATGTCAGGTTGTAACTCGGGTATATTTAGTACAAGTCGTATGCTTTATACGTTATCAAAACAAAAACAAATATCCCAAATATTTTATAAGACAAATAAAAATGGTGTCCCACATATCGCAGTTATTGCTGTTTCAATAGGTATTTTCTTAGGTATTATATTAAATATTGTCTTACCTTTAATATTAGGAAAAGATACTGACATATTCGTCTATGTATTCAGTGCAGGTGTCTTACCAGGCATGGTACCTTGGTTTGCAATATTAATTAGTCATATCAATTTTAGAAAAAGAGAACAAATCAAAGACCATCCCTTTAAAATGCCATTCGCACCAGTAAGTAATATTATAACGATTATCATGCTAATTGCCGTTGTCATTGGGATGTTATTTAATTCAGAAACAAGAGTTTCCGTGATTATTGGTATAATATTTATCTTTAGTATTAGTTTATACGCATTTATCAAAAAACCTTAATAAAATTATAAATAGGGCCGAGACAAACTAATTGTCTCTGCCTTATTTTTATATTTTGAAATTTAATGTAATCAATCTTTAAAAGGCACTGGTAAGTCTTCGGGTTGTCTGAAGTCAGACAGAAAGGTGTCTGTATTTTAATAGAAAGATAGTTAATTGAAGAGAAAAAACTACCAAATTTGTCTCTGACTTAGTTGGCAGTCTTTTTAATACGTTTTTATTCAACTGGTTTTATAGATTTAACATTTTTAAAGCCACTTTTCTTACTTGCTAAGTGTTCCATAATATCGTGCCAGTCTGTGCCTGCTTCTTCAAATGTTTGTTGTAATAGTTCGTTTTGTGCTTTGTTTAAAGTATGAACGAGTTCACTGCCTTCTTTAGTTGGATACAGTTGTTTTACTCTTCTATCGTTATCTGAATCTACATATCTGATTAAACCTTTTTCTTTTAGTTTCTTGAGTGATGCGTGTGATGCTTGTTTTGAGATTTCTAATGTATCTAATAAATCTTTCATAGTGATACCTGGCATTTGATCTATAAAGAATAAGAATCTATGGTGCTGTCTGCTCATGCCGTGATTTTTTATAATATCATCAGCTGTATTTATAAATGTTTTGTATGCGAAGTAAAAAAGCATATGGTCATAATTATTTTTATTATCCATTGTGTCGACTCCTTTTCATCTATTATAAAGGATAGGATTAAAAAATTCATTTTTAGGTCAATGAAGTTGACTTAATTTATAAGTAAGCATATAATAATAATTGTTAAGGATATTATTAAACATTTGATAATGAATTTAGGTGTTATTTTTTTACACTAATAGGTCAAGTTTATTGACCTAAATAACTGCTATATATAGAAAAGGGGACAAGGTTATGAAAAAACGTGTTGGGGAATATTTAATGGATGCATTAAGCACTGTTGGTGTTGAAAAGGTATTTGGGGTACCTGGAGATTTTAATTTAGCATTTTTAGATGACATTGTTAGCAGAGATGATATGGAGTGGGTTGGTAATACTAACGAGTTAAATGCAAGTTATGCCGCTGACGGATATGCAAGAATGAATGGTATAAGTGCAATGGTTACGACATTTGGTGTTGGAGAATTAAGTGCAGTAAATGGGATTGCTGGATCTTATGCAGAACGCGTACCGGTTGTGGCTATTACTGGTGCACCAACGACAGTTGTTGAAGAAGCAGGAAAATATGTTCATCACTCATTAGGAGAAGGTAAGTTTGATAACTACCGAAAAATGTTCAAAGAAATTACTACTGCTCAAGGTTATATTACTGTTGAAAATGCTCAAACTGAAATACCAAGATTAATTAATGCAGCAATTGCTGAAAAAAGACCAGTTCACCTTCATTTACCAATTGATGTTGCACAGTCTGAAATAGATGTAGTAGAAGCATTTAAACCAGCTGAAGCAGTGAAACAAGATGTATCTAAATATATAGAAATGATCGAACAAAAATTAAAAACAGCTAAACAACCTGTCATCATTACAGGTCACGAAATTAATAGCTTTAAATTACACGATAAATTAGAACAATTTGTACAACAAACTGAAATACCAGTAGCTCAATTATCTTTAGGTAAAGGTGCTTTTAATGAAGAAAGTCCATATTATATGGGTATTTATGATGGGAGTATTGCAGAAGAAAATATTAGAAATTATGTAGATAACAGTGATGCGATTTTAAATATAGGTGCTAAATTAACAGACTCAGCGACAGCTGGATATTCATATGGTTTTGATATTGATGATGTTGTTATGATTAATCATCAAGACTTCAAATTGAATGATACTGTAGCATCAGAATTTACATTATCTAATCTTGTAAATGGCTTACTTAATATTGAATATAAGAACGATGCGAATTTCCCGGAAAATATTCGTGAGGAAAAAGGGCAATATACACCTAATAATGCACCATTAACACAAGAAACATATTTTAAAATGATGCAAGACTTTATCGGTCTAGACGACATCATATTAGCAGAACAAGGAACTTCATTCTTCGGTGCGTACGATTTGAATCTATATAAAGATAATACATTTATTGGCCAACCATTATGGGGTTCAATCGGGTATACATTACCAGCAACAATTGGAACGCAAATGTCTAATTTATATAGAAGAAACATCTTATTAATTGGAGATGGTTCATTACAACTAACTGCACAAGACATTTCAACTATGATTAGAGAAGATCTTAAACCTGTTATTTTTGTAATTAATAACGACGGATATACAGTAGAACGTAAAATCCACGGCGAACATCAACCATATAATGATATTCAAATGTGGGATTACAAATTATTGCCAGTAGTGTTTGGTGGTAAAGATAAAGTAGCAATACATGACGTAGAAACATCTGCAGATTTGGAAAATGTATTTTTACAGATTAACAATGAACCAAATCAAATGCATTTCATCGAAGTAAAAATGACTGCTTCAGACGCACCAGAAAAGCTAGACGCAATCGGAAAAGCATTCTCAAAACAAAATAGTTAATACAAATCCCCCCTAAACCATGGATTAGGGGGGGACTTTTATGTGAAGAGAATGGAGATGGCAGTATAGACGAGAAGAAGTGCCATTATAATATTAAATGCTAATTCATGTTCATTGATAAACTTTTTAAAGATTGAACCAAAGACACTCCAACTGAAAGAGGAAAGGAACCCGATCAGTGCTAAATATGTAATTAAGATAATTTGGACGGAGAAATGTTCAAAGTTCGGTGTTATAAATGCAGCAACAACACTTAATGCATAAATCACACCTTTGGGATTTATGAACTGTAACAACATACCAAATTTAATATTATTGTATCTGCTACTAAACGATTGAGCGTCAGTACCTTTGCTTGTTCCAATTTTGTATGCTAAATAAAGTAAATAAATTGCCCCGAAAATTTTCATATATAGTTGTACTTTTGGGAAGACGTGATATAAAGTATTACTAAAGAAATTTGAAACGAGAAGTAATAGAAAGAAACCTAGTGCAACACCAATACAAAATTTGATTGTACCTCGTAGACCAGTTTGTTTAGAATAATATAAAGACATAATGTTATTTGGTCCAGGCGTGAAGCTCGAAACTATAGCATAAATTGTCATAGATAAAAATGTCATATAAAACTCCCTTTCAAGTATAACTATTGAGTGTATTGTATCTTTAGATGGATGGATTGTAAATGCACGATTGGTAGCATATCATTTAGATGAAATAAAATGGTTAAATAGTACCGACGTAATAGATAGTGAAACTTTAGTATTTTAGTTTATCTTTTCTTGGGTATTCTCTATAATAATTGTAAAGAAATTCGGAGGTGCATCGATGGACAGGCAAACTTATTTATTAGCTATTAAAAATCGTATTATCCAGGACAGACTTGATGAAGAAACAAGAAATTATATTAAAGGTTTGGAGGGAGAAATTTTCATTAAACGTATTCTAGATGAATATCCTAATCTTCATTATTTATATGATTTTCATATAAGCTACAAAAACCGTGTTCAAATTGATTTTTTAATTGTAACGGACGATGCTATATGTCACTTTGAGGTTAAACATTATTCTGGTGATTATACTATTAAAGATGAACAGCTTATAAACAGATTTGGAAATATGTTTTATACCCCTTTTCAGCAATTACGGCGAGCCAATCATGAATTAAATTACTTAATATCCCACATGAATATTCACAAACCCTTGCATTCTTATCTTATTTTTACAAACCACAAATTCACTTTAAAAGGTACCATACCTAATCATTTCAATATCTTATTACCAACAGAATTACATAAACTTAAATATATGCTCAAAAATAAAAATTCTTTAGAAAATGAAAATATCTTACATATGTTTCAACGAGAGCATAGCGACTTTTCACACATTTACAAGAATATTAAAAAAGTCCCAATGTCTTGTTTAAGACCAGGTTTGAAATGCCCGAAATGTAAGAGATTGAATACGATTGAAATAGAAGACCACAAGAAATACTTGAAATGTAGATTATGTGATTTCAAAGATATACGACAAAATGTTTATTTATTTAATTTGTTAGAACTCTATTTGTGTAAAGGGGAAGCATTTATTTTATCAGAAGCCCAAGAGTGGTGTGGAGCAGGGAATAGATATACTATAAGAAGAGTATGTGATAAGTATTTTAGTAGTACAAAAAAGAATCCAAAAAGATATTATAAAACCAAAAAAAATAGATAAGATAGTCATTGAACATTGCAAGATAGGGCTGACTAGCAACAATGAGGCATCGAACATTGCAAGATGAGTCTGACTAGCAACATTGAGGCCCTGAACATTGCAAGATGAGCCAGACTAGCAACATTGAGGCCCTGAACATTGCAAGATGAGCCAGACTAGCAACATTGGGGCTTCGAACATTGCAAGATGAGCTTGACTAGCAACATTGGGGCTTCGAACATTGCAAGATGAGCCAGACTAGCAACATTGAGACCCTGAACATTGCAAGATGAGTCTGACTAGCAACATTGAGACCCTGAACATTGCAAGATGAGCCAGACTAGCAACATTGAGACCCTGAACATTGCAAGATGAGTCTGACTAGCAACATTGGGACGTCGAACATTGCAAGATGAGCCAGACTAGCAACATTGAGACCCTGAACATTGCAAGATGAGTCTGACTAGCAACATTGAGACCCTGAACATTGCAAGATGAGTCTGACTAGCAACATTGAGACCCTGAACATTGCAAGATGAGTCTGACTAGCAACATTGAGACCCTGAACATTGCAAGATGAGTCAGACTAGCAACATTGAGACCCTGAACATTGCAAGATGAGTCTGACTAGCAACATTGAGGCCCTGAACATTGCAAGATGAGCTTAACTAGCAACATTGGGGCTTCGAACATTGCAAGATGAGCCAGACTAGCAACATTGGGGCTTCGAACATTGCAAGATGAGTCTGACTAGCAACATTGGGACGTCGAACATTGCAAGATGAGCCAGACTAGCAACATTGAGGCCCTGAACATTGCAAGATGAGCCAGACTAGCAACATTGGGAACCTGAACATTGCAAGATGAGCCAGACTAGCAACATTGGGAGCTGAAGTCGAACATTAAAAACAGGGGCGCGCATGGCGTGCCCCTGTTTTTTCTTAAGGTATTATTGATTTATGGTCATGTTTATTTATGGATGAAAGATTACTTTGTCGTAATGTTGCTTTCTATTTACTAAGTTATAAAATGTTTCTGGTCCTTTTTCTAAATCGAGTCTATCTGAAATGATGGGATCTACATTGATTTCTCCAGTGGACATATAGTGTAATGTTGCTGTCCATTCTTCTCCTGGGAAGGGTGCGGATAGACCGTTCCATGATCCTATTACGTTTAGTTCGTTTCGTAATATTTTCTCAAAATGTTGTCGTTTAATTTCTATATCAGAATAAGGGATGCCTAATAATAAGACTTCTCCACCTTTAGTTGGTAAGGTTAATACTTGTCCTATTGTGAATGGAGATCCTGCTGATTCTACGGCAACATCTATTTTATCTGGTATAGCTGAGATAGCATCATCTAAGTTTTCTTCTTTTGAATTGATTGTATAATCTGCTCCTAGTTCTTTTGCAATGTCTAGTTTATGATTATCGATATCTATGGCTATGATTTTTGCAGCACCGAATATTTTCGCCCATTGTATAGCTAGTAAGCCTATACTACCACATCCCATAATTGCTACTGTTGCACCAGGTTTCATACGTGTACGATAGAATCCGTGTGCGACAACTGCAGACGGTTCAACCATTGCTGCAGTATCTAAATCTACATTATCTGGGAGTTTTAGTACATTACTAGCTGGCAATTTAACATACTCTGCGAAACAACCTGGTTCATATGAGCCTATTACATATAAATTTTCACATCTGGAATATTCGCCTTTTTCACAGTAATGACATTTATGACAGACGATAGCGGGACAACCTGTTACAGTATCTCCTATATTTAAGTCTGTGACATCATTGCCTAATTGTTCAACTACACCAGAAAATTCATGACCAAATGTCATACCTTCTTTATATGGTCCAAGCTTTTTATAGCGTGATGTATCTGACCCACATATGCCGGTTGCTTTAACTTTAATAATGACATCATCAGGTGATTCAAGTTCTGGCTTTGTTGTTTCTTCAAATCTTAAATCTTCAATATTGTATAAATTTAGGGCTTTCAATAATGATATCCTCCCCTCTATTCTTACTTGTTATGATGTTTGTTCTGAAGTGACTTTCTTTTTCTTGAAAAGTTTTGCTCCAAAATAACTTACAAAAACAGCACTATTACAAAATAATAAGTTATCCATATAGAATCCTGTAATACCTCTCATCGGTCCAAGCATAAAATCTAACATGTGTTCTACCATAATCAACATTCTCCTTTTTTATCTATAAAAGATAATTTATTTATTCGATAGGGCGTAGTAATACTTTGATCCCTTCGCCACCTTTAATGTGGTTGTAACCTTCATCCCACTCTGTAATATCAAGTTCAGCTGTAACAAGTGCTTCTGCATCAACTTGACCTGTACTCATGAGTTGTAACGATGGTTCCCAATCGGCAGGTTTCTGACTTCTACTACCGACAACTCTAATTTCTTTTTGAACGATTTTTTCTAAATCAAAAGGAATTTCAGCATCCTTAAAAATACCTACTTGAACATATCGTCCTTTTTTACGTAATAAATCAAGTCCTTGTTTGGCTGCGGGTTCTGCACCTGAACATTCTAATACAACGTCTGCACCATAGTTATTCGTTATGTTGTTTACATATTCTTTTAAATCTGTATGTTGAATGTTTACTACATGATCTAAATTAAGTTCTTCAGCTTTATTTAAACGTGCTTTATCATTATCTAATCCAGTAATAACAACTTTACCGCCTTTACTTTTAACCACTTGTGCTACAAGTAATCCGATTGGTCCAGGACCCATGACTACAACAGTATCACCTTGATTAATATCAATTTTTGATACTGCATGGTGTGCACATGCTAAAGGTTCAGTCATAGAAGCAGCTTTATAAGATACGTTATCTGGTAATTTATGAACACTTGCAGCTCTTGCAACAAGATATTGAGTAAATCCACCATTTTGTTGCGTACCTAAACCTTTTCGATGATTGCATAAGTTATAATCACCTGTTTGACAATATTCACATTCTCCACAAATGTAATAAGTAGTTTCAGAAGTAACGCGATCACCAATTTCGAAATCTTGAACATTTTCTCCAACAGTCACGATTTCACCTGAGAACTCATGGCCAAGCGTTACTGGAAAGTTAACATTATAGTGTCCTTCATAAGTGTGAACATCAGTACCACAAATACCTGCGTAATGAACTTTTATTTTCACTTCGTTTTCTTCTGGTTCTGGAATTTCTCTATCTAACACTTCTAAGTTGCCAAATCCTGGTGCTGTTTTTACTAATGCTTTCATGTAATGTCATCCCCTTAATGTTAGTTGAACAAATCAAAGAACTTGAAGATAATATAGTTTAAGATGTTACCACCTTGGTCAAGACTTGAGATTTGTGATGATCCTGATGGCATTTTAACGTTTGTACCGTCAGCCATACTTGTGAAAATAGGTGCTACATCAGTTGCAATGTATAGTGAGATAGCAATCATAATTGTACCGACAATAACAGAGTGAATGATGTTACCACGTGCTGCTCCTACTATGAATGCTACGATAAATGGAATAGTTGCTAAGTCACCAAAAGGTAATACTTGGTTACCTGGTAAAATAACTGCTAATAACACTGTGATTGGAACTAAGATTAATGCTGTTGAAATAACTGCAGGGTGTCCTAAAGCTACAGCAGCATCTAAACCAATGTAAATTTCGCGGTCTCCGAAACGTTTGTTTAACCAAGTACGTGCTGATTCAGATACAGGCATTAAACCTTCCATAAGAATCTTAACCATACGAGGCATTAATACCATAACTGCCGCCATAGACATACCTAAGTTGATAACATCTCCAGCATTGTATCCAGCTAATAAACCGATAGCTAAACCAAGTACAAGACCTACGAAGATAGATTCACCAAAAGCACCAAATCTTTTTTGAATAGTGTCTGGATCAGCGTTTAATTTGTTGATACCAGGGATTTTTTGAAGTCCTTTAACTAAGAAAATACCAGGTACATAAGAAATCGTACTACCAGTTGCAATTGATACGCCTGGTAAATCATAGAATTTGCTCATCATTGGAGCAGTCCAGTCAGCTACTTTTAAGCAGACGATTTGGAATAATGCAGCAGCAACTAGTGACTGCCAAATGCTACCAGATATTGCATAAACCATAGCACCACAGAATGTATAGTGCCAGAAGTTCCAAATATCAACGTTCATCGTTCTAGTCGTCTTAGTTAACAACATAATGACATTAATTACGATACCTAATGGAATAATAAATGCTGCTATAACAGAAGCCCATGCAATTGAAGAAGTTGCTGGCCAACCTACATCAATCACGTTTAAGCTAACCCCTAAGTTTTTAACCATTGCTTGTGCAGCAGGTCCTAAGTTGTTAACAAGTAAATCAATTACTAAGAAAATACCTACGAAGGCAACACCAATCGTTAAACCAGATCTAAATGCTGCACCGACTTTTTGTCTGAAGAATAATCCTAATAGGAATATGACAATCGGTAAAATAACCGTTGCACCTAAATCAAGAAAAGCTTGAATAAAATTTACGAAACCATTCATTCTCTACACCATCCTCTTTTTTAAAAGAATGAGGGTGAAATATCATGATTCTTATTTCAACCTCATGCTAGATTTTAAATTTAGTTGTTTTAACTTTGTAATACTTCTAGAATTTCTTTTTTCGTATCTTCAATTCCGATACCAGTTAAGAAGTTACGAGCATTAATTACTGGGAAATCGTATTGTTTTTGAGTCATTGCTGTTGTAACTAATAAATCAGCTGTATCAACATAAGGACCGACTTCAGTGATTTTAATTTGTTTTATATCTAATTTAATGTTGTGTTCTTTAGCCATTTCCTCGATTGCGTTATTTACCACTGTTGATGTTGCGATTCCTGCTCCACATGCTACTAATACTTGTTTCATAATAATTTCCTCCTAATTTGAGTCGATATAAGAATCAACTCTTCCATTTAATTTTTTATGCTTCACTTAGTTCTTTGTCTATTGCATCTACAATTGATTGTTTATCTTTTGCATTAGCAATGAACGATAGTAATTGATCATTTTGGAAAATGCCCATTAATTTTTGCAATAATGAAAGTTGAGCATCTTCTTTATCCATTGCTAACATGAAAATTAATTTAACATCTGTTGTTTCTTCCAGCTCTCCCATAATGACAAATGGAACTGTTTCTTTTAGAACTGCAATACCTATTGATTTTGATTCGACATGTTGTATATCGGTATGCGGGATTGCAACGGAACAATATACAGTTGGTAAACCAGTTGCAAATGATTTTTCTCTTTCAATAACAGCGTCTTTGTAAGTATCTTTGACATAACCGTTTTGGCGCATGACCTCTGATAACTTACTCAATGCTTCCACATTTGTCGTTGCCTCTAAATCAAGAATGACGTTTGAGACATCGATTTTTAAATCTTGCATTTTATGCAACCCCTTTGATTTAATCTATTTTTGAAAAATGTTGAATAATTTCTAATATATCTTTTTTTGAATCTGCCTTAACAATTTGTTGAATTGCATCATTATCTTGAGACATATCTCTCAATTGAAGTAGAGGTCTCAAATGCTTAAATTTGTCTGTTGCAGCTATCACTACAAAAATTTGAACTTTGAATCCAGTACTTAACTCAAGAGGTTCTTCCAATACCAACATACTCATTGATGTTCTATGAACGACTTGGTCTCCTTCTGCATGAGGGATTGCGATGTTTTGGTTGATAACCATATAAGTATCATCGAAAGCTTTATGCATTTTATCTATATATTGAGAATCAATATATTTCATTTTGACAAGCGGTTCGGCTGTTAAGCGAATGGCTTCTTCGATGTCAACAACACTATGAACAAAACGTATATGATTCGTTGGTAACAGATCTTGTAAATTCAAAGTACTATTGATTGATAATGTTGATGCCTTCACAGAGGAATAAGCATACGTATCTTCAAATTGTTCTTTAACTTTTTTGGAAAGTTCAGATTCATTATGAACTGTTGCATGCTCTCTGATAATTGACAGCATTTTTTCTACTTGTATATCAGTTTCTATTGTGTTGTTTAATTGTCCAAACACATGCTGACGTAATTCGTGTTTTTCTTGAGCAGTTAATATTGTTTTAGTGATGTATAATCGTTTATTCGTCATGATATGCATTGGAGAAAATACAATGTCAAAATCTAACTCATATTGATTAAAATCACGTAACGACAAAGCATCTAGAAATATAAATTCTGGAAATACACTACGTAATTCTTGTAGCATCAGCTGTGAAATGGAAGTACCTTGTGTGCAAACTACCACTGCTTTTACTTTTTGTTCGATTTCTTCGTCTTGTCTTCTTAAACTGCCTCCAATTAAAATGGTTAAATAAGCAATTTCATTTTCTGGCAATGAGTGACCGAAAAACTTTTCTAAAGGTTTAGATGATAGTTTTACGAGATGAAAGAGTTCTTTATAATCTTCTTTCAATGAATTTTCTAAACCATCTATATCAGACAATTCATATCTAATACGATAAAAAGCTGGTTCCATATGAAGCATCAGTTGATTCATTAAAGATTCTCTATCAGTAAAATTAATAAAAGTAATTTTTTCAAATTGTTCAATCATTTCTTCGAGTGCCTTATTTAACTCTGGAATATGTTGAACATCACTGATATCTGACCATTGAACACTTGTTGCGAGTAGTTGCAATGTTATAAATAATTTCTCTTGTCTTGGAATATCTGAATATGTTGATGTCAGTATTTCTGTTGCTTGATATTCTTTTGTATCAGATAAGTCATCATAACCAATAGAAAATGATGAAACGATTTTGTCGTGCTTGATTCTTCGTAAAATTAAGTAAAGTTTATATGGTAATGTTCGAGTACTTTGATCAATAAATTTTCTATCTAAATATTGTTCGATTTTTGAAATTTGGATATTAATTAAATCAATTTTATCTTCTTCAACCTTTAAACCATTTACAATATCAGACTGAGAAATTTGCAATGTGAATGCTTTATCGACTAGCCTCATAAGAAGGCGACGTATTTCAAACTCATCACCAACTAAGTAGTAACCATTTGTACGACTATACTGAAGATTAACTTCATAAGGTTTGAGAAGTTCTTTCAACTTTTTAATATCATTCAAAATAGTATTTTTACTAACTTCTAAATCTATTGAAAAGTGATTTAATGAAAGTCCTTCTTCTTCACTAAACAACATCAACAAAATGAGATGCGCGCGTTGGTAAGAAGTGTATACCTGCTCATTTTCTTGATAGGTGGATTCGTTTGGAACATTTAGAAATTCTTTAATTCTGTCATCAACGATAAAATAACCTTGGCTAGTTCGTTCGATTTCCGGATAATCTTGTTCTTTAAACCAGTCATTTAACTTTTGAATCCTATATCCTAGTTGTCTGCGAGAAATGTTAAACATTGATTCTAAGTCTTTACCTTTAATTTTGGGGTTTTTAATCATTTCTGAAATGATATTAAAGTTTTCCTTCTGTATTTTGAATCCCTCCTTTGTTGTTAAATATAACTTAACACAGCACATCAAAGAGTTGTACAAACGTTAATCACAAATGTTATATAAATAGTTGTACACCGTTGTGATTAACAGTTGAGAATCCCTAATGTACTGCTCTTTTGTAAATGTTTTATTTTGAACACATACTATTAATAGTGCGGGTAGACTTCCCTGGATTTTTTGAGAAAAGTATAAGTTAAAGCTTGATAATGACGTTGCGTCATCAAGTACAATTGAGATAAGAAAAATGAAACAGGAGGAATTAATATGAATAAAACAACTGGAGAAGTAGCAAGTTTATGTAACGTTACAGTTAGAACCGTTCAATATTATGATAAAAAAGGAGTTATTAGCCCTAGTAATACTTCAGAAAACAAACGAAGACTTTATACTGAAGAGGACATCAATCAATTAAGACTAGTACTAACGTTGAAAGATATGAACTTTTCATTAAAAGAAATAAAAGAACTATTGAATTCAAACCATTCAATCAATACATTGAATATCTTATTAAGCGAGAAACTATTAGATCTCCAAAACGGAATACAACAGCAGTCAGAACAAGTAGAACAAATTAAATTTATAAGAGAGAATATAAGTAAAGAAAGTGAATATCCAGTATCAAACGTACTTAATTTAAAAAACAAATCAAAAAAGCATCAAGAAATGAAAACATTCAGAAGAAACTTTATGGGCATATCATTAATAGTAGGTGCATTTCAATATAGTAGTATTATCACATCAATTAAGAAGAAAAAGTGGCAACCCATAATTACCGTATATCCATTTATTTTTATATATGCAGCAATAGCAACAAAGAAATACTATTCAGTAGTAAGTTACTTATGCCCAAATTGTCAACAAGAGTTCAAACCACTGTTCTCAGAATGGTTTAAGTCCAATCACACTTACCAAACAAGAAAATTAGAATGCCCACATTGTGGCGTTGAGAGTTACTGCATAGAAACACATGTTTAATAGGAAAAGAGTAGAAAGTGTTGTTTATAAAGGGGTACGTTATGAACAAAAGTTGGTAAAATTGCTGAAAAGAGGTGTGTTAAAAGCAAGTTTCAGTGAAATTGCTGAAAAGAGATGCGTTAAAAGCAGTTCTAGGTAAAATTGCTGATAAGAGGTGTGTTAAAAGCAGTTCTAAGTAAAATTGCTGATATGGATATCTTTACAAGATGAGAGGCTGAGACAAATTAATTTGTCTTAGCCTCTTAACATTCTATAAAATTAGATTTGTATATTACTAACTTCTTCATATATTAAAGTATTACTTTTATTGAGGTATTACGCCAAGTTCCATATGAACGAGATAACCATCTTCATCAAATGATGCAAGGTAGTATTGGTTTAATGTTCCATATTTTAAATATTGGTCACCTTTTTCTACTATCATTGTTGGTTCATGTGCTTTTTTAAATTCTTCTTTTGTTACAACACCTGATTTGACATCAAACATGATTGTTCCAACTTTACCGTTTTGATCTTTCATTATTTTTGTATCGTATACTTCTGTGGATTTTCCTCCAGTACCTGTTTTGGCGTCAGGATCTGTTTGATAGCCATTAATTGTAACATTGTCCGCATATAAAGATTCAACAAAATTATAATCTAATACAAAGTTAGGATTATTGTATGTGTATCCGTCGTAGTTATACCATGGTGTAGTTTCTGTCTCTGATTGAGCTGCAATTGCATCATCTGTATTTCCGACAGCTGTTACACCAAATAATAATCCTGTCGATAGGGCAGTTGTACCTATCAATTGATATACTTTTTTCATCGTCTTCACTCCCTTTAATTGATATAACATCTCTATTGGCTGGGTGTCAGGAAATAACTTGTAATATTACGATACCCTTAATGAACTACATAAACCAAAAAATAAAATGATTGAACATAAATGTCCATATTCACACAAGTCGAGAGAAGTGTAACTATAGATATCCATATTCACACAAGTCGAGAGAAGTGTAACTATGGGTGCCCATATTCACACAAGCCGAGAGAAGTGTAACTATAGATATCCATGTTCACACAAGTCGAAAGAAGTGTAACTATGGATGCCCATATTCACACAAATTGGAAGAAGTGTAACTATAGATGCCCATGTTCACACAAATTGGAAGAAGTGTAACTATAGATATCCATGTTCACACAAGTCGAAAGAAGTGTAACTATAGATATCCATATTCACACAAGTCGAAATAAGTGTAACTATAGATATCCATGTTCACACAAGTTGGAAGAAGTGTAACTATAGATATCCATGTTCACACAAGTCGAGAGAAGTGTAACTATAGATATCCATGTTCACACAAATCGAAAGAAGTGTAACTATAGATATCCATATTCACACAAGTCGAAAGAAGTGTAACTACGGTCATCTATTTACACACAAATTTGCAGAGTATTGTATGATAGACCCCGTCAATTCAAGTGTTTTGTGTATTTATTCACAATAAAATATATGCCGATTTTTTAAATTTTATATTGTAAGCGTTTCCTAATTATGCTATATTCGACTTACTAATAATTAAAGTCATCATATGACCGCATGAATATAAAGGGAAATTAATTAAGAAAGTTGGATATTTATGAATGAAAAAAGAACTAATATAAGATGGTATTTTGCTATAGCATTCTTCATCATAGGGATTATTGCATATATGGACCGTTCAAACATCTCTATTATTGCTGGGCCGATGATGGAAGATTTAAATATGAACAAAACTCAATTCGGGTTCTTAGCATCCTTCTTCTCACTAGGTTATGCTTTAATGCAAGTACCTTCAGGAATTCTTGCTGAGAAATTTGGACCTAAGAAAATGTTAACAATCGCTTTACTATGGTGGAGTGCATTTACGATTTTAACTGGTGTTGTTAAAAATCATGGTTTACTATACTTTGTACGTTTCTTATTTGGTATTGGTGAAGCACCAATGTACCCATCAAATGCTGTGTTTAATAGTTATTGGTTTAACAAAAATGAAAAAGGCCGTGCTTCTTCAGCACTATTAGCCGGATCATATTTTGGACCAGTTATTGCACCAATCGTTACAATCGCTATTATGACTTCATTCGGTTGGGAAGCAGTGTTCTATATCTTTGGTTTTATAGGTATAATTATTGCGATTTTATGGGCAATTATCGCTAAAGACTTACCTGAACAACATAAAATGGTAAACGAAGCTGAGAAGAAATTTATTATGCAAACGCGTGATGTAGTGGATACTGAAAAAACATCTGCACCATGGAAAATCTTCTTTAGTCGTTTTAGCTTTTATGCTATTGCAGCACAATACTTTGTAGTACAGTTCGTAATTACATTATTCTTAATTTGGTTACCTACATATATACACGAAGAGTATCATGTTGATTTTGAAAAAATGGGCTTCATTGCTGGTGCTCCATGGTTAGCAATGTTTGTACTGATTATGTTAGGTGGAACAATTTCAGATAAAATTTTATCAAGCGGTAAATCTAAGTTTGCTGCACGTGGTATTATCGCAATCACTGGATTCGTCGTATTCTGTATTTCATTATACTTTGCCTTAGCTACTGATAACTTATACTTGAATATCTTCTGGTTATCACTTTGTCTTGGTGGAGTAGGTTTATCAATGGGAATGAGTTGGGCAACAGCTACAGACTTAGGTCGTAACTTTGCCGGTACTGTTTCTGGTTGGATGAACTTATGGGGTAATATAGGTGCGCTATTAAGTCCGATTTTAGCTGGTTTCTTAGCAGACAAAATTGGTTGGACATGGACATTACAATTAATGATGGTTCCTGTAGTATTCGCAATTATCATGTGGTTCTTTATTAAACCTGATAATCCGTTAGTTAAAGATAAAACTGTATAAAACAAAAAATCTATTGCCATAAAAGTGGCAATAGATTTTTTTTATTATTCTTTATTTAAACTTACTTTAATATCTGCAGGTCCAGCTAGTAATGGTTTTACATTGCTAAAGAAGCTTAAGAAATGTTCACTATTATTATGTGATTCAATTGCTTCTTGGTTCTCCCAAATTTCATACATTAAATAAGTATTTTCTTTTTCTGTAGACTTAAAGTGTTCGTAACCGATATTTCCTTCTTCGTTTCTTGATGATTCAACTAAATTTTTTATTAATGATTCATATTGTTCAACAGATTGTGATTGAACTTCGAATTTAGCATTTATAATAATCATAAGATGACCTCTTTCTCTCTATCAATTTTATTTACTATAATGCATCATGACAGAACATAATAGAAAAGTAAATTTTAAAAGCTTAGAATTTCTATGGTTTTATTGAAATATCGAATTAAAGTAAAAACAAATTATTTGAGTCTCTTATTAATCAAGTCTAATATCTATTTATATAAAGGAAATAAATTGAATAATTTTTAGTTATAAATTAGGAGGAAAATCATGAAAAATGAACAAATAGTATTAGCTAAAAGAACAGAAGGTATTCCTCAAGATGATGTATTTCGCTATGAAGAGATCGACGTTAGAGAACCAAATAGCGACGAAGTATTATTAAAAACGATATATGTATCCGTTGATCCTTATATGAGAGGTAGAATGAACGATTCAAAAAGTTACACGCAGTCATATGAATTAGATAAACCTTTTAACGGGCATATCGTAGCTGAAGTAGTTCAATCTAACTCTAGTGAATTACAAAAAGGAGACGTTGTTACGGGTGTATTGCCTTGGCAAAAATTTATAACCATTAACCAAAAATACGTAACTAAAATAGCTTCTAATGAAGTACCGTTTTACTTATATTTAAGTGTACTCGGTATGCCAGGAATGACAGCTTATCAAGGATTGTTGAAAATTGGTAAACCACAAGAAGGAGAAACTGTAGTTGTTTCAGCAGCTTCAGGAGCAGTAGGGTCAGTAGTTGGACAAATTGCTAAACTTAAAGGTGCTCATGTTGTTGGTATAGCAGGCGGCTCCGAGAAAGTTAATTATTTAACTGAGACGTTAGGTTTCGATGAAGGTGTAGATTATAAAAAAGACGATTTTGCTGAAAAACTTGAAAAAGCAGTACCAAATGGAATAGATGTATATTTTGAAAATGTAGGTGGAGAACTTTCAGACGAAGTATTTAAACACCTTAATAAATTTGCACGAATTCCAGTTTGTGGCGCAATATCTTCATATAATCTTAAAGGTGAGGACATTGGACCTCGCATACAACAAACACTTATAAAAAACCAAGCACTTATGCAAGGTTTTATAGTTGCTCAATTTAATGAAGACGTTAAAGAAGCTAGTGAACAATTAGCACAATGGGTACAAGAAGGTAAAATAAAATCAGAAGTAACAATAGATGAAGGATTTGACCAAATACCAAATGCATTCCGTAAATTATTTACAGGAGATAATTTTGGTAAGCAAGTCATTAAAGTATCATAATAATATAGTAAATAAAAAGCATGCCCAATCCAAAATTATTAATAGTGGATATGGCGTGCTTTTTATTTTTCTTCTCTTCTTTCTCTTTTAAATTCATCTTGTGTATTCATGCTATGAGAGAGATAATATTACTTAAAAGAGAAAACGAGGTGCGTAAATTGTCAGCTAGTAAAGCGTATAAACAACTAATATTAGGTATGCTATCACTTTTTATTGTTATGGCGATTGGACGTTTTTCTTATACGCCCATTTTACCTTTCATGCAAAAAGCAACGCATTTAAGCAATCAAGACGCTGGATTATTAGCTACAATCAACTATTTAGGTTACTTGATTGGTGCGATGATTCCTACATTCTTAATTATGAGAAGCAAGGTCATTGATTTAAAAATATATTTATTAATCAACATTATTTCTGTATTACTTATGGGCTTTACGCATGACTTTATTACTTGGAATGTTCTGAGGTTTGTAGCTGGTATTACGAGCGGTACTGTATTTGTACTTGCTTCTAATGTCGTATTAGAAGGTTTAAATAAAGGCGGTAAGTCTCATTTATCTGGATTTTTATACAGTGGTGTTGGAATTGGAATATTCACGAGTAGTATTTTTGTTCAATTATATACAGATAGCGAGACATGGTCATCTACTTGGATCATATTAGGTGTAGCTTCTTTATTAATGGGTTCAATTGTTATTTTCTTAATGAAAGATATAAAGGAACCTTTAAATTTGAAGCAAAAGAAATTAAATATTGAGACTGATAAAAATGAAACATATACAAAATGGTTTATGGTGTTCTTTTCAATTGCTTATTTACTAGAAGGAGCGGGGTATATCGTTACAGGTACTTTCTTAGTCGCTATTGTTGAATCTATACCAAATCTAAAAGAATATGCTGCATTAAGTTGGATGTTTGTTGGTTTAACAGCAATACCTTCGTGTGTATTATGGTCCGTTTTAGGGAATAAGATAGGATATATTAAAGCGATTTATCTTGCATTTATGCTTCAATTTATAGGCGTTATATTGCCAGTGTTTTCACATACTACAATAAGCTTAATTATAAGTTCATGTTTATTTGGAGGAACTTTCTTAGGGTTAACGACTTTATTTATGTCACGAGGACAAATAATGAGTGCAATATCTGGTAAAAATTTAGTAGCACTATTAACATTTTTCTATAGCCTCGGACAAGTTATTGCACCATATTTTGCAGGAATATTAATTGGAGATACTAATAATTATAATGGTGCACTTATTTTTGCATCATCACTATTAGTGTTAGCGATTATTGCTATATTTTTAAGTCAAAGACAACGTCAACAAACATAAACGAAAGAAGGATAAAACATGAAAAAAGAAAAAGTATATGCAATGCCAGTTTCAAGTGTATATCCACATTACGTTACTAAAGCAGAGAAAAAAGGAAAAACAAAAGAAGACGTAGATGAAATCATCCTTTGGCTAACAGGTTATAGCCAGCAAGAATTAGAAGAAATTTTAGAAAATAAAACCGACTTTGAAACATTTTTCAAAGAAGCACCAAACAAAAATCCAAATAGAAAACTTATCAAAGGCGTTATTTGTGGAATAAGAGTAGAGGAAATCGAAGAACCACTAATGCAAGAAATAAGATATTTAGACAAACTAATTGATGAACTTGCAAGAGGAAAGAAAAAAGAGAATATATTTAGAAAAGAAAAGTAAGATTCTTGGGACTCAATGAATCTTAAATGTTACATTTCTTATGATTGCTATCATTCCTTAAACCAAATATTGTGAAATTGACAATATTTGGTTTAAGGAATGATGTTGAAAGTGATTTCTGCAAATGGCATTATTGCTAAAATGAAAAATCAAAAGATTAATTATGACAAGGTGATAAATTTATTGAAGCACCTTATGAACCTCACAAATTTATGAAAATGAAGAATATTTATTCAAAAACGAAGCAGATTATTTGTTTCGTTTTTTTATTTTAGAATAAATTGTTATATTCGTATAAAATTTATTTTTGAATTGAAAAAATTTCGTAAAATTTCATTCATTATATATAGTCTGAAAAATAAAATTTTATTTAATAAATATTTAGAAGATGTTATAGGAACTACTATATATTTTCGAATATATTGATAGTCATAAGGTACTGAATTTACAACTATAAAATCCATAAATATTCATTAGATGTAAAATTATAACAATTTACAAATTTTATATAAGTATAACTTGGTTGTATAAAATTGGAATTACAATAAAAAAAGATAGTGCAAAATTAAAATAATATAGTAACATTAAGGTGTAATATTATAATTTGGGGGGAGTTAGAGATGAGAGAAAAGAGAAGATATTCGATTCGTAAGTTTTCAGTAGGAGCAGGATCAGTTTTAATAGGTTTGACGCTATATTCGGGGATAAATAAAGTTGAGGCAAGTGAAAATAATCAAGAAACAATAATTAGTATTGAAAACAATGCTTCTGATGATAAAGAAGATGCAGATAATTCAATACCCACATCTAAAGAAAATATCTTAAATACTACACAAGAAGAACCGGTTTCAAAATCAATTGAACAAAATATACAAACTGAAAAAAGCACATCACCTTTAGAAAAGCAGTCATCAGAAGAAATAGATAAGGAAGTACCATCGAAAGGTGAAGATACTTTATCACAGGAAGAACCGGTAACAGAAGAAACGCCAACACAAGATGAAGGTACTACTGGGCCAGCATCAGAAGAACAAATACCAGAAGAAATAGATAAGAAAGAACCAACGAAAGGTGAAGATACTTCATCACAAGAAGAACCGGTAACAGAAGAAACGCCAACACAAGATGAAGGTACTACTGGGCTAGCATCAGAAGAACAAATACCAGAAGAAATAGATAAGGAAGAACCAACGAAAGGTGAAGATACTTCATCACAAGAAGAACCGGTAACAGAAGAAACGCCAACACAAGATGAAGGAACTAGTGAACCAGCATCAGAAGAACAAATACCAGAAGAAATAGATAAAGATGTACCATCGAAAGATGAAGATACTTCATCACAAGAAGAACTTGCTTTGGACAAAGAAAAATCAACAAATGATGTTAGCACAATAGAAGAAACACCAACACAAGATAAAGAAACTACGTCATCAACAGAAAAGCAGCCTGAAGGTGTATTTAAAACACAAAGAACTGAACCAACGAGCTCGAGACAAATAAGTTCAAGATTAGCTGCACTTGCGGATGTAACGCTTCTTGGAGATATGGATTTGAATGCTACGCATAATAATGGGCAATTAGAATTAAAACTAGAAGGAAGACCATTAATTAACTTAGGTTTATTAAGTACATATCCAACATTCCAATTACCACCTCAATTTCAAGCTCTAATGTCTGATCCAAATTTTAGAAATGCTGTTAAAATTGATTACGATTTACCTTCATTAGCTGTTCTATTACCTAGAAGAACTGGAACTATTTCAGGTGATGATTTAAATATTGATCCGAATACGGGACGTATTTATGGAATTGCTCCTAACTTAATTTCAGTAGGTGCTCTTAATAGAATTACTTATACACTAACAATTGATTTAAATCAGTTAACAGAAGGTGGAATTCTACCTGAATCAGATGAGCCAGGAAGACATGAATATAATTTTAGATCTGCAGTAGGTTCTGGTTTAATTGATGTAGATTTACTTGCTAATAGTGGTGATGAGGATACAATTATTATAGAAGACGATGCCGACGCTGACGCAGATGCTGACGCCGATGCTGACGCCGATGCAGATGCTGATGCCGACGCAGACGCAGATGCAGATGCCGATGCCGATGCCGACGCGGATGCCGATGCTGACGCGGATGCCGACGCAGACGCAGATGCTGATGCTGATGCCGACGCAGACGCAGACGCCGATGCCGACGCAGACGCAGATGCCGATGCCGATGCTGACGCCGATGCTGACGCCGATGCAGATGCCGATGCTGACGCTGACGCCGATGCTGACGCCGATGCAGATGCCGACGCAGACGCAGACGCAGATGCCGATGCCGATGCAGATGCCGACGCAGACGCAGATGCCGATGCCGATGCCGATGCTGACGCAGACGCAGATGCCGATGCCGATGCCGATGCTGACGCTGACGCTGACGCCGATGCTGACGCCGATGCTGACGCCGATGCTGATGCCGATGCTGACGCTGACGCCGATGCTGACGCTGACGCCGATGCCGACGCAGATGCTGATGCCGATGCTGATGCAGACGCGGATGCTGACGCCGATGCCGATGCTGATGCAGACGCGGATGCTGATGCAGATGCCGATGCTGACGCTGACGCCGATGCCGATGCTGACGCAGATGCAGATGCAGACGCTGACGCCGACGCTGACGCCGATGCCGATGCCGATGCCGACGCTGACGCAGATGCCGATGCTGATGCGGATGCTGATGCCGACGCAGATGCTGATGCTGATGCTGATGCCGATGCTGATGCCGATGCTGATGCTGATGCAGATGCCGATGCTGATGCCGATGCTGATGCTGACGCTGATGCTGACGCTGATGCTGATGCTGACGCTGACGCAGATGCTGACGCCGATGCTGATGCCGACGCGGATGCTGACGCGGATGCGGACGCCGACGCCGATGCTGATGCTGATGCTGATGCTGATGCGGATGCTGATGCCGACGCGGATGCTGACGCAGATGCCGACGCCGATGCTGATGCTGACGCTGATGCTGATGCTGACGCAGACGCAGACGCTGATGCTGATGCTGATGCTGACGCCGATGCCGACGCAGATGCCGATGCTGACGCAGATGCAGATGCCGATGCTGATGCAGATGCCGACGCAGACGCAGATGCCGATGCCGATGCTGACGCCGATGCTGACGCGGACGCCGATGCTGACGCTGACGCTGACGCGGACGCGGACGCAGATGCCGATGCTGATGCTGATGCTGACGCGGACGCCGATGCCGATGCTGATGCTGACGCCGATGCAGATGCAGATGCCGACGCAGACGCAGATGCCGATGCCGATGCTGACGCCGATGCTGACGCTGACGCCGATGCTGACGCTGACGCGGATGCCGACGCAGATGCTGATGCTGACGCGGACGCGGACGCCGATGCCGATGCTGATGCAGATGCTGACGCGGACGCGGACGCCGATGCCGATGCCGATGCTGATGCTGATGCTGATGCTGACGCCGATGCTGACGCGGATGCCGATGCTGACGCAGATGCCGATGCTGACGCTGACGCTGACGCAGATGCCGATGCTGATGCTGACGCCGATGCCGACGCTGACGCGGATGCCGATGCCGATGCCGATGCTGACGCTGATGCCGACGCAGACGCTGACGCAGATGCCGATGCTGATGCTGATGCCGACGCAGATGCCGATGCCGATGCCGATGCCGATGCAGATGCTGACGCCGATGCTGACGCAGACGCAGACGCAGACGCCGATGCTGACGCTGACGCAGACGCAGACGCCGATGCTGACGCAGATGCCGATGCTGACTCGGATGCTGATGCTGACTCGGATGCTGACTCGGATGCTGACGCAGATGCCGATGCCGACGCAGATGCTGACGCCAACGCTGAGGCCGCGCTTAATGACAATATAGGTGGGTCTAATAATAATTCTGATTCAGTTTTAAATGATAAAGGTAGCAGTTATGAGGTAAGTGAAGGAATGAATGATAATACTTCTTCAAATTTAAATCATTTAGAAAATAGAATTGTAGATACTCAAGATGAGCAAAGCAGTGGAGATCAAAACAATGAAGTAAGTACTAATAATGTAAGTAATTCTACTAATTTAGAATTTAGCACTGAAAACACAGATAAGGAAAAGCTTCCAGATACTGGAGAAGTGAAGTCTAACGATAGTACTTTACTTGCAACGTTATTAGCAGGTCTTGGCTCAATATTCTTATTTGGCAGAAGAAGAAAATCTCAAAATAAAGAATAAGTAATATTTAAGTTTGATTGTGGCTAAACCTCTATCGGTTTAGCCACTTTATTATAAATAATTATTTTAATTCAGAATATAATTACTTAAAAACAGTAATAAAACAATAGTTATAGTAAAATTAAAAGAGATATACCTTTTAATTTTGTTTACTAATCTTTAGGAGTGGTCAAATCATGAAATATACCATACAAGAAATATCCAATATTCTTAAATCACCTATAATAGATGGTACGGATAAAGTGGAACAAATTATAACTAACTTTGAATATCAAACTATACATATAAATAATACAGAAACTGCATTTTTTTCAATTAGTTCTGATTCTTGGAAAAAATTTTTAAAAAGAGAGAGTAAACTAAAGGATGGAAATAAGCAACTTAATAAAAAAATTAAAAATATAGGACTTATAATAACTGAGGAATATATTGATGATTTAGTGTTCAAAATACCTCAAATAGTAGTAGAAGATAGCATTGAGGCATTGAAGGTGTTAGCTGTTACTATTAGAAAAGAATTTAAAAATCCTATAGTAACTATAACCGGATCAATGGGGAAAAGCTCAACCCGTTTAATGTTAGCAGAAACGTTAAAAGGTTATAAAGTGCTTGAAAACAGAGCAAATAGTAATACTAGAATTGCTGTTTTATTACAAATGTGTAAGTTAGCAAGCAACCCAGATTTTGCTATATTCGAAGTTTCATTAAATGCTTTAAATAATCGAGGTAACTTTTCACTGATTTTAAAGCCTGACATTGCTATTATAACCGGTATAGGACCGGCACATTTATCTACTTTAAAAAGTGAAGAGGATATAGCACATTTTAAGAGTAGAATATTTTATGGATTGAATGAAAATGGTGTCGCAATAATTAATAAAGATACATTACATTCAGCAGTATTAATTAATCATGCAAAAAAAGTTACAAATAATATTCTGACTTATAGTTTAGAAAGTAATACAGGATCATTAAAAATAATGGGTTATTCTATTAATAAAGGATACTCGGTCATGACCTTAAAAAATAATGGGAAAGAAATTCATTATAAATTATCATCTATAAGTAAAGGTATGATTGAAAATTCATTAGCAGTTGTACTTTGCTTAATTAACTTAAAGGTAGATATAAACAATTGTTTAAATAATTTATCTAGATTTAAACCGTTTAAAAGAGTATTAGAGATTAAAGAAGTCCTAACTTGTAATTATACAGTTACATTAATTGATGATACACATAATGCTTCTTTACCTGCTATGATTAATGCAATAGAGGCATTTAATAGTCAAAGTAAATATTACTCAGGTAATAAAATTATAGCAATTGGTAAAATTAGTGATTTAGGTGCTCATTCAAAAGATATTCATAAAAAATTAATAGATTATATAGAAAAGTCAAATGCTGATATAGTCTTGTGCTTAGACGATGAAACAAGAGTAATAGTAAATAAAGTAAAAAATAAAAATATAACTTGGTTTAATGATCCTGATTTGTTATTAAAAGATTTACTATATTTAACTAATGAAGATTCTTTAATATTATTGAAATCTTCAGTAACAGATACTCAATTTCCTAAACTGGCTCAAAAATTACCTGATCAATTAGAAAATTTCACTAACCAATTTGAGAATAAAGATTATCCAACTGATAAAATTTTTAATAGCAAATCTTATATTAAAGTAAGCAATGAGACCAATGAAATAATAGAGGAATTCAATGTTGAAAATTCTAGTACAATAAGTGGATTAGCTCCAATTCTTTATTATATTCATGGAAAAAATATAAATCTAGAAAATAAAACAATAAAGCTCAAAAACTGGCCGACAAATGATTCTGAATTTTATACGAGTAAGGAATTAACTGTAAGTGAATTATTGAATGAAATGTCTAAATCTCCACATCCATCATTGATATATCAATTATCAAATTTACTTTTTATAAATGATAAAGAGAGAAAGAAAACTATTGAAGATATGCTGATTAAATATAAGTTATCACAGTCATCTATTGTTAATGTGACAGGCAGGTATAGAAAAAAGGAGAGACAATCATTTACAGTGCTTGATCTATATAAACTTTACAATGACAACAAAGATATTTTATTAAGTAATAAGAATAAATTTATCTTTGGTGATAAATATAATCATGGAATAATAAATCATGGAGATTATACTACAATCTTTACATCATGTGATGATATAAGCAAAGTATAAATAATGGGGGATTAAATATGAATTTAAGTAAAGACATAGATAGAATTCTTGAAATGCATAAGTCATATCCTAAGCATGATGTTACATTCGTAAGTATTGGCAACAAAGATCAAAAAGCAACTGTTAAAGTCTTTAAGACTCAAAATAATATTAAAAGAAATATCTTGAAATTGGCTGCAGATTTTCGAAAAAAAACAGGTAAGACTGCTCAATGGGTTAAATTAGACTTTATAATAGAGATTTTAGAGGTAGATTTTAATGCAATTAAAGATGACTTAATTAATACACGAAGAAACTATATTGATTATGGTATATCACTTGATAATAATTGGAATTACGCTTTCTTAGCTGAAGAAATCAATGCAAATGCCTTTGTTAGACCTTCAAAAGATAAAAAGTCATTTATTTTATCAGAAGATAATATTAATAATTATTTGAAAAAATATAAAGGAATAAAGGAAAAGTATAGTCATACCCAATATGAGGGGAAACGTGTTTTGAAATTTTATACAAAAGGTTATTTTATTGAAGGTACAAGTGTATATAATTTAGATGAACGTGGATATACAAAAGGATTAAGGAAAGTCAGCAATTTAAATAATGAAATAGATACTTTAATAAAAAACAGCGCGCACTTCTTAAAGGGAGAAATTAAAGAAGAAGGTAAATATCATTATGGCTATTTTCCTCATTTTGATAAAAATATAGCTTTTTATAATAATTTGAGACATTCTTCATCAACTTATGCATTAATCGAAGGATTGGCTTATATAGAAGAAGACATCTCTGTGGCGGAAAAAGCTATTGACTACTTAATTAATCATTATTTATATGAAATTGACGGAGTAGGACATATTTACGATGATACGAAAAATGTAAATGAAATTAAATTAGGTCAAAATGCTGCATTTATATTTGCAGTTTGTGAATACTTGAAATTCAATCCCAATAAAAAGGAATACATAGATATAGCGCAGAAAGTTGCACGTGGTATCGCATCTATGATTAATGAAAATGCAAAAACTATACATGTGTTAAACTATCCAGATTTATCTGTGAAAGAAAATTATAGAATTATTTATTATGATGGAGAAGCAGCATTAGCTTTATTAAGACTTTACCAAATTGATAATGATGAGACTTGGTTAAATCTTGTTAAAAATTTATTCGAAAGATTTATTAAAAAGGAATATTGGAAGTATCATGATCATTGGTTAGGTTATTGTACAAATGAACTTGTGCAAATAGATCCTCAAGAAAAGTACTATAAATTTGGAATTCAGAATGTATCTAGTTACTTAGATTTTATTCATAATAGAGAAACAACATTCCCAACATTTTTAGAAATGTTGATGTCTACATATCATTTAGTTGAGAAAGCAAAATCAACAGGATTCGAATCATTAGTTAAGCAACATTTGAATGAAGATCAATTTATTAAAACAATACATGCACGTGCAAATTATCAAAGAACAGGATATTTCTATCCAGAAGTAGCAATGTATTTTAAAAATCCTTCTAATATACTCAATTCTTTCTTTATCAAACATCATGGATATAGAGTGCGTATTGATGATATAGAGCATTATTTGTCAGGATATGTACAATATCAAAAAGTCTTTAATAAAAACTAGTTGCTTCTCATCATTTTATTACCATATTACTATGACTTTTTTATATATAAGGAGGATATAAATGAAATTTACAGATAGAATATTTAAAAGAGTTGAACCAATTTGGAAGTCTTATATGGATCATCCTTTTATTCAAGGATTAGGAGATGGGTCACTTGATGAAGAAAAGTTTAAACATTGGTTAAAGCAAGATTATGTATATTTGATTGAATATGCAAGGCTATTTTCTATTGGTGCAGCTAAATCTCCAGATTTACAGATGATGACAACTTACGCCGATTTAGCTTATGATACTTTGCATACAGAAATGGATTTGCATCGTAGCTATGCTAAACAATTTGGGATTACGGAAGAGGAACTTGAACAAACAGAACCAGCTCAAACTACATTAGCATATACAAGTTATATGTTGAATTTAGCACATCAAGGTGGAATCGAGAATGTTATTGCCGCAATACTAACGTGTACATGGAGTTATAGTTATATAGGTTTGAAATTAGCAGAAATTGAAGGTTCAAAAGACCATCCACTATATGGAGAATGGATTAAAATGTATGCATCACAAGAATTCAGTTCATCTAAAGAAGACTGCATTCAATTAATGAATAACGTAGCTGAAGGAAAGACAGAAGAAGAATTACAACGTTTAGAAGATATTGTTGTAAAGACAAGTTACTATGAATACATGTTCTGGGAAATGGCAGAGAAACTAGAGACATGGCCAGTACCAGTAAAATAAAACTAGCGCGTTAGAACACAAAAATTAATATATAAAAAAGAGAAAGCACAAAATGCTTTCTCTTTTTTGTTACTTTCCTTCATATGCTTTTATTAAAGTATCTACATCAAACTTCTTCATTTTCAAAAACGCTTCGGTTAGGCGTTTGATTTGTTCTGGTGTACCTTCTTCAGCCATTTTATCCATTATTTTAGGTACGATTTGCCAAGAAACTCCGAATTGGTCTTTAACCCAGCCGCATTGTTCTGATTCTGGTACGGCGGACAATTTATCCCAATAATAATCGATTTCTTCTTGGTCATCTAAGTTCAGCATCAGTGAAATACCTTCATTTAAGTTGAAATCATGTTTGTGTGCACTATCTAATGCAACAAAATATTGATTTTCTAGTTTGAATTCTGCGTGAGCTAATGTGTCTGGTTTATCTGGTTCCATACCTTCTGGATAGTAATACTTACTAGTGTCACCACTATCTTTAAATACGCTTGTATAATAATTGATCGCTTCTTCAGCGCGACCAACATTATCATTAATAAACATAAATGACGGTCTGATACGGTCATCAAATTCTTGATCGGTAATTAGTAGTTGCCATGATACTTCAAATTGATCTTCTAACCAACCGTATTTTTCACTAAAGTCGTATTTTTCTAACTCCATCATTACTTTACCGTTTTCTGCTAGTGCAGACCATACTTTATCTAATAAGTCTGCTTCTGATTGTTTAAATAATACAGTAAATGAAATAGAAGGGTTTTTCACAAAGTAAGGACCAGCATTAATTGCCATAAATCTATAACCAAAAATATTAAAAATAAACTGTTTGGACTCTCCTGATGGTGTGTCAGTAAAAGTTACATCTGTTACAACTTCTGATTCTGGAAAGACTTTCATATAAAAATCGACTGCTTTTTGGGCTTCTTTATCAAACCATAAGTGCGGGACTATTCTTTGATTATTCATCAATTCATCTCCTCGACAGTTTACCTTTATAATACCCAATCAGTAGAAAATAAACATTTATTTAATTGATAGTTTATTAACTTGATTACCATCACTATTGAAATTCTTTTCGTCTAGCCAATCTTCATACTGTTGTTTAATATTTGGCCACTCTTTATCTGTAATAGAGAACCAGTCTGTATCTCTAGTTCTACCTTTATATACTAATGCTTGTCTAAATGTACCTTCATATGTAAATCCTAATCGAAGTGCTGCTCGTTTAGAAGGTTCATTTAAGCTATCGCATTTCCATTCATAACGTCTATATTCTAAAGTTTCAAATACATATTTAGCAAGTAAATACTGAACTTCAGTAGCTATACGTGTTCTTTTTAAAAGTGATGAATAATGTATATGCCCCACTTCAATTGATGAAGCTTTAGTATTAATTCGTAAAAGTGATAATATGCCTAAAGCTTTACCAGTTGCTTTGTCTATTATCGCAAAGAAATAAGGATCTTGAGATTCAATTCGAGTATTCATTAATGCTTTGAATTCATCACTATCGTGAATCGGTTCATTCGGTAAGTATGTCCAATTTGCATCATTTTCTTTCGCACATAACAGTGTAAACAGATCATCTACATGACTTGAATTTAAATGTTCTAATTTACTATACTTACCTTCAATTGTATTAATGCTAGGATTTTTAGGATTCTGGAAAGATTTGACCTCGTCACCAATAGGTTGATTGAAGCTATTATATCTCATATAAGAAAACCTCCTTTATTGTATGGTATCACAAAATAAAGGAGGTGAAATATTTAATAAATAGGGTATTTTGAAGCAGACGATGTAGCTAAACAAGAAATCATTAAATCTTATAATAACAATCTTGAAAGTTAAGATAATATATAATTTTCAAGTTATGTTATAGTTTAAACAAGTTTTTCAAAATACCTTATACGAGAAGAGGTAAAAATATGCGTTCAGTTAACGAGGACAAAGTTATTTCTAACATCAATCAATTAGGTCATAACTATGGGTTAATAGTATTGGCTAAATTAAGCAATGTAGAGAGAGAAGAGAGGGACTTAATCTCAGAACTTGAAAGTTATGATCAGCAAAAGATTAAACAATCACTCGAATTATTAGTTGAAAATGAATTTCTACAAGTTAGAATAGAAGAAATTATGCCACCGAATATATATTATTCTATATCTGAAAAAGGAGAACAATTAATACCTTTTATAAAACAGTTTGAACAGATGAAATGATAATAGATATACCTCTCATATCCCATAATTGAGCTCGTTATCATATTCATTTACACTATTAAATAGGAGGGATAGTCATGAATAAAGATTGGCAATCACAATTACCTATAGATAATATCCAAGAAATGAAACCAGTTAGTGGTGGAGATGTAAATGAAGCATATAAAATAGAAACGACAAATGGACCATATTTTTTGCTTGTTCAACATGATAGAAGTGATGACTTTTATGCAGCTGAAATTGCCGGCTTAGAAGCGTTTGAAGCGGCTGATGTAACTGCTCCTGTTGTTAAAGGTCATGGACAAATTAATGGAGATGCTTATTTATTGTTAAGTTATCTCGAAGAAGGTCATTCTGGAAATCAAAGAGAACTAGGAAAGCTTGTGGCGAAGTTACACAGTCATCATGAGCCACATGGTAAATTTGGATTCCATTTGCCTTATCATGGAAGTGATATTACTTTTGAAAATGGTTGGAAAGATACGTGGATTAATATATTTGTAGAACAAAGGTTAGACCAATTGAGAGATGAAATTGTGAATAGAGGATTATGGTCTAAAGAAGAACTTTCATTATTTGAAAAAGTGCGTGAAAAGATAATCAAAACTTTAGAAAATCATAATAGTAAACCTTCATTATTACATGGAGATTTATGGGCAGGTAATTACATGTTCTTATCTAATGGAGAACCTGCTCTATTCGACCCGTCACCTTTATATGGTGATAGAGAATTTGACCTTGGAGCTACAAAAGTGTTCGGAGGATTTACGAATGAATTTTATGATGCATACAACGAAGCTTTACCTTTAAGCAAAGGTTCAGATGATAGAATTAAATTTTATGAACTTTATTTATTAATGGTACATTTAGTGAAATTTGGTTCTATATATGCAGGAAGCGTGAACAGAACAATGGCAGAGATAATACAATAAAATATACTTGGAAATACAAGAGTGATATTTTAGCGAAAGAGTTAAAATATCACTTTTTTGTAGAAAATAGATGATATTTATGAATAAATTACAATATTATGAACATAATTCATTTAAAATAATAAAATTCAGAAAACGCTTTCTAGTAACGCTTTATTTTCTGACACTTTATAGTATAATTGTCCCATGAAGTTTGACGCATTTAAAATTTGATGAATTGAAACAAGGAGTGACACGAAATAATGGAAGACAATCATTTAAAAAGAGGTCTTAGTTCTCGTCAAGTACAGATGATCGCACTTGGTGGTACTATTGGTGTTGGTTTATTCATGGGTGCATCAAGTACGATTAAATGGACGGGGCCATCTGCAATATTTGCTTATTTAGTAGCAGGTCTATTCTTATATTTAGTAATGAGAGCAATGGGAGAATTAGTTTACTTATATCCAACGACTGGTTCATTTGCTAACTATGCAAGTGATTATTTACATCCAGTTGCAGGTTATGTAACCGCATGGAGTAATATATTCCAATGGATAGTAGTAGGGATGAGTGAAGTTATAGCCGTTGGACAATATATGCAATATTGGTGGCCAGAATTACCAACTTGGGTACCGGGAGTCATAGTTGTAGTTACATTGGCAGCAGCAAATTTAACTTCAGTTAAAGCATTCGGTGAATTTGAATTCTGGTTTGCTATGATAAAAGTAGTGACAATTATTTTAATGATTATTGCAGGTTTCGGTTTAATATTCTTTGGGCTAGGAAATGGCGGAAATGCTATAGGCTTAGGCAATTTAACTGAACACGGAGGATTCTTCCCTAATGGTATTATAGGCTTCTTCTTTGCTTTATCAATGGTTGTTGGTTCCTATCAAGGTGTAGAGTTAATAGGTATTACAGCAGGTGAAACTAAAGATCCACAGAAAAATATTAAAAACGCTGTAAACGGTGTTATATGGCGTATATTAATCTTTTACATAGGTGCAATATTTGTTATTGTAACTGTTTATCCTTGGGATCAATTAGGTAATGTAGGTAGTCCATTCGTTGCAACATTTGCAAAAGTTGGTATTACAATAGCAGCAGGATTAATTAACTTTGTTGTAATTACAGCTGCAATGTCTGGTTGTAACTCAGGAATCTTTAGTTCAAGTCGTATGGTATATACGTTAGCTCAAAAAGGACAAATGCCACGTATATTTACGAAAGTAATGAAAACAGGCGTTCCATTCTTTGCAGTGTTAGCCATTTCAATTGGTATTTTTGTAGGTGTTATCTTAAATATTGTACTACCATTAGTAATAGATGGTTCTGAAAATATATTCGTGTATGTATACAGTGCATCTATATTACCAGGTATGGTACCTTGGTTTATGATTTTACTAAGTCACATACAATTTAGAAAAAAACATCCAGAAGAAATTAAAAATCATCCATTCAAGATGCCATTCGCACCATATACAAACTATATAACATTAGGATTCTTTATTTTAGTATTAATCGGTATGTTGTTTAACGCAGAAACAAGAGTATCGGTAATTATCGGTATAGTATTCCTATCAGCAATGACACTTATTTATTTCTTAAGAGGTTATCATAGAATAGATAAAGGTGAATATTAATAAAATAATATCGGGAGTGGGACAGAAGTCCTAACTCAAAATAAATAAGCATATCACGTAACTGAACTTTTCAGTTTTACAGTGATATGCTTGTTTTTTTATTTTACGATTTTGTAAAGTGCATGCTTGCCTAGGGGTATGGCTCGAGCCTGTAGTCTCTCACGCATACTATTCCCTCAGGCGTCAGCACTTACAAAATCGTTATAAATATACAGTTTTATATAATCTTACGATTTTGTACGTGCATGCTTGCCTAGGGGTATGGCTCGAGCCTGTAGTCTCTCACTCATACTATTCCCTCAGGCGTCCGCACATACAAAATCGTTGCAAATATACAGTTTTATATAACCTTACGATTTTGTACGTGCATGCTTGCCTAGGGGTATGGCTCGAGCCTGTAGTCTCTCACGCATACTATTCCCTCAGGCGTCAGCACTACAAAATCGTTATAAATGTCTGTAAGAAGGGTGCTAAGGGACAAAATTCTGAGAAATGTCCGTAAGAGGGGTGCTAAGGGACATAATTCTGAGAAATGTCCGTAAGAGGTGTTGTTAGGGACATAATTCCGAGAAATGTCCGTAAGATGTGTCGTTAGGGACAAAATTCTGAGAAATGTCCGTAAGATGTGGTGTTAGAGACATAATTCAGAGAAATGTCCGTAAGATGTGTTGTTAAGGAGCATAATTCAGAATTCTGCTAGTAAGCACAATCTCAATATTCACTTGTATATTATTCTCTATCTCGCTTGATGTATGTCTTTTACGAATTCTACAAATTTTTCTCTAAATTGTTTATTATTTGCATGCATACAGACTTCAACTTTACCTTCTTTATTAAATTCTGTGTATGTACATCCGGCTGCTTGTCCTTCTGTTATAACGGAAACGTCAGCTCGCTCTGTTGTGAACATTTCTGGATAAAGTAAATAAAATATTGTACATAAATCATGTATGATATGTTCGTGTTTTTCACCTGAATTTACATCATTATAGACTTCTAACATGTCAGTTATTAAGTTGCCAAAGTCTCCTTGTTTTTTGATTGTTTGTATATCATCATGGTTAATCTTAGTTTCTCTCGTTACATCAAGACCACACATAACGATAGGGATATCTTGATTAAATACGATTTGAGCTGAGTGTGGGTCTACATATATATTGAATTCAGCTAATGGTGTTGCATTTCCTCCGACTGCAGCGCCACCCATTAAAACAATTTGTTTAATATTGCTTTTAGTTTCTGGGAAAAGTGAAAATAATAACGCAATATTAGTTAATGGACCAATAGGAACTAAAGTTATAGGTTCTTCAGAATTCATAATCGTTTCTTTCATTGCTATGACGGCATGATCTTCTAAAATATTTGTTAGAGATGAAGTCTTGAATTGCACATTGCCGATTCCATTATGTCCATGAACATGTTCAGCAGTAGCAAGCTTATTGATGAGTGGTGTATCGACACCTTTTGCTACAGGTATATCTTTTTTTAAATAATTTACAATATCTAATGCATTTTGTGTAGTATGTTCAATTCCAACATTACCGCCTACTGAAGTAATGAGTTTCACATCTATATCTTTACTATGTATGGCAGCAGAAATTGCAATGATGTCATCTATACCAGGATCTGTATCTATAATAATAGGAATAGCCAATTTACTCACTCCTTAAAATATATTTATATTATTTAGTATAACAAACATTATTTATTATTAATGTTTGTAGATATTCTACGCTAGTAATCCCTACAATAATGTTTATATTTATTAGGAGACGGAGGGTAGTATGACCGTATTCTAAATATAAAAATTGTGAAAATGGGTATAACCTAAGTAAGAGTTGGTTTAATAAGGTCGCAACTTCTGGTTGCTGTGGGAAGCAAAAAATAGTTTCGGGACTTTTTGTATGATTAGTTCTATAGTGTAGAAAAGGGGTGAATAATCATGAATATTGGATCGAAAATTAAAGAAGAACGTGAGCTTAATGGATGGTCACAAGATGAATTGGCTGCTAAATTACATGTAACAAGACAAAGTGTTTCTAAATGGGAACTTGGTAAGGTGTATCCTGGCATAGACATTCTAGTTCAAATGAGTGATATATTCGATTTATCTTTAGATGAGTTAATAAAAGGAGATAAAAATTTAAAGAAAACGATTATTGAAACTTACAGAGAAACACCTCAACAAGATATTAATTATAATAGACCAAGGAATGGTTGGGAGTTCTTTTCAAAATTTTGGTGGCTCGTTTTTCCATTTGGAGGAATTATTATAGGGATCATTAATGCACTTGTACATTAAATCGAAAGGTGATTGTTATGAATAAATATTTATATATAGCACATGGTTACAATGCTAATAGTCAAAAGCATTGGTTTAAGTGGTTGACTCAACATGTTCCTAGTGTTGATAGTAAGATTTTAGATTTTCCTAATTCTTCAAATCCTATATTGAGTGATTGGACGGATAGGTTAAAGGCAGAGGTGGATTTAACTTCTGGTGAAAATGTGATTGTTGCGCATAGTTTAGGTGTTGTGACGGTGCTGAATTATCTTTCGAAGTATGATGGTAAGTTGAACATTAAAGGTCTTGTATTGGTTGCAGGATTTTATGAAGAAATCCCGGAATTAAGTAAACTCGATGATTATATTCAGCATACTAATATAGATTTTGAAAAACTTAAAGAAAGAGTACCCAATATTATAAGTATTATTGCGACAAACGATCGCGTAGTTCCATATAAACTCAGTGAAAATTTAGCGAAAAAGTTAAATTCTGAATTTGTAACGATTGAACACGATGGACACTTTTGTGATAGGGATGGTTATACTTCATTTCCGGAAGTTGCAAGTTATGTAAATAGAATATTAAATCAATAAAAAAACGCCCTCGGCTATTGCCGAGGGCGTTGAATTAGTTTGTTGAATAAAATTTTAGTACTGCTTAATTAATTATGCAGTTACCCATTGTGAAGGGCCTGCAGTGTTGTATAATTTAACAGCTGCTGCATCTTGTACATGTTCAGGAGCTTCTGTAGGTGATACACCTTTGTATTCTGCTGGAGCTACTGAATCCCAAGTAGTTTGTAGGAATTGGTATTTACCAGCTGCACCTGATGATGGGTTAACAGCTTTTAAGTCGCCGCCTGATTCACGTTGAGCGATAGCTTTTAAGTGATCATTAACGTTTACACTTGAACCTTCAGAAGCTGAAGATGATTTAGTTTCTTGAGCTGGCGCTTGTTGTGTTTGTTGTTGAGCTGGTGCTTGAGTTTCTTGTTTTGGCGCTTCTACTTGTTTTGGCGCTTCTTGAGTTGCTTGTTCGCTAGCAGTGTTGTTTGCTGCTGGAGCTGGAGTTTGTTCAGCTACGTTTTGTTCAGCAACTGGTTGTTGTTGAGCTACTGGAGCTTGAGTGCTTTCAGTGTCAGCTGCATTAGTTGCATGATATTCCCAAGTAAAGTTGTATCCATCTGATTCAAAGTTATATTCGAATCCATCTAATGTGAAATTAATGTCATATGCGCCTTCTTGGACAGCATGTTCATTAAGTTCTGGTGAATTTGATTGAGCTAATTGAGCTAATTGCTCTTTATTTACGCCTTGTTCAGATGCATCTGCTACTTGTGAAGATGCTACTCCTGTTGCTCCGATTGCTACTGCTAATGATGAAGTTAAAATTGCTTTTTTCATAATTGTAAAACCCTCCGAATAATTTTTTATTTATTAGTATCTTAATTTAAGATGATGATTTCTTTGTTAGTTAAAAATTCTCCCCTGAAAATTGGGACAAGACAACAATAACATAAATAAAGGCTTTGTAAATTACAGTCAAATAACAAAAGATTACAATGTGCAAGAAATATTGTAATAAAGAATTACAGTTGAGATATTTTGTAATATTACACTTAAATTTACCAATTGTATGCAATTGTATGAAAAAGTCCGGAAAATAGATGTTACGTACGGAATACTTTCATGACAGTTTTGAACTTCGATATTAAGAGAGACATTCAACATTGGAAAAGTGCTTTGAGTATCGATGAAAGAAGTATAAAAATTTTCTGAAGTTATAAAGATTCAGTAAATCCTATGAGTTTAATAAGATTATTGTAGCTTTTAAGTAATATTATAAAAGACTGCATAGTTAGTGCGAGTAAGTTTAAATAGATTTATATCATCAGAAGACTGAATTATCAGTATTATTACTACTTATAGAATGGAAAACGTTTGACGTAACATTTTTGAAATCTTTGTAATGTTATTGTAATATGTAAGTGTACAATTATACTAAAAGGGAGTGGTGGAAATGAATAAAGTGGCAAAGTTAACAATTGCAACAGGAATTTCAATCGGAACAATGTTTGGAGTAGTAAATATCCCTAGTCAAGATGGTAATGATGTCGAAGCTGCAACAACACCTTACTATAAGTATCAAGGTAATACAGGTCATGATGGTAGCTTTATCTTAGATTCAACTTTCATCAGTGCATTAGTGTACAAGAACGTAACAATGAATGGTCATAGAATTGTTCAACCTCAATCAAATGATGGAGAAACTTTTAAAAATATGAATTCTTATGATCAAACGTTTTATTTTGGTAATAACCACAACGATAATTATGCTGCTAGTGTCAAGTTTCCAGTGAAACAGAAACATATATCTAAATCACAAATTATGAATGTTTATGGAAATGATTATACTATAGAAGAAACTAGTAACGGAAAAAATTATAGATTCATTGTAGAGGGGAATCTTATTATATTTACAATAGTAGATAATTACGTCACAAATGTTAATATCGGCGAAGATTTAGAATAATGAATCGCATTGTAAAATAACAATACCAGTAATATAATAAAGATAACTTTGATGAACGGAGGTGTTTCAGATGTTTCTTTTAGCTCATAGTTGCAGATTCTTTGTAATCGTACGCAACAAATTTGCGAATTTTTCTCCAAAATTGGTGAAGTATGTCTTTTTTGAAGAAAAATATAGCTATAAGGAATGTCTGACACAAGCTTCCTTGTAGCACGATTTTGGAGGAAGCAATATGAATATTATAAATATGTCTAAATTATCTAAGTCTTATACAGGTGATGTTATATTTGAAGATATTAAATATGATTTGAATGAAGGGGACTGTGTAGGTCTAGTTGGAAGAAATGGTGAAGGTAAAAGTACATTATTAAAATTGATGGCTGGTATAGAATCGCCTACAGAAGGGCAAATAAGCTGGCAGAAGAATATATCAATTGGATATTTGAATCAATTACCAAACTATGAAGATGGCAAACTAGTATATGAATGTTTAACTGAAGTATTTGAAGAAGTTAATAACATTTCACAGAAAATGCAGTTAATCGAAGCTGAGATGGCTAATGAAACTGACAAAATTGAACTATTATTAAAGAAGTATGGGCAATTACAAGAATTGTTCGAACAACTAGGTGGATATGAAATAGATGCTCAAATAAGACGAGTAAGTCACGGATTAAAAATAAATCATTTATTAAATCATACGTGGGAGAAACTCTCTGGAGGAGAAAGAACGAAAGTAGGGTTAGCTCAAATACTATTACAACAACCTAAATTGTTATTATTAGATGAACCTACCAATCATTTAGACATTTCATCTATTGATTGGTTAGCAGATTTTATTAAGCAATATTCAGGCGCAGTTGTCATAGTTTCTCATGATAGATACTTTTTAGATGACACTGTTAATCAAATATTAGAAATTGATCAAGGTCAATTGCATGTATACCATGGTAATTATAGTTATTTTGTTAAAGAAAAAGAAGTAAGAATTATAAATGAATTTGAAGCATATCAAACACAACAAAAGAAAATTAAGAAAATGGAAGACTCGATTAAGCAATTAAGATTATGGGCAAGCCAAGCAAATCCACCAAATGCAGCTTTATTTAAACGGGCAAAAAGTATGGAAAAAGCATTGGATAGAATAAAGAAATTAGATAAGCCTATACTAGAACATAAAAGAATGAACGTGAATTTAGCAGAAGGACAACGTGTTTCTAACAATGTAATAGAATTAGAAAGTGTTTCTAAGATGTACGAAGATATATTGTTTGAAAAAATTGATTTACTCATTAGAAGAAAAGAACATGTATCTATAATAGGAGATAATGGAACAGGAAAGAGTACATTATTAAAAATGATGATTAATCAAATAGAACCAGATGAAGGAATAGTTAAAAGAGCATCTAATTTAAGAATAGGTTATTTATCACAACACACTTTTGAAAATATTGATAACCAAACAGTTATCGAAACATTTAGAGATGTAGTTCATGTAACAGAAGGTCAAGCAAGACATATACTTGCACAATTTATGTTTTATGGAGAAGATGTATTTAATAAAATCAGTAGTCTAAGTGGTGGAGAAAAAATGAGATTACGTTGGGCACAAATTGTGAATCAAGATTTTAACGTGCTAGTATTAGACGAACCAACAAACCATTTAGATATAGATGCAAAAGAAACAATAGAAGACGCATTGTTAGATTATAATGGTACAATCATCGCAGTTTCACATGATAGATACTTCTTGAATAAGCTATTTGATATAACATATTTATTAAAAGATAAAAAATTAACTAAATTTGAAGGAAACTATGATTACGTTAAAGAAAAATTAAGAGAAAAAGAAGAATTTGAAGTATAAACTTCGATCTTAATATTGGTCTGATTAGAATCGCACGAAGACTGAGGAGATATCGTGCGATTCGAGTCAAATCCGAGCAAAACGCACGATATCTCTTTAACATGAAACTTATTTACTTCCTATATTAAAACACCCCACCTATTTCGAAAGTTTATCTTCTTCGAATTAGGTGGGGTGTTTTCTATATTTCTACATATCTATTCAAATGTTTGGCTGTTACTGATTCTTCTATTTCTAATAAGCCTTTTGGTTCACCACTATATAATATTTTACCTCCGTTCATGCCTGCTCCGGGTCCTACGTCAATTATCCAGTCTGCATGTGTCATCATAGTCAAGTTATGTTCTATTAATATGACGGTGTTGCCTTGTTGGATGAGTTGTTCGAAACATGCTAATAATGTTGGTATGTCATCTTCATGCAGTCCTGTTGTTGGTTCGTCGAATATGAATATTTGGTTTGAAGCGGATTGATCTAAATATCTGCTCAGTTTAACGCGTTGTATTTCTCCGCCTGATAATGTATCTAGTGATTGTCCTAAAGTCATATAATGTAGGCCGGTTGATTCTAAATGTTTAAGACGTGTGTATACTTTATTGTTATTTTTAAATATGTTCATTCCTTCTTCAACTGTTAGTGCTAATACTTCTGCTATTGAATAACCGTTTACTTTGGCTTCTAATACTTCTGGTTTATATCTGGTCCCTTTACACACTTCGCAAACTTGTGAAAAGTCAGGCATAAATGCAAGTTCTGTTTTGATAACGCCTTTACCATGACATTCTGGACAGGCACCTTCTGAGTTGTAGCTAAACATACTTTTCTTTAGTCCTGTTTCTTTGCTGAAGAATTCTCTTACTTCATCAAAGAGATCCATATAAGTTAGTAAGTTTGAACGATTTGAAGCATGTACAGGTTTTTGGTCAATGAAAGTAGTCTCTTTCTGAGATTTAAGTCCTGCTTTTAATAATGTACTTTTTCCGGAACCTGCTACACCTGTAATAACAGACAAAATATTTTTAGGTATATCAACGGACACGTTTACTAAGTTGTTTTCTGATATATTTTTTAAATTGATGTAGCTCTGTGCGTTTCTAGGTAATGTTTTTAATTTGTGTTGTCGTTTTAAAGCTTTACCAGTAGAAGTATCAGATTGTAACAATTCATGATAAGTACCTGTGAATGTAATTTTACCACCATGTTTGCCTGCACCGGGTCCAATGTCTATAACGTGGTCTGCAATACGAATAACGTCAGGGTCATGTTCTACGACGAGTACTGTATTGCCTTTATCTCTTATAGATTTCATAATGTCATTTATTTTTTCAATATCTTCAGGATGTAAGCCAACACTAGGTTCATCAATAATATAGACGAGGTCAGATAGTGGACTATTTAAGTGACGTATTAATTTAATGCGTTGAGATTCTCCTCCTGATAGAGAAGGTGTCTTACGGTCCAATGTTAAATAATTTAATCCAACATAAGATAAAGCTTCTAACTGCTCTAATAATGGTTTAATAATATATGCAGCTTTTTTGTCTTTAAGTTTATTTAGAAATTCAATCGCATCATCTATTGAAAGAGCTGTAAAATCAGTAATGCTCAGTCCATTTATTTTACAACTTAAAATTTTATCGTTTAGTCTTTTACCATGACATTTTGGACATTTATGGGAAGTGACAACTCTATTTACGTCTTCTAGAAAACGTTTCTTTTCGAAATTATCATTCAATAGAAATGAGCGTCTAAAACGATGAATCAAACCTTCAAATTTAGCAGTTTTTGGCCAATTTTCTGGGGGATTTTTAAGTTTTTTTGGTTTTGTATAAAGAAATGTGTCCATTTCTTCTTTAGTAAAGTCTTTAAGCTTCTTATCATTATCAAATAAACCACTATATAAATAACGTTTGCCACGCCAGCTATCTGGTCTAAATGATGGGAACTTTATCGCATCTTCATTTAAAGATTTATCATAATCTAACAACTCGTTTAAGTCGATATCTTCAACATAACCGAGTCCTTGGCAACGTTCGCACATGCCACTTGGATTATTAAATGAAAATACGCTCGAATATCCAACAAAAGGCTCACCCACTCTTGACCATAAAAGTCTAACTGAAGCGTAAATGTCAGATATTGTTCCTACAGTTGAACGTGAATTTCCACCCAATCTTTTTTGATTTATAATCATGGCAACTGGTAGATGTTCTATTCTATCAACATCCGGCTTTTCATAAGATGTCAGTTGATTTTGTACATAGCTTGAATAAGTTTCATTTAATAAACGTTCAGATTCAGCTGCTAAAGTACTAAAAACGAGTGATGATTTTCCCGAACCAGATCTTCCAGTGAAGACTGTTAATTGATGTTTCGGGATATCTATATTAATATTTTTTAAATTATTCTGGTTTGCTCCGTGTACACGTATGTATGACATGTTCATTCACCTCATTATGAGTTTACCCAAATATCATTCATTGCTAAACAGTATCCACCTTAAATATCAGAATTCATGTACAATAGAATTAAAAGAAGGTAAAATGAAAACGATTACACAAGTAGAGGAGCATGTTTATGTGGATTGATATTACACAACCATTAACAAATGATATAGCAAATTGGCCAGGAGATGAGCCTTTCCGTTTTGAATTATCTGCAACTAAAGAAGAAACAGGGTCTGTAAATATTGGTTGTATTTCAATGAGCACGCATATAGGGACACATATGGACGCACCATTTCATTTTGATAATGATGGAATAAAGATTCATGAGATTGATGTGAATAGACTAATTGGAGAAGCTACTTTAGTAGAAGTAATTGGAGAAGCGCTTATTACGCGAGAGATACTAGAAGGTTTCGATATTAAAGGGACAATAATTATGATTAAAACAAAGTCTCAAGCTCATGCTGATGTGTTTCCGGATACAGTTCCAGTCCTAACTGAAGAAGCAATCGCTTATTTGTCATCAATTGGTATAAAAGTATTTGGAATTGATGTACCTTCAGTAGATGACATAGATTCTAAAACTTTAGATAATCATCATGCGTTTAATCGCTATGATATTATCAATATTGAAAATTTATTATTAGAAGATGTTACACAAGGATATTATGATTTTATAGGGTTACCATTGAATATCGTTGGTGCAGACGGTTCACCAATAAGAGCAACTATAGCAAAAAAGGGGGAATAATAATGAGCCATTATCAAGATGAATCAATTAAAGGGGAAAGTGTTAAAACGGATTTTACAGAAGATATGACATATAGTGAGTACTTAGGTTTAGATAAAATATTATCAGCACAACACACCTTAACAGATGCACACGATGAGAAATTATTTATTATTGTACATCAAGTTTCAGAACTATGGATGAACTTGATTATTCATGAAATTAATTCAGCTTGTGAAGATATAAAACTAGATCAATATAAACAAGCTTTTAAAAAATTAGCAAGAGTAGGTAATATTCAAAAACAACTCATTCAAGTATGGGAAGTATTATCGACGATGACACCAAGTGACTATTTGAAATTCAGAGAAGATTTAGGAAACTCTTCTGGATTCCAATCTTTTCAAAATAGAATGATTGAATATAGCCTAGGTTATAAAACAACACACGCGTTGAAAATATATGAAAAAGACCCAAATATTTATAATCAATTAAAAAATCAACTTGAAAGACCAAGTATATACGATGAAACAATTAAAGCAGTGAATAGAGCAGGATTCGATATCGATAAAGATGTGTTAAACAGAGAAGTAACAAAGAATTACGAACGCAATGATTCAGTCAAAGAAGCATTTAAAGAAATTTATTTAAATTCAGAAGATTACTTTGAACTATATGAATTACTAGAAAAATTAACAGACGTTGAAGATAGATATAGTCAATGGCGATTTAGACATATGAAGACTGTACAAAGAATTATAGGATTTAAAATAGGGACAGGCGGAAGTTCAGGCGTTAACTATTTGAAACGTGTCATTGATCAAGCATTCTTCCCAGAATTGTGGGAACTTAGAACAGAATTATAGTGCATATGTGATGATAGGGTTTGATAAAAAATTGAAAGAGCTTGGGACGTAAATGTTCTAAGCTCTTTTCGATATATTAACAATAGCTAACAGTATATTCATTAATATAACAATGACACTTTATATAATATTTTTCAACTTTCGTATGGTAAAATATTTGTTGGTATAAAATCGAATAAAAATTATAGGAATGATGGGTGTAAATATGTTGAATTTATTTGTTTTACTATTAGAACGTGTAGGTCTCATTATCCTTGTAGCGTATATATTAATGAATACATCGTACTTTAAAAATATGATGGGTGAGCGTGAAAAATGGTATGTAAAATGGCGTTTAATTATAGTATTCTCTTCATTTGCACTACTGTCTAACTTTACTGGTGTTGCTATTCATAATGGAGAAATTGTATCAAGTATGATTTATTTACATCTTGGTCCAGAAGTATCACTTGCCAATACCCGTGTATTAACTATTGGTGTTTCGGGTCTTATTGGTGGACCTTTTGTAGGTGTATTTGTAGGTGTACTATCGGGAATATTTAGAGTTTATATAGGTGGTGCAGATGCTTATACTTATTTAATATCATCTATTGTTATTGGTTTGGTTGCAGGCTATTTTGGTACATATGCAATGAAATCTAAAGGCTATTTATCAGTTTCACAAAGCGCTATAGTAGGTGCTTCAACAGAAGTGATACAAATGATTTGTATATTAATATTCTCTTCTCAAAAGGCTGATGCATGGGAACTTGTACAACTTATAGCACTACCAATGATTATTATAAATGGTTTAGGTACGGCAATATTTATGTCTATAATCATTTCAACTGTTAAACAAGAAGAGCAAATGAGGGCTATTCAAACGCATGATGTTTTGAAATTAGTTAATCACACTTTGCCTTATTTTAAAGAAGGGTTAACAGAATCTTCTGCTCATCAAGCTGCTAAAATTATAAAAGATTTAATGAAGGTATCAGCAGTGGCAATTACTAATAAAACGCATATATTAGCGCATGTTGGTGTCGCAAGTGATCATCATACACCTGACAAAACTATTATTACAGATTTATCTAAAGAGGTAATTGAAACAGGGGATCAAAAAGAAGTTTATACAAGTAAAGATATAGGGTGTCAACATCCTAATTGTCCATTAGAAGCGGCTATTGTCATACCATTATATGTGCATGATGATATTGTAGGTACTTTGAAGTTATATTTTACAGATTATCATGATTTAACATTTGTGGAGAAACGACTTGCAGAAGGTTTGGCTAAAATATTCTCTAGCCAGTTAGAATTAGGTGCTGTAGAAGTGCAAAGACAATTACTTCAAGACGCTGAAATTAAGTCATTACAAGCGCAAGTGAATCCACATTTCTTCTTTAATGCAATGAACACAATTTCGGCACTTATCCGAATAGATCATGAAAAAGCGCGTCAATTATTGTTACAACTGAGTCACTTCTTCCGATCTAATTTACAAGGTGCTAGAAACAATATGATTACGATAGAAAAAGAGCTTGAACAAGTGCGCGCGTATATTGCTTTAGAACAAGCAAGATATCCTGATCACTTTGTTATTGAATATGATATACCTGACCAAAACCATTCATCACTTGTCCCACCGTTTGTCATTCAAATATTAGTCGAAAATGCTATTAAACATGCATTTACAAATAGAAAAGATGATAATCGAATTTGGGTATCTGTTCTCAATCAAAATCAATCGATTAAATTATCAGTAAAAGACAATGGACAAGGTATTCCGGAAGATAAGAAAGACATCATAGGAAAGGCTATTGTAGAATCTCAATCGGGAACAGGTAGTGCGCTTGAAAATTTAAATAAAAGATTAATGGGATTGTGTGGCCACTCGGCAGAATTACAAATAGAAACGAGCAATAAAGGTACAGAAGTAAGTACTGAAATACCGCATAAATATAGAGAAGAGGGTATGTAATGCAAGCACTTATCGTTGACGATGAACCATTGGCACGTAATGAACTAAAATATTTACTCAATCAAATTGGTTCTTTTAGTCAAATTGAAGAAGCAGAAAATATCGAAGAAACTTTAGAGCAATTGTTATCTCACGAATTTGATGTCATTTTCTTAGATATTAATTTAATGGAAGAAAGTGGCTTAGATTTGGCAAAGAAAATCAACAAAATGAAACATGTTCCTCATATTATATTTGCAACTGCTCATGACACGTATGCAGTACAAGCGTTTGAGTTAGAAGCTACAGACTATATTTTGAAACCATTTGAAAAATCAAGAATTGAACAAGCAATTAAAAAAATTACATATGCTGAAAGCCATCATACAATTGAGACAAAACAAGTGAATCAAGATGAAGTGTTACCGATTGAAATAGAAGATCGTATTTATGTATTAAATATAAATGACATCATTGCAATTTCGGTTAATCAAGGTGTTACGACTATAAATACAGTAGAAACTGAATATGAAACAAGCGAACCACTCAGCTTTTATGAAAAAAAGCTTAATGATACAAAGTTTTTACGTATACATCGCGCAAGTATCATCAATAAAAAGCATATCCAATCTGTTGAACACTGGTTCAATTCTACGTATCAAGTAACATTGACAGGTAATATCAAATTACAGGTAAGTCGCTCTTATATGAAAACGTTTAAATCAGAAATAGGGTTAGTATAATTTTCACAGTAACTATTTAGTAACTTAGACTTCAAATATTGCATTTCGCCATGAAAACGCTTTAATTCATTATTTTCATATTAAGATAACCTTAAGAGATTAATTCGGGAGGTTGTCAGAATGAAAAAAGTAAATAACTTCTTTCAGCAAGTATTAACGATATCCATAATATTATTGATATCACATATAATAGAAAGCTTTATGCCAATTCCAATGCCAGCATCAGTAATTGGCTTAGTATTAATGTTTGTCGCATTAACGACAGGTATTATTAAATTAGAGCAAGTAGAAGCGGTTGGAACAGCATTAACAAATAATATTGGATTCCTTTTCGTACCAGCAGGTATTTCAGTTATTAACTCATTAGGCGTATTGAGTACAAGTCCAATTCTCATCATATTATTGATTATTATATCAACAATTTTATTACTCGTTTGTACAGGCATATTTTCACAAATGATTATTAAACCAAGTGAAAAAACATCTAAAAGTGTCAAAGACATTAAACATAAACGTGTGGCAGGTGATTACGCATGATGGAACATTTAGGAGTCAATACACCATATTTCGGTATTGGATTATCAGTTGCAGTATTCTTAATCGGTACATATTTATTTAAACGATCAAATGGATTTTTCTTATTTGCACCATTATTTTTCAGTATGGTAGTTGGTATCGTATTTTTAAAAGCTACAGGTATACCATATGAAAACTATAAAATCGGTGGAGATATTATTAACTTCTTCTTAGAACCAGCGACAATATGTTTCGCAATTCCTTTGTATAAAAAACGCGAAGTCTTGAAGAAACATTGGCACCATATTATGGGGGGAATTGCAGTAGGAACAGTAGCTGCATTAGTCATTATTTATATAGTAGCAAAAGCATTCCAATTTGGTGATGATATCATCGCATCTATGTTACCTCAAGCAGCTACAACAGCAATAGCTTTACCAGTTTCAGAAGGTATATCAGGTATTAAAGAGTTAACATCATTAGCTGTTATATTAAATGCAGTAATTATCATGGCATTAGGGAATAAGCTATTAAAATTATTTAACATAACGAACCCTATAGCAAGAGGATTAGCATTAGGAACAAGTGGACACACATTAGGCGTTGCAGCAGCAAAAGAGCTTGGTGAAGTAGAAGAATCAATGGCAAGTATTTCACTTGTTCTAGTAGGAATAGTAGTAGTCGCAGTCGTACCATTCTTTGTGATGTTCTTGTTATAAAGAGATATGTAACTATGAAAGTAGACTTGATTACAAAAATGAGAGCTTGAGACATTTATGTCTCAAGCTCTTTCATTATGTAGTGTTAATTTTGAGATGTCTTAGATTAACTACCTAGTTAATCTACAACTTGGTCGATCTCTTAGATTAACTGCCTAATTAATCTACAACTTAGCCGAACTCTTAGATTAACTCCTGGATTAATCTACAACTTAGCCGAACTCTTAGATTAACTGCTTAATTAATCTACAACTTAGCCGAACTCTTAGATTAACTGCTTAATTAATCTACAACTTAGCTCATTTTCAAAAAATCCTTATTTTCGTCGTCCAATCAGGAGTAGAGGGTGAGACAATTAATTGTCTCACCCTCTGTGTTTTTATTTATCGACTAATATCCACTTAGACAATACAAATGTTATTGGTATTGTAATGACAAGTCCTATGAATGGCGCGAAAGTTTCGTTCAAATGTAGCCATTGCACAAATATATACAACAATAATGTTTGTAAACCCATATTCACAACTTGCGTGATAGGGAACTGAATGAATTTTTTAAATGTTGGTTGTACATGGTATACAAAATAACAATTTAGATAAAACGATATGATAAAGCTTATAATAAATCCTGATATATGGCTTATTAAATAGTTAATATCTAATACTTTTAACAATAATAAGTATACCCAGTAATAATTGATTGTGTTAATACCGCCTACGATAATGAAACGAAAGATTTCTCCATATTTCTTGTACATGATGTTGCTCCTTTATAAAAC
>NZ_MWJM01000010.1:0-92035 GCF_002018435.1 Mammaliicoccus fleurettii | reverse complement strand
AGCAACATCATATGGTGCTGGTATCATCCATTTCCTAGGTGGTATTCATGAAATTTACTTCCCATATGTATTAATGCGTCCTTTATTATTAGTTGCCGTTATTTTAGGTGGTATGACTGGTGTAGCTACATTCAGCATATTCGACTTTGGTACAACAGGTCCTGCATCACCAGGTTCAATTTTAGCCTACTTCGCAATAACGCCTAAAGGTAGTTATTTAGTCATGTTACTAGGTATCTTCCTAGCAACTTTAGTTTCATTCTTAGTAGCATCTATTATATTGAAAGTAACTAAAGATCCTGAAAGTGACCTTGAATCAGCAACTGCTGACATGGAAGCTCGTAAAGGTAAAAAATCTTCTGTAAGTGGTGCTTTAACTGGTGCTGATAAAGAAGACAAAGAAACTTCAGATGATGCTGAAGAAAAAGATGAATCAGATGGATTATTAGATGAGTATGACACTGAAAATGTAGACGCACATGATTTCTCAAATGTTCAAAAAGTTATTTTCGCTTGTGATGCTGGTATGGGTTCAAGTGCAATGGGTGCCGGCATGTTACGAAATAAATTCAAAAAAGCTGAATTAACAAATATTGAAGTAACAAACACTGCTATCAACCAATTACCAGATGATGCAGATGTCGTAATTACTCAAAAAACATTAACAGATAGAGCTATTAAAAAGAATCCAAAAGCGATTCATATTTCAGTAGATAACTTCTTGAATTCACCAAGATATGAAGAGTTAATTAGCGAATTGAAAAAATAATTCTAAACAAAGGAGTGAAGGTCGATGATGATAAGTAACCGAGAAAAAAGCATTCTCAAATTACTATCTGAGCGTCTTCACTCTTTTTTAACGATTCATGACATTGCTCAAGACTTAGGTATTTCGTCTAGAACCGTGCATAGAGAAATGAAAAGTGTTGAAGATACACTCAATAAATATCACCTTTCCTTAACAAGAGTGCCTAAATTAGGACTCCGCATTGAAGGTGAACCACAAAATATTGATACTTTCGTTCAATCATTAAATGAACAACATACGATTGATTTATCTGATGAAGAGCGAAAAGTGATTATTTTATACAATTTGATCCAATCTAAAGATCCAGTGAAATTATACAGCTTAGCTAATGAAATTGGTGCTTCAACACACACACTGAATAAGATTATTGAGCAGTTAGAGCCTGAGTTAGAAACCTTTGAACTATCGTTAGAACGAAGGCGCGGCGAGGGATTAATTTTAAATGGTGAAGAAGTAAATAAAAGACAACTATTAGCTAGATTTATGTTAGAAAAGTTAGACGGAGATAGCGTCTATTCTGTTGTTGAAGATCATTTTGTATATCACACATTAAATGAGACACATTTACAAGGTATCGTTGATATCGATAGATTATTTAATGTTGAACGGTTGTTAATGGATGAGCTTGGTACACTGCCCTATACATTAACAGAAGCTAGTTATTTAACTTTAACGATTCATATTGTATTAGCAATTGAACGTATTAAGCAAGATGGTCATGTAGATATTGAAGATGATATTTTAAACGAATTGATTTCAACAGATGAATTCAAAGTATCAGAAAGACTGACTAATGTGTTAAGTAACATTTATGATGTCACATTTAATCATTCGGAAATAGCATTTATCACAATGCATTTAAGAGGTGCAAGGCGACGTCATGAAGCAACATCATATGAGAGCACCGAAACGCATGAACAACGTGTAACGGAACTCATTGATTTTGTAAAAAGCGAAGGATTTTCTTTCAAAGATGAAGAGTCATTATTTAAAGGTCTAAATTTACATTTAGAGCCCGCTATTAACAGATTGGAAGCCAATATTGAAACATACAATCCGCTTACTGAAATGATCGAAACATATGATAAAGCATTATTCGAAGCTGTTTCGTCAGGTTTAAAGATTGTATTCAGTAATTATCATTTTCCAAAAAGCGAAGTAGCCTATATCGCACTTCACTTTGGTGGTATGTTAAAAGCCAAACAAAGTCGTTCATTACATGTATTAGTTGTTTGTAGTAGCGGCATTGGTACAAGTCGTATCCTATCCAATCGTTTGAAACAACATTTTTCTGAAATTACGCAGACGACCGAAGTATCCGTCAGTAGTTTAAAATCGATTGATTTCTCGATGTATGATGGCATGATTTCTACAGTTGCAGTTGATACTAAATATCCACACATTACAGTGAACCCATTATTACCGGAACAAGACGCTGAAAATGTTAAATATTTCTTGAAATTACAACATTCAATTGTTCAAAGGCAACAAGACAATCTGTCTAAAGAACAGCCAATATCATATGAAGATTATGATCATACAGTTTCTTTTATAGAAGAAAGCTTATCATTAATTCAAAATATGATAGTTGAAAAGAAGAAAGTAACACAGCTCAATCGCTATTTAGTTCAAACGTTATCTAAAAATCACATTATTGATGACACGCATAGTTTCAACGAAAAACTTAGTAAAAGAATAGAACTACAAGGCTTTGCATTAACAGATTATCCAGTTGCTATACCTCATTTATCAGATGAACTTATTAAAAAACCACAGCTGATTATAACTGAATTAACTAAACCTTTAATGCTTAGAACGATAGAGAATGAAGAACAAGAAGTAAATTGGCTCGTAAGTATGTTCATACCGAAAAATTCAGAACAAGGTCAATTTATGAGTGAAGTATCATCCTTAATTACTGAGCATCTGGATGATATTGATCAGTTGTTAAACGATAGAGTGCTAATAGAAAATACACTCAAATCATTTTTCTTAAATAAATTAAAACAAAAATTAACGAAAACGGAGTGATTTAATATGACAAACTTATTTAATCCACAAAACATTTTTATGAACTTATCAGTAAACTCACAAGAAGAAGCTATCGAAAAAGCTGGACAAGCTTTAGTTGAAGACGGTGCAGTAACTGAAAAATATATCACTGCTATGAAAGAACGCGAACAAATTGTTACAACTTACATGGGTAACTTCTTAGCAATTCCACATGGTACAGATGAAGCAAAAACAGAAGTATTAAAATCAGGTCTCGTATTACTTCATATTCCAAATGGTGTTGATTGGGATGGAAACGAAACTAAAGTTGTTGTTGGTATAGCTGGTAAAGACGGTGAACATTTAGATATTCTTTCACAAATCGCGATTGTATTTAGTGAAGAAGAAAATGTAGAACGTGTCATCAACGCTCAATCTAAAGAAGAAATTCTTGCTATCTTTGAGGAGGTTGAACTTTAATGAAAGCCATTCACTTTGGTGCCGGTAATATCGGTCGAGGTTTTATAGGTAAAGTATTAAGCGATAATGGCTATGATGTGACATTCGTCGATGTTAATGAAAATATTATTAATCAAATTAATGAAGAAAAAGCGTATCAAGTAGTCATTGCTAACAAAGAAAATACTAAAGAACCCGTATCAGGTGTTAAAGGTATAAATAGTATTACTGAAACAGATAAATTAAAAGAAGCAATTTTAGAAGCAGATGTAATCACAACTGCAGTAGGTGTTAATATCTTACCAATCATCGCTAAATCTTTCGCACAATTTTTAAAAGAACGCGAACCTGGTAAAACATTAAATATTGTTGCTTGTGAAAATGCCATCATGGCAACGGATCAACTTAAAAAAGCAGTATTAGATATTACAGGACCTTTATCAGATGATATAAGTTTCCCTAACTCAGCAGTAGACCGTATTGTACCTCAAGGTCAAAAAGAAGGTTCATTAGATGTATTAGTAGAACCTTTCTTTGAATGGGTTGTTGAAGCTTCTAAATGGCAAGGTACTCAACTTGAAGATGTTCATTATGTTGATGATTTAACACCTTATATCGAAAGAAAATTATTAACTGTGAACACTGGTCATGCTTACTTAGCATATTATGGCCAATATAAAGGTTACAAAACAATCCTTGAAGCGATTCAAGATAAAGAAATTAATGACGGTTTACATGAAGTATTAAATGAAACAGGTGAATACCTCGTTGCAAACTTTGACGAGTTTACAAAAGAAGACCAAGCATATTATATTGAAAAAATAATTGGACGCTTCAATAACCCCTACTTATCTGATGATGTTACAAGAGTCGGACGTGGTGTGTTACGTAAAGTTGGACCAAATGATCGTATCGTAAAACCTTTAGTAGCTTTATCAAAAACAAATCAAAAACATTCAGAACTCGTAAAAGCATTATGTTACTTGCTTGAATATCAAGACGATAATGATAAAGAAACAGTTGAAAAAAACAACTATATCAATGATCATAGTGTTGCTGAATTCTTAAACAAATATGCAGAACTAGATTCAAATATTATTGAAGAAGTAATTATTCAATACACTTCTATTAAAAAATAACATTTTAAAAAGCCGTATTTTTAAATACGGCTTTTTACATGAATTAAATATATAATATTCTCATTTAATATTAGAATATTTCGTAATTCTCGATTTATTTTATTAGTAGAATTAATAATAATCTTACACTTAAATTTTATAGGATTATATTATATGTCCCTTTCGTTTGTGACAATTATATTATTTATATTATTATTTAATTAAATCCTACTCTTATTAGTTTACATACACTTATATTTAGGCTAAAATAAGTAAATAATTGATAAACGGAAATTATGAATTAAAAAATTAAAAACGCTTTCAAATTGATTAGACAAGCCTTCACGCTATATTGTATTTTTTCAATCATTGGAGCAAAATACTCACTATCTAGGGGGATTCAAAATGGCAATTTCTAAAATAGAAAATTGTTCAGATTTATTAGCACTTGTTACTTATGTGGACAAATTAAAATCTATCATTAAGAAGGATTTTTCACTTAGCTTTGAAGAATTCGCAGTTTTAACTTATATTAATGAAACAGATGAAGAAGAATATCATTTGAAAAAAATCATTAATAAATTAAACTATAAACAGCCACAAATTGTAAAAGCTGTTAAAAACCTATCACAACACGATTACTTTACTAAAAGAAGAAATGAATACGATGAACGTACAGTTTTAATTTTAGTTAATAAAAAGCAACGCAAATCTATATCAGAAGTTCTTGAAAAAATTGATAAAGAAATCGCAAAGACTGAAATAAACGATTAATATATAAACAAAACAGATTAAGGGCTGGGACAAATTAATTGTCTCAGCTCTTAATCTGTTTATATTACTTGCTTATCTCTTACGTTTTGATTCAAAAATTTAGAAACAACTTTTTTGAATTTTTCGCTTTCCTCGATAAAGGGTGCGTGACCTGAATGTTCAAATATTTCTATTTGTGCACTTTTAATATTTTCAGTTACATTATCTATATCAAAAGGATCGTATTTGCCTTTCACAATAAGTGTAGGTATGTTTATATTATCTACTTTTATATTGATTCCATTTATAGACCTAACTGATATTGCATCTTCTTCAGCCGACATGCGATAATATTTTTTCACTTCTTGATACCATTTAAATGTTGAGTTCGTATCATGAAATATTTCATTAAACAGAATTAACATCGCTTCTTCTTTACTAAACCCTGCTACTATATCTCTATGTTTAGCGATTAATTTAATAAATGGTTGTTTACCTTGATTAGATATTGACGATACAATTACTAACTTTTCAACTTTTTCTGGATGTTGATTAGCAAATTCTTGTGCTATAACGCCACCCATATCATGCCCCAAAATATAAGCTGATTCAATTCCCTCAGAATCCATTAAGTCTATAATATCATCGATATGATTTTGTATAGAAAATGATTGTGGCTTTTCAGATTTACCGTGCCCTCTTGAATCCATTGTATAAGTTGTATATTGATCTTTCAGAAGTTGTACCGTTGAATGAAATGTAGCTAAATTCATACTTAATGCATGTAACATAATAAGTGGTTTACCGTTACCGTGCTTCTCATATACTATATGAGTCCCATCCCTTGCTATTAATTCTCCCATAATCTGTACCTCCCTACTTTACAGTAATAATATACCCCTTTTACAATTTTTCACACTTATAATATTAATTTAATACCATAAACAAAAATGCAGAAAATGATTGTGGTCGACTAATCATTTTCTGCATTTTTATTATACATATTTTCTTGTTGAATATATCATTACAAAATATAAGATTATAAATAAAATAATCAACCAACTACCAAATGTTGTAATCATGATTGCCATTTCATTAGTAGTTATAGCAGCAATTGTTTTCTGTATTACTGCCAAACCCATTGCAGCCACTTCAAGCTTTTTCAAAAATAATGACACAACAACAAGCAGGACGCCAACCACAAAAATAGCTTGAAAGACAGCTATTGGTATAACATACATGCCTAATGATAAGCCGAATATTTTTAAAATGCATAAAATAATACCAATACTAAATAGCAGTATATTCGTCATCATGAGCTTTTGATTAGGATATAAATAACTGTGTTTCTTAATGATTATATATATAACAAGTGAAATTGAAAGGATAACTACAAAATAGAATATATATAATCCCGTTACAGCACTAAATGGAATTAATTTTTTATCAAATAAATATGCCATTAATAAGAAGTTAAGTATATAGAAAAGAATAGGATTATAGTTCACTATCACGATATTTCGTTCTACAATTTGAAGAATTTCCGCATGTGATTTATGTCTATATTCAGCATAGTCTATGTCTTTCTCATCAGACTTTTTCATATCTTTCTTTAATGAATGCTGCACTTTATCAATTTGTTTAGGTAAAATTCCGACATGTTGTAAATAGTCGTTCACATTTTCCAGCAATACTTCATTGTTTGGACGCATATATACACCACCTTCATTCTAATATTGTATAAATTAATCCCCCATTATGCAATATGTTATTACATAATGGGGGATTATATTCATCATTTATTTAGTATTTACCTAAATCAATACGATATACTTTAAATTGTTTACTTTTCGGAGTTGCTTTTGAAAGTTGGAAGTGCGCTTGATCGTTATTCACGTAAGCATAACCACCAGTATATTGATTATTTTGTACACGTTTAGTCGTATTATCACCTAGCACTGAAACAAGTGATTTCAGATTCACATTTGTTAAATCGTCGTAAATCATTGTAATTCGTTTCACAGTTTCTTTACCATCGTGGACTTTTGCAGTAATAATCATATGCCCATTTGCACTATCAAATTCATAATAATTCTCTCTGCCATTACTATCATCAGAGTATGAAAACATTACGTTAGGATACTTTGATTTAATTTTAGAAATTTTATCTCCAATTTTAATACCTTCAATTGCAACCGTACCGTCTTTATAAGATTGTACATTATCATCATTAATATTTAATTGTTTATCAGTTGCAGCATTTGCCTCAGCAAAAGTTGAAAATGGTAATACCATAAGGACCATCGCTATAATTAAGAGACATTTTTTCATATGAGGTTCTCCTTCAGTCTATGACTTATATGCTATGCATTTAACTGAGTATATTATAACACACACATTACAAAATGACCACTTTTGTTACAAACATGTAACAAATGCATTAACACGCCGTAATTTAATCTAAAAATTCATTAAGTACTTTTATAAACTTTTCATTTTCTTCTACAAAAGGTAGCTCTCCTGATTCTTCAAATAGCTTAAATTCAGCATTAGGTAATAATTCAGCAACTCGTTTACCTTCACTATATAATATCTTTCCATCATACAATCCAGATATAATCAGTGTCCTTACCTTAATCTCTGATAATAATGAGACAATGTCAAAATCTTTAAACGAGCGCTTAATCGCAATTTCTTCTTCCATTGTTTGTAAATCATTAGATGGCATGTGAGATTTAACAAACTTTTTAGCTTGTTTTATATTTTTATATCTAAATCTTAATAAATATTTTTCTCTCTCTTGTTCAGTCATTGTTCTGATTTCGTCAGCATGTCTATCGTAAATACGATTATCTGGAAATGTCGTATGATTATCGGTTGGATTAATCAATACCATACCATTTATAAGACTAGGATTTTTATATGTTAAACCTGTTGCAATAGTAGCTCCAAGTTCTAAACCAATTACATAAGCAGAATCAATAAATAATGCTTTAATCAATTGTTGTATATCTGAAATATAATCATCTACTCGACTATCACTAAGGGTATCACTTAGTCCATGACCTCTTAAATCAATGGAAATCACTTGGTATTGTTTGCTCAATTTTTTAATGATCGGTGTAAATACTTCCATATCTTGAAAAACACCATGCAGTAAAATAACAGGATATCCATTACCTTTCGTTTTATAATGAATCGCAACATTTTCTTTAGTTAAAAATAATTTCATCATGCATCACCTCTTTCGATTTTTGTACAAACTTCTATTAAATCGCTTAAACTTTCAATCGTATAATCTAATTCATCCTCTTCAGGTGTACCTAATACAGAATTAGCCATCCATACAGTAATCATACCCATGGCGTGGGCTGCAGCAATATCATTTAAAGGACAATCGCCAACATAAATAGCATTCTTGGCAGTAACACCTAGATGCTTCATAATGTCTTCAAATATTACAGGATCTGGCTTTCTAACGCCAACTTCATCAGACGTTGAAACATAATGTATATATGGATATATCCCAATTGCATTCATAACATGTGTGATATCTTCGCTTTTACCGTTCGTCACTACACCTAACTTATAACCCATGTTTCTTAATTTTTCTAAAACAAACAATGTATCATGAAAAGGAAAATGATATCTATAATGATGCATCTTATAATCATTATAAAACGTTTTCCAAGAAATTCTTTCTATATTTAATTTTTTAACTAATTCTTGATATACCCATTCAATATCTTCTAACCCATAGGGATTCAATGTTAAATATACCTTTTCAAAATCACGTCTTTGGACTGTAACCATCAATTCATGAAATCGTTCAAATTGTTCTTCCAAAAATTTCATTCGTGATTTCTCACGATCAACAAGCGTATCTTCCAAATCAAAAATAATCGCTTGAATATCACACGAACACATGTCATCATCCCTTTCATAGAAACATTTTAAACTATTCCATAAAGAAAGCAATACAATTCTTCAATAGAAAACACCAATCCTTTGTATACAGCTCTAAAGGACTGGTGCAGTAACGCTAATTTAAGTTTATATTATAAATGCGCGTTTAACCTTTTTCTTTTTTTCGTTGTTCAGTAATCATTAAGTACATCATGATTGGAATTGCGATGATTGATAAGACAATTCCAACAGGTATTTGTATCGGGCTTATAATCACTCTTCCAACTGTATCTGCAATAAGTAATAAAGACCCACCTATTAGTAGATTTAATATCATTTGAATACGGACAGATACTTTATAAACTCTACGAACTACTTGAGGAACAATCATACCTATAAATCCAATAATACCTGTAAAGCTAATAATGACCGCCGTCATGATTGCTGCTATTAATAAACAACACCATGAAACTACTCGAACATTGACACCAAGTGTTATCGCTTTGTCATCACCTAATTGAATAATTTTAATAAAATGACTCATTGCAAATAAAAATATAATACAAATGAGTGTAACGCCTCCTGTAATTTCTACAGTTATTGTCTCAGCCGACGAAACACTTCCGAACATATAAGAGACCATACTATTCACTTTATTTGGCTTAAGTAACAATAATATATAAAGTGCTGAACTGAAAAATGCTCCTATAAATATACCAGATAAGATCATGGTCGCTACGTGAAATGTCTTAACCATCGTTTCTGTAATTAATACAACTATAATAAGTGTTAACAAACTAAAAAATATAGAAAATAATGGTACAAACCATATCGAAACACCTAAGAATACAGCTAATGCACTACCAAATGTTGCACCGCTTGCTAAACCTAATGTAAAACTATCTGCCAATGGATTATTTAATATCGTTTGGTATATTTGACCACTTAATACAAGTCCCATACCAGCAATTAATGCTAACAAAGTTCTAGGTACTCTTAGCTTATAAAATATTGTCCAATCTAGTTGATTTTCAAATTTCCATGTTATACCAGTTGAGCCAACAAACAATGAAATAACAATAGCTAACAATAGAACGAGAAACCATAATGTAAGCAGTTTATAGATTTTTATATTTTTAGTCATAAACTTTATCTGAAAGTTCTTTTAACCCTTTAGCAAGTCTAGGACCTGGTCTTGAAATCATATCTGCATTTAAAGCATGAACATGTTTCTCTTTAACAGCCTTAACTTGCTCAAAGCCATCTCTATTGTTATTTAATTTCTGATATTCATCTTCATTTTGTCCGCTTGTCGTAATCATCACATCCGGATTCCTTTTTAAGATGCTTTCTTTATCTGTTTTTATCCATCCTTCTTGGTCATGATAAATGTTTTCTGCTTTTATAGAATTTAACATATCATCATAAAATGTATTCGATCCTGAAGTATAAATATCTGGCTGTGAAGATATTTCCATAAAGACCTGTTTACCTTGTTGTTCTTTAGGGACTTCTTTAATAACATTGTTTATTTCACTTTTAACTTTACGAACGAGTTGTTTAGCTTCTCGTTCTTTACCTGTAACTTTACCAACTTGTTTAAACGTTTCATACATTTCATTAATTGAATTTGCATCATCAATATAAACCACTTTAACACCTGCATCACTCAATTTTTTCAAATCTTTTTCTTGAGTAGATTGATTAGATTCATGCGCTAAAATTAAATCCGGTTTTGCTTTTAATAAAGCTTCTGTATCCAATTTAAAAGCATCGAATTTCTTTTTATTTTTAACATCTTTAGGATAATCATCGACTGTTGATACCCCAACTACTTTATCCCCAAGTCCTAATTCATATAATATCTCTGTGTTGCTTGGAATCAACGACACGATACGCTTATCTTCTTTTTTATCCGTTGATTCTTGCTTCGTTTCTTTATTACTATCAGAATTCCCACTTTGGCAACCTGATAGCACAATCAAAGCCGCTAAAATTAAATAAATTACATTCAGTCTTTTCATAACTTCTCTCCTCAGCATGTTTATTAAAAAATGGTACACAAAAAGGCACAGCTCAAATAAGATTGAGCTGCACCTCAATTAAAACATTTTATTTAATTACATAGATTCTGGAGCTGAAACGCCAATTAAAGCTAAAGCATTACGCAATGTAATACGTGCCGCTTCAATTAAAGCTAAATGTGCTTTCGTCTTATCTAAATCATCAGTTAATACTTTTTCTGCATTATAGAATTTATGGAATTGTGCAGCTAAATCTTGAATATAGTTCGTGATACGATGTGGACTGCGAGATTCAGCAGCAGAAACTATCGTAGGTTCAAATTCAGCAATTTTCTTCAATAAATCATAAGCTTTTTCATGTGTAATTGATGATAAATCAACATTTTGATCAATCGTTATATCTTTTTCATTAGCTTGACGAATAATTGAAGATATACGAGCATGTGCATATTGTGCATAATAAACTGGATTATCTTGTGATTCTTTCTTCGCAAGTTCCATATCAAAATCAAAGTGTGTATCTGGACTACGCATTGTTAAGAAGTAACGTGCTGCATCAATACCCACTTCATCCATTATGTCTCGTAATGTGATGGCATTCCCAGTACGTTTACTCATCTTCACTTCAACACCATCTTGTAACAATCTTACCATTTGCATAATTTGTATTTCAAGACGTTTTGAATCTACTCCGAATGTTTCTAAAGAAGCTTTTAAACGATTAATATAGCCGTGGTGATCTGCACCAAATAAGTTGATCAGTTTGTCATAACCACGTTCAACTTTATCATAGTGATACGCAATATCTGGTAAGAAATAAGTGTACGTACCATCTTGTTTAATCAATACGCGGTCTTTATCATCACCAAACTCAGTCGTTTTTAACCAAGTTGCGCCATCTTGTTCATATGTGAAACCTAGCTCAGTCATTTTATTTAATACTGCTGTAATTTTGTTTGTTTCATATAAAGAAGTTTCACTAAACCAATTATCAAAATGGATATTAAAATCAGCTAAATCTTGTTTTAATTTAACCATTTCATAATCTAAACCAAGTTGACGGAAAGTTTTAATACGAACATCTTCTGGTTGATCTTTAATTTCAGGTTGCTTTTCAGCCAAATCTTTACCAATTGCGATGATATCTTTTCCGTAATAACCATCTTCAGGTAATTCAGTATCTTGTCCTAAAGCTTGGTTATATCGCGCTTCTATTGAATGAGCTAAATTCTCAATTTGTTTACCTGCATCGTTTATATAATATTCACGTGTCACATCATAACCAGCAGCATTTAAGACGTTTGATAATGTATCACCAACAGCAGCATTTCTTGCATGTCCAATATGTAAATCTCCAGTTGGATTTGCTGAAACGTATTCTACTATGATACTTTCATTCTTACGTTCTTCTGATTTACCAAATGCTTCACCTTTAGTTAGTGCTGATTTGATAATATCAGTTAAATATTGTTGATCTAAATAAAAATTAATAAAACCTGGGCCAGCAATATCAACTTTCTTAACATTTGCTTTAGTCGTATCTAAGTTATCCACGATTTGGTTCGCTATTTCACGAGGATTTTTACGTGCAAGCTTAGTTAATACCATTGCGATGTTAGAAGAGTAATCTCCATTAGCAGGGTCTTTAGGTGATTCTATTTTAATTTCTGGAACTGATTCAACAAGTTCGGCTTTTAATATGCTTGCTTTGATTTCTTCAATTAACGTTTCTTTAACTTGGTTAATAATATTCATTCATTTATCTCCTTAAAATTAATTTGAAATTGATATGTCCCGAGTAATCCTGTGTGGTCACTTAATTGATAATGTATCCTGAGTTTACCCTTATTATCATCTATATAATGTTTAATTGATAGTGTTTTGACAGTCATTGTCATACGTCCGGCTTCAGTATCATAATAACTAATTGTTTCATGTCCTTCGACAAAGTGAAACACTGTTTTAACTGTGCCAGTACGGTGAATTTTCACACCATCATCATCTATTTTAAGCATATTTTTTACTATTTGGTTATCAATCGTTTCTTCATATCTAATAATATCACTATTTCTTCTATGATATGTACCGGATGTATTTGTTTGAAACGTTGATTTATCGCCATTTTGTTTCACAACTTGTTTAATATTAATGTTAATATTCTCTTCCATAGTTGGCCACCTCATCGTTTAAGAACGTATATCATTATAGCATATTTGACAAATAAAATTAAAAAAAGCAGGGCTAAAAGCGCCTGCTTTTTTTAGTGTCCTAGCTATAGTAGCTATCAACTATTTTACTTATGAAATTGTGAAAAGACAATAGCAATTTACTTGAATTGTTATATTTCACAATTAAGTCACAAAATTGACATATTTAATCCGTATCAAGTGATGATTTTAATTCCTCACTACTATTATTCCACATTTCTTCACTATGCTCTTGAAGGAAATTTTTAAGTACGATTCTATTTCCATCACCAATTTGGTCAATTTTAATATGATGCTTCATAGATTTATCCATCATATTAACATGCTCTGGCATACTTTTATATCCACGCTTTTTAGGTTTGTTAACCATTAAATAACAACCCGTTAATCCTGCATAATAGGGTCCTTGTTCACCACGTTCTGTTGTAACCCAACAAAGCCAATATTCTTTAGCTTCTTCACCTTTAACTTCTTCTATATCTTTAACCCATTTTACACGCTTTTCCACTTCTGCTCTTGCGTGCATTGCGCCAACATCTATAAAAGCACTTTGCTCTGCTACATCAACGAACACAGGTGCAACGTTATCTAAACTGATTGAACCAATATTTGTGCCTTTATGTCCATCTAATGGATCATTTTTTATTATATTAAATTGAAATCCTTTTTTTTCAGCCAATTGTTTCACCTCATTTAATTCTTGCTTACATCATACTAGAGTATTAGATAGACATTCAAGTTTGTAATCTATACGAGTTCATTTAATAAATTAATGATATCACCTTTAATATTTTCATCTTCCATTTCTAATATCAATTCTTTTGGATAATACAATTTATAATCAAGTCGTTTAATTCCTGTAATACTGTGAATTATGACTGATTGACTACTAATCTCTTTAATGTGGCCTGACTTTTGTAATAAATGTATCGGTTGTCGATTTGATCCAGGACGATCATAGTCGTATGGTAAGTCAGAAAATGAATCACACACAAAATAATACTCTGGGTCAATTCCACCCTTTTCAAATAGGTCTGTCAATTCACCAATCGTAATAATCGATCCATCAAATGGTAAATATTTAAATAAATCACGATTCACAAATCGTTTACTTAAATCACTCAAAATTTGATCTGCTTCTTCAGTCCATTCTTCTAAATAATACATTACGACTGTCTCATCTAATCGTATATAGTCTTCAATAGAAACTTCACCTTCAAAGAATGGAATTAAATATTTAGGCTCTTCTTTAAATGAATAACCTTGATCATAAAGTACTTTAGCACGTTTGAAACATCTATTAAGCAATACTTCTCCACCACGGCTTACTGGATGAAAATATATTTGCCAGTACATTTGATAACGACTCATCAAGAAATTTTCAACAGCATGCATACCACTTTCTTTAATAAGTACTTCATCTTTTGAAGGGCGCATTAAACGTAATACACGCTCCATATCAAATTGTCCGTAGCTAACACCTGTAAAATAAGCATCCCTTTGTAAATAATCCATTCTGTCTGCATCTATTTGAGAAGAAATCATGGAAATCACTAACTTATTTTCATGTGTTTTATTTATAACTTCAGCTACTTCAGTTGGGAAATCAGGTGACACTCTTCTCAACACTTCATTAACTTCTGTATCACCTTTAATTATCAACTGTGTAAATGCTTCATGATCAGTTAAAAATATTTTTTCGAAACAATGAGAAAAAGGGCCGTGACCTAAGTCATGTAATAAAGCAGCACATAATGCAAGTGGTCTATCTTTATTATCCCAAGGTGCTCTTCCATCAAACACTTCATCCACCATTCGTCTTACGATTTCGTAAACACCTAAAGAATGGCCAAAGCGACTATGCTCAGCTGTATGGAAGGATAAATATAATGTTCCGAGTTGTTTGATTCTTCTTAGGCGTTGAAATTCTTTTGTTTTAATAAGATCCCAAATTAATTGATCACTAACATGTATATAACGATGAACAGGATCTTTGAAAACTTTCTCTTCAGGTAGCTTTTTCGTTCCATAAGCTTCTTCTGTCACTTTGTTCCCTCCATTTCTCATCTTTACTCTACTGTAAATTCGATTTCACCAACATGTTCATAAGTTGCTTTATACGCACCTTTAGTGAGTGTTTTAGGCAAAATAAACGTTCCACTTGAGACAAACATACCAGGTGTTAAAGAACGATTATATTCTTTAATATTAGAAATGAGCCACTTAACAGCTTTAGCTGGGTGACCTTCTACTTCTGTACTATATCCTGATGCAAGCTCTTTACCATCTAATAATAAAGTCCCTTTTATGTTATCAATGTCTTCGTATGTTAATTGCTTAGGCTCTCCATAAATGACGCCACCACTTACTGCACTATCTGCAATAATTTCGTTAACTGTTAAATTAGGAAACCAATTGCTAAATCGAGAATCCGGTATTTCGACTCCTGGTGCAATAAGGCACTTACGCATAATATCTTCTAAACTATCTTCTTCAGTCAATTCTTCTTGAACAATAAAGACCAATTCCAACTCTGCTAAAGGTTCGTTTAAATCATTTAAATAAATACGTGGACCAAAAATAGTCGTTTCACCCATCGCACCGTATAAAGGTGTCGTTGAAGAAAAGATATCTCTTGTTTCTTGGCTCGTTAAACTAATTTTATATCCTTTATGAACTTCTGTTTCTTCCTTACGTTGCAAGACACCTTCTTGAATATCATAAGCTGCATGTTCAGTAATATTCGAAGGCAAAATACCATTTGGAATAATTTTTTTATTTTCATAAGCTTCATAAAATTGAGAAACCCATTTATTAAGTGATTGTTCCATTACAAACGACCTCCTAAAAAGTTTTTTTCATAAGTGTTGTGCTCATTGCATCTCCGAACAATAACTCTTCATACTTACGAATTACTTCAAAACCTTCTTTCTTATAAAAGGCAATACCAATGTCGTTCTTTCCATCAACTTCTAAGTATACTTCTTTGTATAAACCTTTATATTGGTCTAGACCAGCATAAAGTAATGCTTTACCATAACCATCACGTTGTGCTTCAGGTAGAACATAATGAGAAGAAAGATATAGCTCAGTTCCTTTAATAAAGTTCGCAAAACCAACAATCTTTTCTTCATCTTCTGCAACAAAGAAATCAGAATCATTAATACGTTTCTGAAGCATCTCTTTAGAATAAGATGCATTTAAAAATGCCGTCACCGTGCTAGCCGTATAAATATTGGTATACGTATCATACCAAGCTTTAGATGCTACATTTTTAATTCCAGAATAATCTTCTATCGTTGCTTTTCTTACATTTGCCATAAATATCTCTCCCTTATCTACCTTTCACATCAAGCATATGACCATGATGTCTATTATTCTATGTTTATTTATTCCCTATATACCATTATTACAATGTACACATTTAAATATCTTTCTATCTAACCTTATAAGCAATTATATCATTTATATATTAAAAACTATAATATTCAGAACACTTAATTATACTCGAAAACCCTGTAGAAATGTAGAATTTGTTAAGTAAGTTAACTCTTAATAATAATATTCATATAAAATATTTAAAAATAAAAGAAAGTGGGACATAAATAAGTTTTTTTGAAAAAATGAGACGAGTTGTAGATTAAGTCGGGAATTAATCTAAGAGTTGGGGTGAGTTGTAGATTAAGTCAGGCGTTAATCTAAGACACCCTCAAAATCAACACTGAACAATGAAAGGCTGGGACAATTAATTTGTCCCAGCCTCAAGAAATATGGTGTTATTCTTTTATGATTAGTATAAATGTGCTTAATGAGCTTGAAGTCTTCGTGCGTTTTGACCCGATTTAATCCAAACTTCACTTCATAAAACTTTATTCTACTTATTCAACTTCTTATTTAACTTCTCATCTATTTCTTTTTGCCGACGTTTTCGTTCTTCATTTCTAAGGCGCAATCTTTCTTCTTCTTCTGGATCGCGTTTCTTTTGAAGTTGTTTTTGAATTTTCTCCATGAGTTCTTCTTCTGTTAACGCGGCACATGGGCGGTTATTAACGAATGCGAATGTTTTTCTTCTGCCTGGTCCACAATAAGATTGGCAAGCTACTTCTACTTCGGCTTCTGGATCTATTTTTTTTAATTTTTTCAGTAGTGATGGTAAATTAACAGCTTGGCAATCATCGCAGACTTGAAATTTATTTCGCATTTGTTTCCCCACCTTTCTCGATTTCTAGTTTAGCAATAAATTATTATACCACCTTAACAGTTGTTTGAGAATGTCATTTTATTGTTTTTCCATATTTCGTACCATTTTATCATTTCGTTCAATCATTCTTTCAAAATATTTATCATATAGCTCCCATTCTTCTGTTGTGACGGGATTCATATTTAATGTTGCACCTAATGTTTTTAGACTTCCTAACAACTTGAACAATATGTCATTCGTTGTATATTCTTTATCTAATAATTCATTTATAGATGCCATACTTTCAGGAATGATGGTTGGATAGATAAATTTTGTTTTTTCATTTTTTAATGCATGTTGATAGAATTCTTTCATCATGTTTGCACGTTCTGCACCAGATCCTTCTACACATAAGTATATTTGAACTGCTATACCACCTCTAACTCTTCGTTGTGATATACCAGCAAACTTTCTGTTATTGATACTTAAGTCATAGCTACCCGGACAGTATGAGGCAGAGATTTCTTTATTTTCAATAGCATTTGTTTCTTCTTTAAACATTTCACGTATGAGACGTAACATCACTTCATATCCTGTATCAATGGATACATCATGTTTACCTTTAAAAATCAAAGATATATTTAGTACACCTTTGTCTAACACAACGCCTAAACCACCTGAATTTCGAACGATTGCACTGTATCCTTTAATATTGTTTAAAAATTCAATGCCATCTTTTAAAAAAGGTAATCTAGAATCGTGTATGCCTAATATCACGACGTGGTTGTGTATCCATGTTCTTACTACACTTGGACTTTTATCATTTCCAACTTGATCACAAAATGTATCATCGAAACTAAAGGACTGCATTGGCTGCAGTCCTGAAGTGTGGTCAATGTATCGCCATTCTTGTGTAAAATAATCTTTCAAAGTTTCCACGATTATAATGTTTGAGCAGCTGTAATAATTGAAAGACTGTATACGTCTTCTGCTGAACAGCCACGTGATAAATCGTTAACAGGTGCGTTTAAGCCTTGTAATACAGGACCAACTGCATCAAATCCACCTAAACGTTGTGCAATTTTGTATCCAATGTTACCCGCTTCTAAGCTAGGGAAGATAAATACATTTGCATCACCTTGAATTTCAGAATTTGGCGCTTTTTTAGCAGCTACTTCTGGAACGATTGCTGCATCAAATTGGAATTCGCCATCTAATACTACATCTTTTAAGTCTGTTTCTTTCAAGTTTTCTTGAGCAATCGATACCGCTTCAGATACTTTTTCAGTATCAGGTGATTTCGCTGAACCTTTAGTTGAGAAGCTTAGCATTGCTACTCTTGGAGACATACCGAATGCTTGAGCAGTCTTAGCACTTTCAATTGCAATTTCAGCTAAGTCTTGAGCATTTAATTCTGGGTTAATTGCGCAATCACCAAACACATACTGTTCTTCACCTTTAGTCATGAAGAATACACCTGATGTTTTAGTAACGCCTGGTTTAGTTTTAATGATTTGTAATGCTGGACGTACAGTATCCGCTGTAGAATGCGCAGCACCACTTACTAGTCCATCTGCTTGATTAGTATAAACTAACATTGTTCCGAAGTAGTTTACATTGTTTAATAATTCTTCAGCTTGTTCTACTGTTGCTTTACCTTTACGGCGTTCAACAAATTTTTCTACTAAATCAGCTTTTAATTCGCTTTTTTCAGGGTTAATAATTGTAAGTCCATCGATTGATAAATTAGCACCCGCTGCTGTTTCTTTAATTGCTTCTTCGTTACCAAGTACGATCGGTGCAACCAAATCAGTAGCTTGTAATTTAACAGCTGCTGTTAATACACGAGCATCGTCACCTTCTGGTAATACGATACGAACATTCTTACCTGATAGTTTGTCGCTTAGGACATTAAGTAAATTAGACATAATTGCCTCCTATATATGATTGCTTTAATTTTTCCATTCATAATTATAACATTTTTTCATAAATTTTCACGTATCCGAACTATGAATTAATTTTATAAAAATACACAAATTTATGATTTATATTTTGACAACAACTTTTTCCATTTTTGAACTATATCTTTATCTTTAACTTCAGTAAAAGCGACATTTGGTTTTAAGTTAGGATCTTTACCATTATAATCTTTATCGGCAAATCCTGTAGATAAAGTGACATCTTCGTTCTGAGTGAATTCATACTGATATACTTTTCCGTTATCAGCAAATAAATATTTAGTAATTGGCTTGTTCATATCCGCTACTTCATTATAACCTTGGATATTCGTTAAATCTTGCGCTTGTTTATCGATACCTTTTACATTGTTTTTAGAATAATATGCTGATATCCCAACTATATTATGTACTTTGAATGCTTTTTTTCCAGGCTTATTATGATTTGTAATTTGTAATTCTCCGTCTTCTGTCAAAGCATATCCATCACCTTGTGTGTGATCACTGCTACTAAAATAGCGATTAGATATTGCCATTCCTTTGTCTTTACCATACTGATCTGCATAGATTAATAATTTTTCTTTTAATTCATCTTTTTCTTTATCTGAAACTTGTATTTCTTCAGCTTTTGCTTGTTTGGTTTCTGATTTTTGTTGTGTTTCTTTCTTTGTTGTTGAGTCATTACTACATCCACTTACTAAGCAAATTAAAATTATAAAAGCACTTAAGCATTTGAACTTATGTTGCAAGATAATCTCTCCTTCTATTTACAAATAGACGTCTCCACATAATATTGCTTGAAGGAGACGTCTAATATACATGTTTATTTAACTTTAAAAATTATTTTTAGTTCTTTTTAATACCAAATTCATCTACTAATTTAACTTGTCTCTGTTCGCCTTTACTAATATCTCCATGTAGTTGATATATTTTTACAACCAATTCGTCTCCTGATACGTCATAAACTGAGAAGTTCTGGTCTGATGAGTCGCGGTTGTTTTCATGACTATTATTAAATGCATCTGTTTTATGAGGTTGTTCACCTAAAGCAAACAGACTATTGTAATGATCTAATTGCTCTTGTGTTAAGTCTTTTAATTCAGGTCTTACCTTTTTAATATGTTCTAATGGACGGTCATAAATACTATCATACGCTTTAGTTCCACCAGTATTAGGTAACACATAAACTGAACCTTTAGGATTATCGTAATATGCTACATTATCTTTACCACGTATTTGTTTAGCATCTTCTTTTTTAGCATTTACAAAACTATTTTTTGTTCCAGTATGTTCAAGTGGTTTTGTACGTGAAAGTACATGATCATGACCTTGAAGTACTAAATCAACATCTAAATCATCAATTTGTTTAGTCAGCTCATCACGTATTTTAGCGACATCTTCATCTGATAAAGCATGATAAGATTTAGAATACATCGGTTTATGAAGGTTTAAAATAACCCATTTAGCACCATTTTTCTTCGCATCTTTAATATCTTGCTTAATCCATTCCATTTGCTCTTTCCCAATAGCTTTCTCTTCTGGGTTATCTTTTGATTTTTTATTATCATTCGTATTAGCTACAACCATATGCGCACCGTTATAATCAAATGAATAATACGATCCACCATTCACTGCATTATTTTCTTTCGGAACATTTACATGATCGTTATAAGTAGTTAAAAGTTTCTCATCTTCTTCACTTAAGGCGTATTCATCATGGTTACCAGGTGCAGAAGCGATTGGTAATGACATAAAGGATGGGCGTGATCGATCATATAAATCACGCCACTCATCTTCAATTTGAGCAGTCTCAACAAAGTCTCCTGTATGAAGTGCAAAGTTTGGATTGCCAGCTGTTTTAATGGCATTGCTTAGAGTATCAGCACCAAACTGAGCTTCATTTCTTACATGTTCATTCCAGTATGCATTTTGTGTATCTGTATATTGAACGAATTGGAAGTGATCATCTTTGTTTCCAGATGTTTTAAATTGACCTACTTCACTTTGAGGACCATTTGCACTACCTACGCGATAATAATATGTAGTATTTGGTTTTAAATTATTTGCTTCAGCTTTATAGCTATATTCTGGTACTGTCGTTAATTCTGATTTCCCGTGTTTATCACCACGTGTCCATTCAGGTCCTTTGGCATTTTTATCAGTGTAATAACCTTTAACTTTTTCTTTACCATTCTTATCTTTAACAGGTTCACCTTCATCATCTTTTTCTAGATCTGCAAAGATAAAGTTTCCATTCTTATCTCGTTCAACATATTTCGAATTTACTTTTTTAGATTTAGCATCAAAAGAACGTGCATCATCAAAATTACCTGTTTCAGAAACCCATACTTTTGCATCTTTAAACTGATCTGTAGTATACCAATTAAATGCCATTTCTGATTTAGTATCACCGTTAAAATTAGTAATGATACGGTTAGGTTGGTTTTTCTTAGGAACTGGTGCTACCTGAGGCTTTTGGGATGTCACTTTAATTTCAGAATCACTTGTGTTAGCTGTTGTTTCAGATGTATTAACTCCCGGATTTCCAGACCCACTCGCTTCTACCGTTTCATTTGCAGAAACGCCTAATAATAACATCAAACAAGCAGTTCCACTTAAGAATCGTTTTGTTACTGACTGATTATACATGTACACTTCCTCCTAATTAACCCTTGTGATTTAAAATGCATTACATTAGGAAGTGTATCAACTGTAGGTTAACCCTTTGTAAAGATATTATAAATGTTTTATTAATGAAATTTTAAATAATACATAAAGAGGAGTCTAGGACATACATGTCCCAGCCTCCCTAATATACTCTATTTTAATTATTATCATTTAAGTAATTATACATTTGACTCGGTTGTCCTAATCTCATATCTACAATGATGTGCTGGGCATCTACTACTTTTTTTACTGGAAAGTCAGCTAAAGGTGCCATTACATGTTCAAAAAGTTGTAATCTTGCAGGACCTCTATATGCTTCTTTCACTTTTACATCCGTTATTTGGCTGCGTGTTAATTCACTCATTAAAAGTGATCCATCGTAGTGTCTCATCTGTTTCAACATAAATTGTGGTGTTGTTATGATTGACTTAGCTTCTTCATCATCCATACGATAATATTTATATCCCATAGTAGCTTGAGCTACTCTTAATGAGTTGTAGTCCAAAGTGCCAACTAGTACGTCGTTGTCTACATATAAATTAGGCGTACCTGCTTTTTTAGGAAAAGCGGCAACTTCTCTACCTGATGCGATTGCTGCTTGGTTATTTACATACATAGAAAGATAGAATTCGCCTGCTTCACCATTATATTCTACTGGAATAACGTGTCCAGCTTCCATATAAGAACCTAATCCTGTACTGTCAGGCATATTAATGACTTCAAACTTTATTAAATTACTCGTAACTGTAAGTGGTTCTGGAACAATTTCTTTGAGCATTTCCATATCTGTTTCATAAACGATATTCAAAAATTCTCTATCTTTAAAATACATGTCAGTTGCAGGAAATACCGGTGCATTCAATGGTGTAGCTGAGATATTTTTAACTTCTTCTTTTCTCATATTAAAAGCTCCTTTTTCTGCTCAATTATTTTAGCGAATTCTGCAATACTTTCACTAAATTGCGGAACTGTCTTTTTATTTTCCGATTCTGATACGATTTCTACAATTTTATCATTATATGGTGTAGGTATATCGATGTTATCTCCTTCTTGTGCAACTAAACCGTTAATATAGTGAATTTCTGTTTTTCTACCTTTTTGTAAGTCTTGTAACATACTTGCTTCCAATTTACGGTTTGATTCCATTATCATTTTCAACTTTTTAGTTTGTTTTTCAATGTTATCAATTATTTTAAATTGAGTAAAATCAACGCCAGACATGATTTCAAATTCTATACCTTGTTTTTCAGCTACTTGAATGCCTTCACTGATAATATATAATGCTGATTGAATACCAACTTCATCATCCATTATATCGCCATACGTACATCCACATGCTGCAGACAAACCACTAAAAGAACTATTAATTAACAACTTAGACCACTTTGTTCCGATCAAGTTTGATGAAACAAATACACCACCTATATGTTCTAAAACTTCTTTAATATTCTTGATTCTCTCTGTAACAACACCATTTAATTCACCAATTTGTAATGCGTATTCTTTGAATGTGTCATAAGTAGTAGTCAGATTTGATACACCAGGTTCAGCATATGTTGCACCAAATTCTACAGATCCAGCTATAATTTGCTCTTTCGGAATAGTTTCACTGATAAAATGTTCAGGCACACCATTTTGTAAAGATAGCAGTATCCCATCTGTATTTAAAATATTTTTTATAATAGGTAATACATCATTATTATAAATTTGTTTAGTTAATAACAATACTAAATCATATTTTTTATTTATTTTGTCCGGAGTAATTGCATTTACTTTACTATGAAATTCAATACTCCCTTTTATAGTTGCACCATTTTCATTCAATTTATTAATATGTTCTTCGTTTACATCAATTAAATCCACATTTTCTGCAGATTGTGATAAATAAGCTCCCATTATCGTACCTAACGAACCCGCTCCATATATTGCAATATTCATATATATTCTCCTTTGCTTATATCCAATGTATATTTCAATTACAATGTTACGCTTATGTTAGAATAATTTAAAATACATATATAGGTATGTACACATAACCAAATAGTTATATATGAGGAGGTATACAATGGATTTATTACAGCTAAAATACTTTAAAACAGTGGCAGATTTTATGAGTTTCACTAAGGCTGCTAATTTTCTATACATTAGCCAACCTGCTTTAAGTAAAATGATTAAAAATTTAGAAGTTGAATTAGATATTAAGTTGTTTGAACGAAAATTACGACAAATAGAATTAACGAAAAATGGCGAAATATTTTTAAGTTCTGTTAATAAAATTTTTGGAGAAATCGATTATGCAAAAGAGCGTATGTTAAAAAATAAAATTGATGAAGAAAAGACCATTAACATTATTACATCAAGTAATCGTTTTACTTCAGATCCTATTTTATCTTTTACTAAAGATCATCCTGATGAAATATTTAATGTCGAAACGTTAGATAATCATACAATTATTAATAAATTAATGTCTGAAGAGGCTGATTTTGCAATTTCATTTTTTAAAATTGAACACTCAGATATACAGTGTGACTTCCTCTACAGAGAAGATATTGTATTAGTAACGCCACCAGAGTATGATGCTTATGAACCAAAAGATTATATTTATGAAGCAAATAATTTTAAACATTTTCTCTTTATTTCTAATTACAAAGAATACAATCAATTTATTAAAAATAAACTTTATGAAAAAGGTATTAAATATCATAATTTCAATTATGTTGATGATGCTTTATTCAATATTTTTATTCAAAACAGAAAACATTTCACTTATTTACCTGTAGCAGTATGTCGAAATTTTGAAATACCTTATGCAACAGACCAAAATTTACTGATTTCTAAACGTATCTTTATATCTAAAAAGAAAGATAACCAATTAAAAAATAAAAGTAAAACTATGTATAACTTTATCTTAGACTATTATCAAAAATATGAGATGAATTATAGAATTTAAAACTGCTAGCAAATAAGTTTAAAAACCACGAGGCTCGGGACAAATTAATTGTCCGAGCCTCGTGGTTTTATTCTGAATATATCTAGAATGAAGGTATTAAAGTATCTTTATGTTTCTCTTTTAAATATTTTTTCACTGCATCACTCTTCATTGCTTTATGTAATGCTTTAATTTTTTCGGAATCTTTATTGTCTTCTCTTGCAACTAATTGTATAGAAAAACGAGTATCAATATTTTTTTCTAGGAATAATGCATCAGCTGGTTTTAATCCAATTTTTGATATATATGTTGGATAATTATAAACGAGTGATACATCTGATTCGCTATACGTTTCTGCTAAATTGAGCAAGTCTACTTTTAACCATTTAAAATCTTTAGGATTATCTACAATATCTTTAGTCGTTCCGTTTACGCCAACGCCATCTTTTAATTTAATAAGTCCTTGTTCTTCAAGAATTGCTAAAGCTCTACCTTCATTTGAGATATCATTTGGAATAGCAACTTTTGTTCCATTTGGTATAGATTTTGTATCTTTATATTTCTTAGAATAAAACCCAACTTTTGCATCATAAATGGGTTGTATCGCTACTAAATTAGCTTTTCTTTCTTTATTGTATTTTTCCATAAAAGGTTTATGCTGAGCAAAACTTGCATCCGCTTCTTTACTCGTTACCATGTCATTATATGCAACATTATCATTTACTTGTACAAGTTTGATTTCCCAACCATCTTTTTTAGCTTCTTTAGCTGCTTCTTTCACTACATCTGTCATTGGAGGTGCTTGTGAAGCTACTTTAATAACTTTATCTTCACTATCTTTCTTATTTGCACCACAACCGGCAATCATAACACTAAACATCAATATCATAATAAATAAACTTTTTTTCATATCTACACTACTTCCTTTTGTCTAATTTTCGAGAAATATTATTCCCTAACATTTGAATGATAAATACACTGATAATAATGATAATAATTGAAAAGTACATAATTTCATTTTCATAACTTTGATAGCCGTATCGAATAGCAAAATCTCCTATTCCACCTCCGCCTACAATCCCCATAACTGTTGAATATGAGACCATACTCACTGCTGTCGTTGTGTAAGCTAAAATAATACCGCTTCTTGATTCTACTAAAATGAAATTCCATATATATTTAAACTTTGTTGCTCCTAATGATTCTGCTAGCGTCTTTATTTCGCCAGGTATATCTAGTAATACTTGTTCAACTAATCTTGAAAAGATCGCAATTCCAACAATACTTAAAGGAATGATGGAAGGATAAGGACCAAAAGCACTTCCTAAAATAAGTCTAGTTAATGGAATTAAACTGATAACAAATAATAAATACGGGAATGAGCGAATAAATGTAATCAAGAAATTAAAAGCCCAATAATAGTTTCTATTTAATTCTTTAATGCTTGGATTTGATAAAAACAAAGCTATCCCTAGAGGCAATCCTATTAATAAAGTGATGATCATTGAATACCCTAGCATGATACAAGTTTCTTGCAACGATTGGATAAGTTCTGGCATATAATAATTAATTTTTTCTAAAAACGTCATTCTTCAATACTCCACTTCACGTTTTCTAAATAAGAACCGGTGTCCTGTTCAACACTTTTAGTTCTATTTTCAATAATATCTAACAATTGACCATCCTCCATCACACAAACTTGCTCACATAATTGTTTTACGACATTCAATTCATGTGTGACAAAAATGATTGTTATATTAAATTCTTTGTTAATATTCTTTAACATTTTTATGATAATTTCAGTGTTGTGTTCATCCAAACTACTTGTAGCTTCATCACATAATAAAATATCTGGATTTCTGACTAAAGACCGTGCTAATGCAACACGTTGCTTTTCTCCTCCAGATAATTGAGCAGGATAGCTATTTATTTTATCTTCTATTCCTACAAATTCAATCAGTTCATTCACTTTGTGTTTATCTTCTTTATTGATAATCTTCAAAGGTAATGCAATATTTTGATAAACATTCAAGTTATTCAATAAATTATAGTTTTGAAAAACCATTCCTATTTTCTCTTTATATTTTCTAATTATTTTTTTAGAAACATGATTAATTTCTTTATCCTCAAAAATAATTTCACCTTCAGTTGGTTGCTCTATAAAATTAAGCATTTTCAATAAAGTCGATTTCCCGGATCCACTTTTACCTACAATCCCTGTTATAGAACCTGGCTCTACTGTTAAAGAAAAGTTTTTAACAGCAAACTTATCATTATATTTCTTAGATACATTTTCTAATTTATACAAATTTATGCTCCTATTAAATAAATTTTCAACAATCTATTATCATTATCTAATAAATAAAATCGATAATCAATATCAATAAATTTTCAACGTTACTATTTCTCTTTCACAACAATGTAAAAAGTTGAGTCATTTAATCTGTTTCTAGTATGATAGACTTATAAAGAAGATATTATTTTCTAAAAGGAGCGAAAGTAAAATGAACGAAGCAGCAAAAACATTAGATGGTTGGTACAGCTTGCATTTATTCTATGCGATAGATTGGACTAGCCTTAAAACTGTACCAGAAGATGATAGAAGCACAATGATCAATGAATTCAAAACTTTCCTTGAAGGTTTAGAAACAGTTCATAATAATAAAGAAGGCTCTCATGCTTTCTATAACATCACAGGCCAAAAAGCAGACTTAATGTTATGGTTCTTACGTCCAGATGTTAAACAATTAAACGCTTTAGAAAATGAATTTAATAAATTAGATATAAGTGATTTCTTAATCCCAACTTATTCTTATGTATCAATAGTAGAACTTTCAAACTATCTTGCTGGTGATTCAGACGAAGATCCATACGAAAATCCACATGTAAAAGCAAGATTATATCCAGAAGTACCACGTTCTGAATATGTATGTTTCTATCCAATGGATAAAAGACGTGACGGTGAAGACAACTGGTATATGTTAGATATGGATCATAGACGTAGCTTAATGCGTTCACACGGTTTAATTGGACGTAGCTATGCAGGTAAAGTAAAACAATTTATCACTGGTTCAGTAGGTCTAGACGACTACGAATGGGGCGTAACATTATTCAGTGATGATATGTTACAATTCAAAAAATTAATCTATGAAATGCGTTTCGACGAAGTATCAGCTAGATATGGTGACTTCGGTGCATTCTATGTAGGTAACATTTTAAATATTGATGAATTAGATACATTCTTTCAACTAAACTAAAATTTAAACCGGATAGACTCGTGGGAGTCTACCCGGTTTTTTTTTATTAGAGTGATGTGTCGTTTTCGGGTCGCTAATTTTATTTATTGGCCCGTATTTCGTGTTTTCGGGTCGCTATTTTATTTTATCGGTCCGTATTTCTCATTTCTGGACCGGTAATTTTATTTATCGGTCCGTATTTCTCATTTCTGGACCGGTAATTTATTTTATCGGTCCGTATTTTTTCTATAATTATTCCCAAAATAGAAAAGAGGATTTCCAACACTGATAGTTGGAAATCCTCTTCTTATTTTATTTAACTAAATATGTTTATAAATAATGTAACAATTGGAACGCCTAGTAAATCTATTAAGAATGCTCCTACTACTGGTACTACTAGATATGCTTTTGGTGATGCTCCGAATTTTTTCGTAATAACATCTAAGTTCGCCATCGCATTTGGAGTTGCTCCTAGTCCATGACCTATAAATCCACCGATCATAACTGCTGCATCATAGTTCTTCCCAAGTCCTTTGAATACTACAAACACTGAGAATAATACGATAAACACAATTTGAGCTAGAACAATAACTGTTAATGGTAATGCGAGTTGATAAATTTCTGTTAATTCAATACTCATTAAAGCAATTGATAAGAATAAACTTAATGAAACATCACTTACATGATTCGTAATTTTCATATCGATAATGTTTAAATTACCATAATCAGAAATATTTCTAATAATTACTGCTACAAACATTGCGCCTACATAAACAGGAATATTGATACCAGTTAAACTAGTAAACCCTTCACCGATATATGTACCTATAGCCATACATACTGCAATAATTGTAAATTGAACGATAAACACTGTAGTTGGGTTCATTCTACTATGTAAATTTTGATTGTATTCCACTTCACTATAATCTAATCCAGTATCTTTAGCATCTTCTGGTTTCAAGTCGAACTTTTTAATTAAGAATCTAACGACTGGTCCACCGATTAATCCACCAGCTACTAAACCTAGTGTAGCTGCTGCAAGTGCTGCTGTAACTGCAGAATCAACGCCTAATGATTCTAATGTTTGACCGTATGCTGCTGCATTACCATGTCCACCTTCCATTGACATAGAACCAGCTGTTAGTCCTAATAATGGTGGAATGTTTAATACTTTTGCTAGTGAAACACCTATAACATTCTGACAAAATGCTAATACTCCACAAAAAATAAAGTACAGAATTAGCACTTTACCGCCAAGTTTTAATAATTTTAATGATGCACCTAAACCAATAGTTGTAAAGAATGCAAGCATAAAGAAGTTTTGGATAAATTCAGAATCCAATTTAATCGTTATAATATTTGTTGATTGTAATATCGCCACTAAAATTGCAAATAATAATCCACCAATTACTGGAGCTGGAATACATAAACGCCTCAAAATAGAAACTTTATTTACTACTGCCTCTCCTAATAAAAGTAGGACACATGCTAGCGCCAATGTTGTAATAGCATTGAGCTCTAACATTTCACATTCCTCCTTAAACAACATGTTTCATACAGTTGTTCTTTATATTTTTCAAGAAATCGTTTTCAAGCCATGAAGAACATTATACATATCAGTCAATAAAAAATCTACCATGCATTTTTTACAATAAAATATTTATTTAAATTAATTATTTAGCCATTAACCTCGCCTTTAAAGTTCTTTATAAAAATTCACTAAATTTTGAAATTTCCAATATACAAATCCGCTTTATCGTGTATATTAATTTATATACAGAGAAAAATTTCATTTAAATTATACATATAAGGAGTAGCTATGAAACAAAATCAAGAACAATCATTACAGAAATCAATCGGACTAATGACTGCTATTACAATTGTCGTTGGTACGATTATCGGATCAGGTGTATTCGTCAAACCAGCAGTCGTTTTAACACATGCAGGCACAAGTAATATGGCCATTCTTGCTTGGGTAGTCGGTGGACTCTTAACGTTAGCAGCAGGCTTAACAATAGCAGAGATTGGCGCTCAAATCCCAAAAACAGGCGGATTATATGCCTATATACGTGATATTTACGGACCCTTTTGGGGATTCTTAACAGGTTGGGTTCAAACAATTATCTATGGTCCTGCAATCATTGTATCACTTGTACTATTTTTTGGTATTCTCGTGACAAATTTCTTTAATATCAGTAATGATATGAGTGTTTGGTTTGGATTATTCGCGTTAATATTTTTAACAGCCGTTAATATTTTAGGTACAAAATTTGGCGGATTAATGCAAAATGTCACAACAATCGCAAAGCTTATTCCAGTATTTGCAATTATCATATTTGGATTACTTTGGGGCAATGAAGGAATTTTTGGGCAAGATGTAACATCATTAATTAAAACAGATGGCGAAATAAACTTTGGTCGTGCTGTCCTAGCAACTTTATTCGCTTATGATGGATGGATTATGTTAACGAACATGACTGGAGAAATGAAAAAGCCACAAAGAAATTTGCCACTAGCTATGTTAATCGGACTATCAATCGTGACACTCGCTTATGTACTCATTAATATCGCTGTATTCCATGTAATACCTGCTGCAGAATTAGTAGGATTAGGTAATACGGCAAGTGCAGAAGCAGCAAAAGCACTTTTCGGTGATATAGGTTCTAAAATTGTAAATATCGGTGTAATCATTTCAATATTCGGTTGTCTAAACGGTAAAATCATCACATTCCCACGTATTCCATTTGCTATGGCTGAAGACGGATTATTGCCAATGCATAAGTACGTAGGATACATTAGTCCTAAATTAAAATCACCACTTGGCGCATTAATTACTGTGTTCGGAATCTCAATGGTATTAATCGGATTAACATTATTATTCCCAGATGTCGTTAACGCAGACTATTTATCAGAAGTAACAATATTTATTATTTATATTTTCTATATGATGGCCTTCGTCGGGTTGTTCATTCTTAGAAAGCGTAACAAAGATATTAAAAGAGAATATTCAGTACCACTCTATCCATTCATACCATTGTTAGCACTTTTCGGTGGTGCATTTATTATTATTAATACTTTAATCTCTGACTTTATGGGATCATTATATTCATTGATTATATTAGCAATAGGAATACCCGTTTATATGTATTTGAAAAACAAACAAAAAACAGACTAATATTTAGTCTGTTTTTTGTTTGTTTAATCTTTAATTTCTGTTTTTGCTTCTAGTTCTATCATTTCTTCTTTTGTTTTATCTAATACGAGATAATTCAATTCATCGTTTGTCATTTTTTTAAGTGATGGATATCTTATCATAAAGAATATAATTCCAAGTACGAACCATACAAATAGTGCAATATATGATGGTAGTGATAAACTTGCTGGTGATCCTGGAATTAGTAATAAACATAAGAATATACCTGCAATCATTGCTCCGATGATAGCAAATGTTTTATATTTCGGATGATACATCATACTTCTTTTATCATAAGAGAATAGTTTAAATGCTGATAAACATGTTATAAAGTATGCGATTGATACACCTGTTGAAGACATATCTACAATCCATGTTAAAGCTGTTCTTCCTAACCAAGGTGCTACTAACGCAAGCACTAATATAAATATAATACTGATATATGGCGTATTATATTTTGGATGTAATTTTTTGAAGATACTTGGCATAACGGATGCTCTACCCATGGAGAATAATAATCTACTAGAACTCATAAAGAATCCATTTAAACCTGTAAATATCCCCATCATGATCGCAACAATTAACACTGCCAATCCAACAAACGAGAATGCTTCTTGGACAACTGACCCTGTTACCCATAAGTCTCCGCCTACTGCTGATGCATCTTTAAATAACCAACTTGTTAACAATATCATCATGACATAAGTTAATGCTGAAGCTAATAAACTGAATACGATTAACTTAAATGTCTTACTCGGTGAAAAATTAAATTCTTCTGCTGTTTGTGGAATATTGTCAAATCCTACATATGCCCACGGAGCAACTGCCAAAATTACTACGATAGACGATAACCAACCAACGTCGTTATTAACGACTGGTTTCAAATTAGAGAATGAAAAATCTTGAGTGAAAAATGATCCTGCAAATAATAATATCACTACAACAGCTAATATAACGCAGAATACATATTGTAAACTACCTGAAAAACTTGATCCTTTTATACTAATCCAAGCAAAAATTAATAAAATAAGTGAGGATAGTATAATTTCAGTTATGTACACGTCCCAACCTGCGACTGTATATAATTTACCTTGTTCTAAAAATCCTGGCATAACAAATTTAAAGAGCAAACTAAATGCCGAAGCGTTTAATGCAACGATACATATATAACCAAATGTTAGAAACCATGATGAGAAGAACGATACATATTTACCGAATCCTAAATATCCAAAAGCAAATGCACCACCGGAAACCGGAAACTTCTCAACGAGTGCACCATAACTAACTGCAATAACGATCATAAGTAAAGCACCAATAAAGATACCGATTGATGCACCTAATGGACCTGCTTGACTAATCCAATCACCAGGAAGTATAAACGCTCCCCATCCGATACTTGAACCGTAAGCTATAGCCCAAACAAATTTTTCAGATAAATTTTTATCTAAATTTCCTCTTGATAAATCTTTCTTTTTTCTTGCCATAAATGTTCCACCTTTATATATATGTTTCGTGAAACGTAATTAACTACTTCTTAAGATTTCCAAACAGCAATTACGAGTAAAATCCAACTTGCAATGAACAGTACGCCACCAATTGGCGTAATAGCACCTAATATTTTAATTTGTGTTACAGCTAAAATATATAATGACCCACTAAAGAATACAATTCCAAATGTCATCAACCAACCTGCTAAATTTAAACTAGTTGATGTTGCTCCTGAAATAATACCAAGTAATATCAATCCTAATGCATGGTACATTTGGTATGTTGTAGCTTTTCCCCATATATCTAAGTACTTAGCTGATAATTTGTTTTCTAAACCATGTGCACCAAATGCTCCAGCTGCTACTGCGATCATTGCATTAATCGCACCTATAATTATAAATAATTTCATTTTTTATCTTCCTTTCTATTATTAAAAATCAAAAATTGAATTTCCATTACCTACACCATCATCTGTTGTTAATTGATTTTCAGTTTTATTAGCAGATGGTTGATCAAGTACTTTTCCACCCATCTTTCTAATTTCTTCATTAGAGACTTTTGATTGTGATTTTTTAATTGGATTTTTTGGAGTCGAAGAGAAGTTTTGTTCCACTTTTATATCGTGATTAATACCCTCTTTTTTATCAACTAATCCACTTAAAGTATGAATTGCATGCATATGACGATTAAAAACTTCATTTGTTGAGGCATTATCAGCTCCAACTAGTTCTTCTTCAATGGCAGCAATTAATTGATCTCTACTAATCATAAATTGTCACCTCCACACCATTTTATTGGATCTTTTCCATTTGAAGTCAGATATTCGTTTGTTTTACTAAATGGTTTCGAGCCAAAGAATCCTCTATAAGCTGATAACGGACTTGGATGAACAGATTGTATAATATGGTGACGTTCTGTATCAATCAGCTTAATTTTAGATTGCGCTGGTTTTCCCCACAAGACAAACACAACATCATCTAGTTCACGAGAAACACTTTTAATGATTTCATCCGTGAATATTTCCCAACCAATATCTTTATGAGAATGTGCTTTATGTGCTTCTACAGTTAATACAGTGTTTAACAATAGCACGCCTTCATTTGCCCAATCTTGCAAGTGTGGTGTTTCGCGTTTACACCCTATATCTTCCTCTAATTCTTTATATATATTTCTTAATGAAGGTGGAAACTTTGCATCAGGTTGAACTGAAAAAGCTAAACCATGTGCTTGATTAGGTCCATGATATGGATCTTGACCAAGTATAACCACTTTCACTCTATCTAAAGGGGTTAAATCAAACGCTTGATAAATATTTTCCCTATCTGGATAGATTGTTTTGTTTTGATATTCTTCTTCAAGAAACGACTCCATTTCGCTAAAGTCATGCTCTTTTTTTATATTGTGAAATATTTCTTGCCAATCCATATTATTCACCTCAATCAAAATGATAACATAGCACTAATGAAAAGGTCATAACTATTTTTTACAATTAAAAAACATGATATGATGTAACATATGAAATATTGGGAGGAATCATCAATGGCATTAAAAAAAGTCTTAACAATAGCAGGATCTGACACAAGTGCTGGAGCTGGAATGCAAGCTGATTTAAAAACATTCCAAGAACACGACACATACGGAATGGTAGCATTAGCAGCAGTCGTTACTATGGACCCAAAAACATGGGCACATGATGTAACGCCATTACCTCTTGATTTATTAGATAAACAGTTAAACACTGCTATTTCAATTGGCCCTGATGCAATTAAAACGGGTATGCTCGGTTCAGAAGAAGTCATTAAACGTGCACGTCAAGCATATGATGAATCAGGATCTGAAATTTTTGTAGTTGACCCTGTAATGGTATGTAAAGGTGACGATGAAGTACTTAACCCAGGAAATACTGAAGCAATGATTAAAGAACTATTACCAAAAGCTACTGTCGTAACACCAAACTTATTTGAAGCTGGTCAACTTTCAGGCTTAGGTAAACTTACAACAATTGATGATATGAAAAAAGCAGCAGAAAAAATCCACGAACTTGGTGCACAATATATCGTCATTAAAGGTGGAAAAGCTTTAGAATCAGATAAAGCCTATGACTTATACTACAATGGTCAAAAGCACGTTCTGCTTTCAACAGACAAATTCCAATCTAGTTATAATCACGGTGCAGGATGTACATTCGCCGCAGCAACAACAGCTAATTTAGCAAATGGTGAAACACCAGAAGAAGCGGTTAAACATGCAAAAGCATTTGTAGCATCTGCAATTAAAAATGGCTGGAAAATGAATGATTTTGTAGGACCAGTAGATCACGGTGCTTCAAATCGAATTGAAAAAATCGAAGTATATACTGAAGAAGTATAATAAAAACTGCCTACAAAGGTTTCCGACTTTGTAGGCAGTTTTTTTATATTTACTAGTACATTATGCTAAATTCTGCTGTAACTTTAGCTACAACTTTGCGATTCTTAAATAATGTCATTTGATATTGGTAAAATGCATTATCTCCATCTTTATTTTCTTTAAGACATTCTAATTCTGCGTTGTAATTTTCTAATGTCATAATACGTTCTGTTTGTTCGAACTCACTTTTAATTTGTCTGAGTTTCGTCTTACTCCCCATAAAAGGCTTAAAACTATTAAACTCCCGAAGAATACTTAACAAATATTGAACAGGTACTTCTTCAAAATATTGGTACCCCATTATATTGCAATAATCCAATACCGCTTCATCATTAAATGAAATACGCATTGTTTCCACTACTTCCACCCGCCATTTCTTGAGGCTAATCTCAGTAGTAATTGTACTTTAAAGCTAATAATCATTCAAGTGAATTTAAAAACAATGCAATGTTCTAAATTTCTTCTTGTTCACTTAAATATGCGTTATTATCTAATATTACTTCCACATTTGGATGATTGTATAAAGCTGATGCTGGTAAATCAGTTGTGATTTCACCAGTTAATAATTTACGAATTGCATCAGTTTTTTTAGGTCCATATGCTAATAAAATAATACGTTTTGCTTTCAATATAGAGTGAATTCCCATTGATATTGCTTGTTCAGGCACTTCTTCTTTTGTTTCAAAGTATCTGCTGTTTGCTTCTATTGTAGACTGTGTTAATCCTACGATACTTGTTAAACTATCAAATGATGTCCCTGGTTCATTAAAACCGATATGCCCATTTTCACCAATTCCTAATATTTGTACATCTATCGGTCCTTCTTTATCTAATAAATCTTCGTAACGTTTTATTTCTTCTTGAAGATTTTCAGCTGACCCGTTTGGCAAATGTATTTTCTCTTCGTTCCAAGTTGGTAAGTGATTGAACAACACGTCATGCATATATGTGTAATAACTTTCCGGATGGTCATAATCTATTCCAATATACTCATCTAAGTTAAATGTCGTAATTTCACTTAAATCAATTTCATTAATTCTAATTAAATTAACAAGTTGCTCATATACTCGAACCATCGTTCCGCCTGTAGCTAAACCTAGCACACTCTTTTTATTTGAAATAATTTGTTTTAACAACTCATTTGCTACGTAATGACACGCTTCCTCTTTAGAACCTAAGTTAATAATTTTCATTATTTATCCCTCTATTTCTTTAATAAATCGTTTTGCTATTTCTAAAGGTCTTGTGATGGCTCCTCCAACTACTGTACAATGCACGCCTAAATCCGTAACACGTTTAAACATTTCTGGTGTAATAACATTTCCCTCTGCTATTACTTTTGCATTAACATTGCTTAACACGTCTTTTAAAAATTGAAAATCATTTTCGTATAAAACATGCCCTTTAGTATATTCTGTGTATCCTCTTAATGTTGTTCCAACGTAATCAAACCCTAGTTTATCAGCATTAACCGCTTCTTCTAAATCAGATACATCTGCCATAATCTCAACATTTGGTGCATGCTCTCTAATATATGAAACAAGTTCCTCAAGTGATTCTTTAGGTCTTTCTTGTTTCGTTGCATCTAAAGCGATCACTTCACAACCACTTTCAATTAACTCATCGACTTCTTTAGATGTAGCTGTAATAAAGACTTTAGAACCTTCATAATCACGCTTTACAATACCTATTACTGGTAAACTGATTTCTTCTTTTATTGCAATGATATCTTCTTTCGTATTTGCTCGAATTCCTTTTGCACCTGCTTGATATGCTGCTAATGCCATCTTACTCATTATAAATGATGAATGCAAAGGCTCCTCTGGTAAAGCTTGACATGAAACAATTAATCCTTGTGGTAACATTTATTAAGCACTCCTTATTTATTTTCTAATGCTTCTTCTACTTCATTTTTTATTGTTGTAACATGTGGACCGTAAATGATTTGAACACCTGTTCCTTTTTGTACAACACCTCTCGATTCAGTTGTCTTAATAACATCTTCATTGAAAAGTTTTTCATCATTGATTGTTACTCTAAGACGTGTTGCACAACAATCAACTGTATCTATATTGTCTTTGCCACCTAAGCCTTCGATGATTGTCTTTGCGCGATCACTCACATCAACAGATTTGACTGAATCTTCATCTTCACGGCCAGGCGTCTTAAAGTTAAACTTCGTAATTAAGAATCTAAATGTTACATAATACAATAAGAACCAAACTATACCTATTGGAATGACAAGTAAGAAGTTAGTCTTGCTGTTTCCTTGTAACACACCAAATAGAATGTAATCAATAAAGCCACCGCTAAATGTTTGTCCAATTGTAATATTAAATATATCTGCCATCATAAATGCTAATCCATCAAATATGGCATGAATAACATATAACACTGGAGCTATAAATAAGAAACTAAATTCTAATGGTTCTGTTATACCCGTTAAAAATGATGTCAATGCTGCTGACAGCATTAAACCACCGACTACTTTTTTCTTTTCTGGTTTAGCTGTATGATAAATTGCTAAAGCTGCACCTAATAGTCCAAACATCATCGTAATAAATCGACCTGACATATATCTAGAAATACCTGAATAATATTGCGTTACATTTGCATCTCCTAATTGTGCAAAGAAGATGTTTTGTGTACCTTGTACAATTTTGCCATTGATTTCCATTGTTCCACCTAAAGCAGTTTGCCAGAATGGTAAATAGAATATGTGATGTAAACCAAATGGTCCAAGCATACGTAATACAAACCCATAAATAAATGTACCAATTACACCTGTTTTATTTACAAGTCCACCCGCATTGAATATCCAACCTTGAATCGTTGGCCAAATAAAGAATAGGATAACGCCTAATCCTATAGAAGCCACTGAAGTCACAATTGGTATAAACCTAGATCCACCAAAGAACCCTAAAAATGGTGGTAATGAAATTTTATTGTACTTATTGTGTAGCATTGCTGTCATAATACCTACAATAATCCCGCCAAACACACCTGTTTCAACAGTCTGAATCCCTAAGACCATGCCTTGTCCAGCTTTAGCTAATTCTTCTTGTGCTGCGACATCATCAGTAATGGTTAATAATGCGTTCATTGTAGCATTCATGATTAAGAAACCTAACATTGCTGCTAATCCTGCTGTTCCTTTATCACTTTTCGCCAAACCTATAGCCACCCCGATTGCAAATAGCACTGGCAAGTTAGCAAAAACGATATTACCCGCTGAAGACATTAAGATAAATATATATTGCAAAAAATCTATATCCAAAATTGGATATGCTTTAATTGTATTTGGATTGCTTAATGCACCACCAATACCTAATAGCAAACCTGCTGCTGGTAGAATGGCGATTGGTAACATAAATGATTTCCCGAATTGTTGCGCTTTATCAAAAATTTTACTCATAAAATACGCACCTCCTATTTATCCTAAATATAACATCATGAAAATTATAGTCAATACTATTATTTGTTTTGAAAAACATTTTCATATATACTCATAATTACTAATTAAATAGAGGTGTAAATTATGAATTTTGAAAATCGTATTCAGCAATTTTCATACCTTTTCACAAAAGCTGACGAAAAAATTGCTAGATACATATTAGATCATCCTGTAGGAGACCATTTTTCAACTATTACTTCATTGGCATACGCTATCGATGTTTCTACTTCAAGTATTACAAGGTTCAGTCATAAATTGAATTATCAACACTTTCAAGATATGAAATTTAACATTCAACAAACTTATGAAAAAACAGATATTCAAAATGTTCCACTTATTAAAAGAATTCATGAATATCATCAAACAATTATTCAACAAACAGGTGAATTTATATCTAATGAGAAAATCAATCAACTTATTAGTACATTATCTAATAGTGAACAAACACTTTTTGCAGGTTTAGGAAGTTCTGGATTAACTGCAACTGAGTTTTACTATAGAACAATGAGAATGGGCATAAATGGTAGTGCCGTAACAGATGCGCATCAAATGAAAATTGGCGCATCATTATTATCTGAGAAGGATGTACTTATAGCATTTTCAAATAGTGGGAAGACGGATGAACTCATAAATGCTGCAAAAATCGCCAAATCACAAAATGCTACAGTTATCGCTATAACCAATTATGCTGGAAGTGAACTTACCGCAAACTCTGACATTGTGATCATGACAATTGATCAAACAAGAGTGAACGACAAACAATTTATTAATACACAAATTTCAGCTCATTTTCTAATTGATGTAGTGAGTTATATGTTGTTAGAATACCAAAATAATATGAATCAATATCAACACACTAGAGATGTAATATTAAAAGATAATAAATCATAGGTTGTGAGCAGATTGTATATAAATTTACTCAAGAATTTAGTAGAATAGTAAAGTATATACTATGAGGAGTGAAAGGCATGGAATTAATTCAAGTAGATCAAGTACAAACACTAATATCAGAATATGAAAATAAGCCAGTATATCTCCATGTAGAAACGACAAATGGAGCTTATGCTAACCATTTCGACAACAAAGTATTTAATGCTGGTACATTTTTAAGAAATATCCAAGTCACATTTACCCATGCACATTTAACTGGTGGGAATAAAGAGCCTTATCGTGTTGGATTAAAATTAGACAACAATGGTTGGGTCTATGTACAAGGTTTAACACACTTTGAGGTAACTGAAGATAAAGAACTATTATTAGCAGGACTAAATTATGAAGGACAACTTGCTGCGACATTAGAAATAAGTAGCAATCCTTTCAAGGATTAAGAGGTGAATACAATGAATGATGAAAGACAAGTATTAGTTATTTTTCCACATCCTGACGACGAAGCATTCGGTACATCTGGCACACTTAGTAAATTTGTAGATGATGGTACCCCTGTAACGTATGCATGTTTAACTTTAGGTCAGATGGGGCGTAATCTTGGTAACCCACCTTTTGCTACACGTGAATCTTTACCACATATTAGAGAACGTGAATTGGATGCAGCTGCTGAAGCAATTGGTATAACAGATTTAAGAAAAATGGGATATAGAGATAAAACAATTGAATTTGAACCTAAAGATGAAATAGATAGTATGGTAAAATCATTAATAGATGAACTTAATCCATCACTTATTATTTCATTCTATCCTGGTTATTCTGTTCATCCAGATCATGAAGCAACAGCAGAATCAGTAGTAAGAACAGTTAGTCGCATGGATGAATCATCTAGACCTAAACTACATTTAGTAGCGTTTAGTAATGACACATACAGCGATTTAGGAGAACCAGATATAAATATAGATATTACTGGTTATGAAGAACGCAAGATGAAGGTCCTTCAAGCTCATGCGTCTCAAACCGGTCCAATGTTACAAAATCTCGCTTCAAATACACAAGAAAGTGAAGCGGCTAAAGATATGTGGTTGAAGACAGAACATTTCTGGACATATCATATTGAATAGATAGTGGAGGCAATGTGTATGACACAATTAGATTTATCAACACGTGAAGCGAGATGGAAATATTTCGGTTCAGTTGATCCTATAAAAGGAAATAAACCTACCGAAAAAGAAAAGATGCCAGATTTGCAAAGCTCTAAAAAAGATTTCCTATTCGAAATTGAACATGTTGGTATCAAAAACTTAATTTACCCTGTCAGAATAGATGATTTTCAAACAGTTGGAAACTTCGAATTTTCAACTAGTTTAAATCAAGATGAAAAAGGCATCAATATGAGCCGTATTATAGAAAGTGTTGAAAAGCATTATGATAACGGCGTGAAATTAGAATTTGACCATTTAACAACATTATTGAATACACTTCAATCTGTTATGCTCCAAAACACTGCATCATTAGATGTTACAGCTAAATGGTTCTTTAACCGTTTTAGTCCTGTGACTAACCAAAAAGCAGTCGGACATGCAGACATTAGATATATACTTTCTGTTTCAGATGATAAAGTGACTAAAAAATCTTTAGGCATCGAAGTACCTGTTACAACGTTATGCCCATGTTCTAAAGAAATCAGTGAATATTCAGCACATAACCAACGTGGCATCATAACAGTACTCATTGACTTAGATCCTGAAATAGACCTACCTGATAACTACAAAGACATCGTATTAGACGGTATGGAGGCTAACGCAAGTTCAATGTTGTATCCAATATTGAAACGTACAGACGAAAAAGCCGTTACAGAAAGAGCATATGAGAATCCAAGATTTGTAGAAGACTTAATTAGATTAGTAGCTGCTGATTTAGTAGATCTTGAGTGGATACAAGGATTCGAAATAGAATGTCGTAACGAAGAATCTATACACCAACACGATGCATTCGCAAGACTAAAATATACAAAGTAATCTAAATATGAACAGACCGCCTCCATGAGCCGGTCTGTATTTTTATGTGTTTCGCGTTTTCGGGTCGATAATTGATTTTATCGGTCCGTATTTCTCATTTCTGGACCGGTAATTTTATTTATCGGTCCGTATTTCTCATTTCTGGACCGGTAATTTTATTTATCGGTCCGTATTTCCCGTTTCTGGACCGGTAATTTTATTTATCGGTCCATATTTTCTTATATAGAACAAAAAGAAGGCAACAGCCTCTGCTGTTGCCCTCTATCCTCTTTATGAATTCACTTGTTCTTCTGCTTCTATCCAAGGATTGTTTTTAATTAGTTTTGTAATTTGCTCTGTAAACAATTTAACACGTAATTTAATGTCATCTACATCAATATAATATGTGCCATCTTCTGTTTTACCGAAGTCAGCATCTTGTGTTGAAATTTGGACAGGAACTGCAATTCCTAATAAGTTTCTCATAATAATTCTCAAATGTGATAATGGCTCTGTACTTCTCATCCCACCACTATTACATATTAAGCCTACTGGTTTCATTTTAAATTGATCCATTGTTAAATGGTCTAAAGCATTTTTTAAAATACCAGAATATGAACCGTGGTAATTTGGCGTACCAATTATAATCGCATCTGCTTCTTCAGCTTTTTCGCGTAATTCATTTACATTAACTTTAATTCGTTCATCGTTTAAATGTTGACCTGATACGTCTAAGAACGGTATTGGTTTGTCATATAAATCAAACAAAGTTACCTCTGCACCTTGGTCTTCTAAGTTCCCACGAACAAATTGTGCAAGGGCGTGTGTATGTGAATATTGCTTAGCGCTACCTACAATAAGTAATACTTTCACTGTTGTCACCTCAAAATTTTAATGATATTAATTACGTATCATTATAGCATACTGAGAAACTAAGAATTTAATTTTCATTAAAAATCATTCTTATGGACGATGTATATTAACGGTCATAATTTTTCAATGCATGAATAATCGCTTTTCCTACACCACTATGCTCATTAGTATCCGTAACGTAATCAGCTAATTCTTTCACTTCAGGTGCTCCGTTTTCCATTGCAACAGCATACCCGGCTTTTTCTAACATTGAAACATCATTTAAGTTATCACCAATTGCCATCACATCTGACATTGGAATGTTTAATTGATTTGCTATTGCTTCTAATGCAATTCCCTTTTGCGCATCAGAATGTGTGATTTCAATATTCCCTCTTGAAGATGATGAAACTGCTAAACTTTGTGATTCTGAAATTTCAGCTTTAGCTCTATCAATTTTAGATAAATCACTCGCAAATGCTAAAATTTTCAATATAATTTCCCCTGGACGACTTTCAATTTCATCGTAACTATCTACTGTTTTTAAAGTTCCGTTATCAATTCTACTTTGAATATTGGCACGGATTTTTTTGACATCAGCTTTTTGACCAGCTTTTTCTGCTATATCGACATAAATTTCCAAGTCTTTCTCAGGATCTTCGGTATAAATACCAAAGTTCGTATAAACTTGATAATAAATATCTTCCTTGTTCAAAATTCCCGTAATTTTATTGATTAAAGGTCGTGTTAATTTAGAAGTATGGACGATATTAAATTCTTCATCTCTTACTTCTGCTCCATTTAAACAAATGTATGGTAATGATAAATCTGTTTTTTCAATTGGGCTATGTGCCTCGTAAAATGCTCTTCCAGTAGCAATAACTACCGAGATACCTTTTGATTGTGCAAATTTTATTGCTTCATAATTTTCATTTGAAACTTCATGTGCTGCGTTCAGCAAAGTGCCGTCCATATCTGTTGCGATTAACTTTATCATGAAAGTAACCTCTTTTCTTTATATTCAACATAAATTTTAACAAATAAAAGTAATAATCTCTATAAATCTGTATTATTCTGCTTAATTTGTTTTTTTAGGCTTCTTTTCTCTCTAAAAAACGTTCGTAACATCTCACCGCATTCTTGCTCAAGTATCCCTCTTTCAACTGTAGCACGGTGATTAAACCGAGTATCTTCTATTAAATTTATTAAGCTACCACTACAGCCACCTTTAGGATCTGTTGCACCATAAACGACATGCGGTATTCTACTCATCACAATCGCGCCCGAACACATGACACAGGGCTCTAAAGTAGCATATAAAGTAGTTTCTTCTAGTCTCCACGATTTCAGATACTTGGCTGCCTCTTGTATCGCAATCATTTCAGCATGTGCAATTGGATCTTGATCATTCTCTCTTAAGTTATGACCTCTTCCAATCACTTCTCCTTTATATACAACAATTGCACCAATTGGTACTTCATCCATTTCCCAAGCTTTTTTTGCTTCTTCAATTGCAAGTTTCATATAATTTTCATGCACGCTATATTTCACTCCGTTTAATTTATGATAGAATAAGTATGTCTATTTTAACATCTAGGGAGATATATATGAAAAAAACCTTTATTGCAATCGAAGGACCTATTGGAGTCGGGAAAAGCTCCTTAACTAAAAAGCTTGCTGAAGCTTTAAATTATACTGAAGAATTTGAAATTGTTGACGAAAATCCTTTCTTAAGTGATTTTTATGATGATATTTCTAAATGGAGTTTTCAAACGGAGATGTTCTTCTTATGTCATCGTTACAAACAGCTAACAGATTTAAAGAATATTAAAGGAATCGTAAGTGATTATCATATTTTTAAAAATAAGATTTTTGCAAAAAACACTTTAAACGATAGTGAATTTGATAAATTTAGTCGAATTTATGATATTTTAACTGAAGATATTCGTATGCCTGATCAAATTATCTTTCTCGATGCCTCATTAGAAGTCCTACAACAACGTATTGCCCATCGTAATAGATCATATGAATCACAAATAGAAAATAATTACTTAGCACAACTAAAAAGTGATTATAATCAATTCTACGAAGAAGTGAAAAGTGAAATCGATGCTATTCAAATTGATACTTCTCATTTAGATTTCGTAAATAACACCGCAGATTATCAACAAATTTTAAAATTATTACAACCTTTGATTGGAGAGATTACACATGACAAATAAAGTCATACCAAGTGATGCTATTATCACAATTGCTGGTACTGTTGGTGTTGGAAAATCATCTTTAACACAAGCACTTAGCGAACGTTTAAACTTTAAGACTTCTTTTGAAAAAGTCGACAATAACCCGTATTTAGAAAAATTTTATCATGATTTCGAACGTTGGAGTTTCCACCTACAAATATACTTTTTAGCGGAACGTTTTAAAGAACAAAAAAGAATGTTTGAATATGGCGGAGGATTTATACAAGACCGCTCAATCTATGAAGATGTTGATATTTTCGCAAAAATGCATGAAGAACAAGGAACAATGACAAAAGAAGACTATGCAACTTATAGAGATCTATTTGAAGCAATGGTTATGACACCATACTTCCCTAAACCTGATGCATTAATTTATTTAGAATGCGACTACGAAGACGTTATACAACGCATCAAAAATAGAGGTCGCCAAATGGAAATCGAAACAGACGAAGCATACTGGAAAAAACTTTTCGCACGTTATGATAATTGGGTTAACAATTTCACAGAATGCCCTGTAGTACGTGTAAATATAAATGATTATGACTTATACGAAGATCCAGAATCAATCAATCACATTATCGACAAGATTGCACATGTTATAGAAACACACCGTTCAATCGATACACGAGTAAAATAAAAAAATGCTCTAAACCATTAATTATTTCAAATGGTTTGGAGCATTTTTTAAATTATATTATTTATTCCATTCCGCTTCTTTTTCATAAAACTCGTTAATATCTTTATAAATATAATCTGCACCTGTTAAATCTGCCTCATCTCCTGTACCACTAAGTACGCCAACAACTACTTTGAAATGAGCATTTTTGCCCATTTGTATATCAGTGGGTGTATCTCCTATTATTGCGATTTCATCAGGTGCTACGTCCCATTTTTCATAAAATTTTTCTACCATTTTAGGGTTTGGCTTTTGATAGCCATTTATAGATGCTGTAATTTTTTCATCAATCAAATGTTCTACTTTTGCGTCTTTAATAAATCGTTCTGTACCGTCTATATCATCACTTGTGATGATGCCAATATTATATTTTTTGTCTTTAAAAGCTGTTAAAGTTTCTATTAATCCTTCAATGACGATAGTCTCAGGTTTATATTCACTTATTAAGTCTTTGCTTATTTTTACCGTCCATTTTTCAATTTCTTTTTTATCTATAGTTGGTGCGTATTCAGAGAAGACATCTATAATATCTGACAATGTACCTGAAGCAAGTATGCCACTAGATAAAAATCTATCATTTACGTATCCTAGTTTTTCTTGTAAGGCTTGCTTATTATCAACTTGGTACTGTTCTACAAATCGATCTATCATAACTAATGAAATCTCTGACCATGTTTCATCAAATTTGAGTAATGTACCATCTTTATCGAACAATAACCATTTAATCATTATTTGTACTCCTTTAAAAAGAGCGGCACTACATTTAGTAGGCCGCTCTTTATTGTTTTTCAATTATACTATTTCGATATGACTTTCTTGTCCTACTACAACTCTCCAACCATTTTTATCTTCTTTTTTACCAGTTTGAATTGCTGTATATTCATCAAATAACGCTTGAGTAATTGGACCAATCTCATTATTATTGATTGTAATTTCTGCCTCTTCGTATTTTAAGAATCCTACTGGAGAAATAACTGCTGCAGTTCCTGTACCGAAAATTTCTGTTAAACGACCATCGTGATGTGCATTAATAATATCATCAATAGATAATCGTTTTTCTTCAGTTTCATAGCCCATTTCTTGAGCAAGTTCGAGTACAGTTTTACGCGTAATACCTGGTAAAATACTGCCGTTTAATTCCGGTGTTACTACTTTTCCATCAATAACGAAGAAAATATTCATGCTTCCTACTTCTTCGATATATTTTTGTTCTACACCATCTAACCACAATACTTGATCGAAACCTAATTCATTAGCACGTGTTTGTGCAATTAAACTAGCCGCATAGTTACCACCACATTTAGCAAAGCCAACGCCGCCTCTTACTGCACGTACAAATTCATCTTCTACATAAATGCTAGTAGGTTTCATTTGTTCATCACCATAATAAGCGCCTACTGGAGAAAGAATCACTAAAAATTCATAGTCTGTTGAAGAACGTACACCTAAGTAAGGTTCAGTAGCATATACAAATGGTCTAACATATAAAGATTGTCCTTCACCACTTGGGATCCATTCACGTTCTAAATCTATAAGTTGTAATAGACCATCTAATACTTTTTCTTCATCGATTTGAGGCATTTCAAGTCTTTTTAAAGATAAATTAATTCTCTTGAAATTTTGGTCTGGTCTGAATAGTGCAACATCATCACCATCTTTATAAGCTTTCATACCTTCAAATACTGTTTGTCCGTAATGAAGTCCTTGTGCACTTGGTGACAAAGTAATCGGCCCATATGGAATTATTTTAGGCTCTGACCAGCCTTCACCTTGTTTATATGACATAGACAGCATATAATCAGTAAAGATTTCACCAAAGACTAAATTTTGAAAGTCCGGTTTCTCTTTAAGCTGCTCACGCTTTTCTACGTAAAATGTTTCTGACATAATGATTCCCCCTAGGCTAATTAATAATTAATGTTAACAAGTATATCAGTCATAGAGGTGTTATTCAATGAATTTTTGGAAAATTTAAAAAATATACACATTAAAGTTAACTTTTGGCTAAGTTATCTTTTTCTTCAATTGCTTTAAGCATTAATTCAGTCATACTATCTAAATTATAACTTGGAGAAAATCCCCATTCTTCTTTAGCACAAGATGAATCGATAGCGTTTGGCCAACTCTCGGCAATTGCTTGACGATCTGGATCAACATCATATCCTAGTTCAAAGTTAGGCATTTTCTTTTGAATAGCTGTTTTAATTGTTTCTGGATCAACGCTCATTGCACTCACATTATATGCATTACGGTTAATCAATCGTTCACTGTCTGCTTCCATTAACTGAATGATTGCATCGATGGCATCGTCCATGAACATCATATCCATATACGTATCTTTCGCAATATAACTGTCGTATTTGCCTTCACGAATTGCTTTGAAGTAAATTTCAACTGCGTAATCTGTAGTACCTCCACCTGGTTCTTTTATATAAGAAATTAAACCAGGAAATCTCATACTTCTCGTATCAACACCAAATTTAGTGTAGTAATAATCACATAACAATTCACCCGCTACTTTATTAACACCATACATTGAAGTTGGTCTTTGAATTGTAACTTGAGGTGTCATATCTTTAGGTGTATTTGGACCAAACGCACCGATTGAACTTGGTGTAAAGAACTGCATATCAAATTCTCGAGCTACTTCAAGAGCATTTACTAGTCCACCCATATTCAGATTCCATGCGAATAATGGATTTTTTTCAGCAGTAGCTGAAAGAAGTGCTGCCATATGCATTAAAGTATCCGCTTCAAAATTCTTAACTAATGAATGGAATCTATCTTGATCGGTTACATCTAAAATTTCAAATGGACCATTATTTATTTCACTTTCACTTTCTGGTTGTCTTATATCTGTTGCTAAAACATTTTCATTACCATATTTCTTTCTTAATTTCATAACTAATTCTGTCCCGATTTGCCCTAGCGCCCCAGTGATCATGATTTTTTTCATTATAAAATCCTCCTGTATTGTTGAAACGTTCATTTGTACTCTTGAGAAAAACAAAAACGCTTTCTTTAATGATATTTTACTATATTTCATCCAATTTGTATACTTCAGAAGTACATAGCAAGAATAAATAAGTTACTTAATACAAAAACCAATTGTATAAGAGATACTTAGGGACATTATTCTCAATACTGCCAATTAGCTAACACTTAACAACATACTCATTTCATAAATATGAGAAAAAGCAGTAGAAATTCAATTGATACAATGAATTTCTACTGCTTTTTTATAGTTATTCTATTTATAATAATCCTAATTCTTTACCAATTTTTTCATATGCTTCAATTGCATCATCTAGTTGTTCTTTAGTATGTGCAGCTGTTGGCATATTTCTAACACGACCTGTACCTCTAGGAACTGTTGGGAATACGATTGCTTTTGCATATACACCTTCATCCATAAGTCGTTTACTAAATGTTTGTGCTTTTTTCTCTTCACCGATAATGACCGGTGTGATTGGTGTTTCAGAATGACCTATATCGAAACCTTTTGCTTTTAAGCCTTCTTTTAAATAATTAGCATTATCCCATAATTTATCATGTAATTCTGTTGAGGCCATTAATTTTTTAACGGATTCTGTAATTGCTTTAGTATCTCCAGGAGCTAAAGATGTTGAGAATAAAAATGGTCTTGAAGCGACTTTTAACCAATCAATTAAATCTTTAGTACCTGCCACATAACCGCCTACTACACCAATCGCTTTAGAAAGTGTACCAATTTGGAAATCAATTTTATCTTGTAAACCAAAATGCTTAACAGTTCCAGCACCTTTACCCATTACACCTGAACCATGTGCGTCATCAACATAAGTGATTAAACCAAATTCTTCAGCTATTTCAACGATTTCAGGTAATAAAGCTACGTCCCCATCCATTGAGAACACACCATCAGTGATGTACATGACTTTATTATATTGACCTGATTCAACCGCTTCTTTCGCTTTTGCTCTTAAGTCTTCCATGTCTGAGTGATTTACTCGAATGATTTTTGCTTTTGATAAACGACAACCATCAATAATTGAAGCATGATTTAATTCATCAGATAATATTGCATCATTTTTATTCATGACTGCTGAAATAGCTGCCATGTTACAGTTAAATCCTGATTGATAAGCAATAGCGCTTTCCGTACCTTTAAATTGTGCTAATGTTTCTTCTAACTCTCTATGCAAATCTAATGTTCCATTTATAGTACGTACTGCACCAGCACCTACACCATGTGAATCTATTGCATCTTTAGCTGCTTTTTTCAAGTCTTCGTCTGTAGCTAATCCAAGATAGTTATTTGATGATAAGTTGATATAATTTTTACCGCCAATTGTTATTTCAGCGCCATTTGCACCTTCAACGATATCAATTTCATTATACAAACCATTGTCTTTCAATTCATTTAAATTTGTTGTTAAGAATGTATCTAATGTTTGTACCATATACACTTTCTCCTTTAGCACTTTTTATTTATCATAACACATCAAAATCAAAGAATTAAGCGTTATCATAGTAAATTGAATTGTTTAAATTTTCTATAAACTTTGCTACAATAGTCATACTATATTTTGATGGAATTGAAAGAAGGTTTATTAATGATAAATTGGAAAGAAAAAGTAGCAAATAAATTTGATCGTTTAGTCGAAATTAGACGATATATGCATAAGAACCCAGAACTTTCATTTCATGAGGAAAAAACTCATGATTTTCTTTTATCTGAATTAAAAAAGCTAGATAAATTGACGATTAGAGAGCGCGTTGGAGAGCGTGGAATTGTTGCAAAGCTAGAAGGTAATCAACCTGGTCAAACAATCGCATTCCGTGCTGATTTCGATGCTTTACCTATTCAAGACGAAAAAGACGTTCCATATAAATCTACTGTCGACGGTGTTATGCATGCTTGTGGACATGACGGTCATACAGCGACACTTTTAACATTTTGCGAATTACTTCATGAACATCAACATTTACTTAAAGGGAATGTTGTTTTTATTTTTCAATACGCTGAGGAGTTAAGTCCTGGTGGTGCAAGTCCTATGATAAATGATGGGGCGTTAGAAGGCGTTGATAAAGTGTACGGAAATCATTTTTGGAGCGGTCATGAAACATCTTCAATTAAGACAAAGCCTGCTGATATGATGGCTTCACCGGACTATTTTGATATTACGATTCAAGGTAAAGGTGGACACGGTGCTAAACCACATACATCGATTGATCCGATTGTAATTGTTGCTGAATACATTTCTAGTTTACAAAAAATTATATCTCGACATATTGATCCTATAGATAGAGGTGTCATAACAGTTGGTAAGATAGATGCAGGAAGTGCTTTTAATGTTATAAGTGATACAGCTACCATCGAAGGTACAGTTAGAACTTTCAAACCTGAAGTAAAAGACACGATTGAAGAAGAGCTAGAACGATTATTAAAAGGCATTTGTATTGCCAATAATGCTACTTATGAATTCAATTATCGCAGAGGATACCCTACTGTTGTTAACCATGAAGAACAATATAACGTTGTAAAAGAAGCAGCTGAGTCCTTACATTTAACATACGAAGATATACCGCCAATGATGATTGGTGAAGACTTCTCATATTACCTTCTCAATCGCCCTGGCTGTTTCTTCTTAACTGGTAGTGGTAATGAGGGTAAAGCTTCAACAGTACCTCATCATCATCCTATGTTTGATTTAGATGAAGATGCAATGAAAACAACAACTGAAATGTTCATAAAAGTTCTTGAGATTGAAGGTGTTCTATAAGATGAAAAATATATTACTACAAAAAGTTGATCATTATTATGATGAAATGATAGAAATTAGAAGACACTTACATATGAATCCTGAATTATCTTTTGAAGAAGTTAAAACGCCTGCCTATATCGCTAATTATTTAAAAAATCTAGGTATAGATGTTAGAGAAGGTGTTGGTGGACGAGGTGTAGTAGGCACACTTAATAAAGAGAAAGACGGTCCAACATTAGCTATAAGAGCCGACTTTGACGCTTTACCTATACAAGATGAAAAAGAAGTACCTTACAAATCAACAGTTGATGGCGTTATGCATGCTTGTGGACATGATGCACATACGGCTGTTCTCTTAATGACTGCAAAAATATTATCCGAGCATAAAGATGAAATAAATGGTCGTGTAGTGTTTATTCATCAACACGCTGAAGAAGTGGATCCTGGTGGTGCTATACAAATGATCGCTGACGGCTGTTTAACGGGTGTTGACGCTATCATTGGACAACATGTATCAAGTAGTTTAGATGTCGGTAAAATAGGCTACAAATACGGTACAACGACAGGTATCCCTGATGATTTTTGGATTACTTTAAAAGGACGAGGTGGACATGCAGCTCACCCAGATCAACTTATTGATCCACTAGCTGCAGGTATTCAATTATGTAATGATTTACAGTATATTGTTTCACGTAAAACAAGTGCATTATCACCTGCTGTATTATCCATAACGATGTTTAATGCTGGAGAAACCAACAACGTCATACCTGATACTTGTAAAATTGGAGGTACGATCAGAACATTCGACTCAGATACTCAAATAAGTGTAATTGAAGGATTTAAAAAAGTACTAGAAGGTATCGCTACTTCTACTGATGTCACTTACGATTTAAAATACAGTAAAGGTTACCCACCTGTTATAAATACTGAAAAAGAAACAGACCTAATATTAGAAGCTACTAAAGAAATAGCTAGTGTTCAAGAATTAGTTGAATTAGAAGCAAGTTTAGGTGGAGAAGACTTTTCTTATTATCAGCAACGTGTACCTGGTGCATTTTTCTATACAGGAACAAGAAATGAACATTTCAAAGCGGATTATCCACATCATCATCCGAAATTTGATATAGATGAGCAAGGACTAATCAACGCTGTTCGAATATTCTTATTAACTACATTTAAGTTTATGGAAAGGAATTATAATAATGAATTTAACGACTGAAGTTAATCAATATATGGATGAATTAATAGATATCAGAAGACATTTGCATCAAAATCCAGAACTATCTTTCCAAGAAGAAAATACAAAAAAATATATAGCTGATTACCTTGAGAATTTAGGTATAGAAGTTAAAAAAGATGTCGGTGGTAACGGGCTCCTAGGTTATATTAAAGGCGGTAATGCCGGACCTACGATTGCTTTAAGAGCTGACTTTGATGCTTTGCCAATTCAAGATGAGAAAGATGTACCTTATAAATCTACAGTGGATGGTGTTATGCATGCATGTGGTCATGATGCTCACACAGCAAGCTTATTAATTACAGCTAAAATCCTAAAACAACACGAAGCTGAAATTCATGGCAATGTCGTATTAATCCATCAACATGCCGAAGAATCACTTCCAGGAGGAGCAAAATCCATGGTAGCAGCTGGCGCACTTGATGGTGTAGATTATATTTTTGGTACACATACAGCAAGTCATATAGAAGCAAATAAAGTTGGCTTTTGTTCAGGACCAGCATATGCAGCAGCTGATTCATTTGAAATAGATATTCAAGGTTCAGGTGGCCACGGAGCAATGCCTCAATTAGCTAAAGACCCTATCGTTGCTGCATCTTCACTTATCGTTCAAGCACAAAGCATTGTCTCTAGAACGATAGATCCATTAGAATCTGCTGTGGTAACATTTGGTACATTTAAAGGTGGTAATGCATTCAATGTTATAGCTGATACAGTACAACTTACTGGTACAATCAGAACATACTTACCTACTGTGAAAGATCAAATTAAAGAACGTTTAAACGGCATTTTAAACGGTATTGAATCAAGTTATGGCGTGAAGTGCCATTTGAATTATCATGATGGTTATCCTCCAGTTGTTAATCACGAAAAAGAAACAGAATGGGCTAAAAGTCTTGCATCAGAAATTGATACAATTGAAGAAGCATTCGATTTCCCACCTTCACTTGGAGGAGAAGATGTAGGTTATTTCTTACAACATGTACCTGGCACTTATTTCTTTACAGGTGTCGGAAACGAAGCACTTAAAGCTAATTATCCACATCACCATCCAAAATTCGATTTGGATGAGCAATCACTACAAAACAGTGTGAAGCTATTTTTATCAATAATTGAACATAGTTCGGACTTAGTAAAATAAATATTAAAAAACCTCCCAAACCGAAAGTTAATACTAACGGATTGGGAGGTTTATTTTGAGAAAGAGCATGATAGCTCTTTCTATTTTATAAGTTTAATCAATCGTGTTCAATATCGAAAATTAAGCTTCGATGATTGTAACAACGCCTGATCCAACTGTACGTCCACCTTCACGAATTGAGAAACGAGTACCGTCTTCAATAGCGATTGGTGAAATTAATTCAACGTCCATTTCAACGTTGTCGCCAGGCATAACCATTTCAATGCCTTCTGGTAAGTTTACTACACCAGTTACGTCAGTTGTACGGAAATAGAATTGTGGGCGGTAGTTAGTGAAGAATGGAGTATGACGTCCACCTTCTTCTTTTGATAATACATAAACTTCCGCTTTGAATTTAGTGTGAGGAGTGATTGAACCTGGTTTAGCTAATACTTGACCACGGTTAACGTCTTCACGAGCAACACCACGTAATAAAGCACCGATGTTATCTCCAGCTTCAGCGAAGTCTAATAATTTACGGAACATTTCAACACCAGTTACAGTTGTTTTAGAAGATTCTTCAGTTAAACCGATGATTTCAATCTCTTCACCAACTTTGATTTGACCACGTTCAACACGGCCTGTAGCAACAGTACCACGACCAGTGATTGAGAATACGTCCTCAACTGGCATCATGAATGGTTTGTCAGAATCACGTTCTGGAGTTGGAATGAAAGTATCTACAGCTTCCATTAATTCCATGATTTTGTCTTCATAAGCTTCGTCGCCTTCTAAAGCTTTTAATGCTGAACCAGCGATTACAGGAACATCGTCGCCAGGGAAGTCATATTCAGATAATAAGTCACGAACTTCCATTTCAACTAATTCTAATAATTCTTCATCGTCAACCATGTCAACTTTGTTTAAGAATACTACTAATGCAGGAACACCTACGTTACGTGATAAAAGAATGTGTTCACGAGTTTGAGGCATTGGGCCGTCAGCAGCAGATACTACTAAGATACCGCCGTCCATTTGAGCAGCACCAGTGATCATGTTTTTAACATAGTCAGCGTGTCCTGGGCAGTCAACGTGAGCATAGTGACGTTTTTCAGTTTCATATTCGATGTGTGAAGTATTAATTGTAATACCACGTTCTTTTTCTTCTGGAGCGTTATCGATTTGGTCGTAAGAACGAGCTTCTCCGTCACCAGAACGTTTTGATAATACAGTTGCGATTGCAGCTGTTAAAGTAGTTTTACCATGGTCAACGTGACCGATAGTACCAATATTGGCATGTGTTTTTGAGCGATCAAATTTTTCTTTAGCCATTATGAAATCTCTCCTATTCATATTAAAATTATTTTTTATTTAAGCCTCATGATGGTTACTCACCATCATGAGGATACATATATTTACTTTATAAATCATTTTGATGAAAAAATCAATTTATTAAAGCGAATTTATTATTCACCTTTGTTTTTCTTGATAATTTCTTCTGAAATTGATTTAGGAACTTCTTCGTAGTGATCAAATACCATAGTATAAGTACCACGACCTTGAGTGTTAGAACGTAAGTTTGTAGCGTAACCGAACATTTCTGAAAGTGGAACAAATGCACGAACAACTTGAGCGTTACCGCGTGCTTCCATACCTTCAACACGTCCACGACGACTTGTTACGTCACCCATAATGTCACCCATGTACTCTTCAGGCATAACGATTTCAACTTTCATCATTGGCTCTAAGATTACTGGATCACATTTTTTAGCTGCTTCTCTAAGTGCTAATGATGCTGCTACTTTGAAGGCCATTTCTGATGAATCGACATCATGGTATGAACCGTCATAAAGTTTAGCTTTAACATCAACTAATGGATAACCAGCTAATACACCGTTTTCCATAGCATCTTTAAGACCAGCTTCAACTGATGGAATGTATTCACGAGGAACTACACCACCGACAACAGCGTTTTCGAATTCGAAACCGCCACCTTGTTCGTTAGGTGTGAATTCGATATGAACATCACCATATTGTCCACGTCCACCTGATTGACGAGAGAATTTACCTTGTACTTGAGCAGGTGTTTTGAACGTTTCACGGTAAGATACCATTGGCGCACCAACAGTACACTCAACTTTGAATTCACGTTTCATACGGTCTACTAAGATATCAAGATGTAATTCACCCATACCACCGATGATAACTTGTCCAGTTTCATGGTCAGTGTGTGCATGGAATGTTGGGTCTTCTTCTTGTAATTTAACTAACGCGTTAGTCATTTTATCTTGGTCAGCTTTAGATTTAGGTTCAACTGACAAGTGGATAACTGGTTCTGGGAATTCCATTGATTCTAAGATAATGTTATCTTTTTCATCACATAAAGTATCACCAGTTGCAGTATCTTTAAGACCTACAGCACCAGCAATGTCACCAGAATATACAGTAGAAATCTCTTCACGAGAGTTAGCGTGCATTTGTAGGATACGACCTACACGTTCACGTTTACCTTTAGTAGAGTTTCTTACGTATGAACCTGATTCCATTGTACCTGAATAAACACGGAAGAATGTTAATTTACCTACGAATGGGTCAGTCATTACTTTGAACGCTAATGCAGCAAAAGGTGCTGAGTCATCAGGTTTAGCAATTACTTCTTCTTCGTCATCGTCAGCTCTATGTCCAACAATTGGTTTAACATCTAATGGAGATGGTAGGTAATCAATAACTGAGTTCAACATTAATTGAACACCTTTGTTTTTGAATGCAGTACCACAAAGTACTGGGTAGAATTCAACGTCACAAGTAGCTTTACGGATAGCCGCTTTAAGCTCTTCGATTGAAATTTCTTCTCCACCTAAATATTTTTCCATTAATTCGTCATTTGATTCAGCTACAGCTTCAATTAAAGCTTCACGAGCTTCTTCAGCTTGTTGCTTATGAGATTCAGGAATTTCAACTTCTTCAATTTCAGTACCTAAATCGTTATTGTATTGGAAACATTTCATTTCTACTAAATCAATAATAGCGCTGAAATCATCTTCCGCACCGATTGGTAATTGAATTGGGTGAGCATTTGCTTGCAAACGATCATGTAATGTACCAACTGAATATTCAAAGTTCGCACCCATTTTATCCATTTTATTAATGAATACAATACGTGGTACTCCGTAAGTTGTAGCTTGACGCCAAACTGTTTCAGTTTGAGGTTCAACACCTGATTGTGCATCAAGTACAGTTACTGCACCATCAAGTACACGTAATGAACGTTCAACTTCAACAGTGAAGTCTACGTGTCCTGGTGTATCGATGATGTTTACACGGTGACCATCCCATTGTGCAGTAGTCGCAGCAGAAGTGATTGTAATACCACGCTCTTGCTCTTGTTCCATCCAGTCCATTTGTGAAGCACCTTCATGTGTTTCACCAATTTTATGGATACGGCCTGTGTAATAAAGAATACGTTCAGTAGTCGTTGTTTTACCAGCATCGATGTGTGCCATGATACCGATATTACGAGTGTTTTTCAAAGAAAAATCTCTTGCCATAGTATTCTTACTCCTTCCAAAATATTGGATATTTGGTTGTTGTTCGTATAGATACTTTGATACCCTAAGTGTTTAAAAAACTAGAGATGACCTTAAAAAAGGAATCTTTATGATTTTAACGCTTAGGGTCCTAAGTTCTATCTTACCAACGGTAATGAGCAAATGCTTTGTTAGCTTCTGCCATTTTGTGAGTATCTTCACGTTTCTTAACTGCGCCACCAGTATTGTTGGCAGCATCTAAGATTTCATTAGCTAAACGCTCTTCCATAGTTTTTTCACCACGAAGACGAGCATAGTTAACTAACCAACGTAAACCTAAAGTTGTACGACGCTCTGGACGTACTTCAACAGGTACTTGATAGTTTGAACCACCTACACGGCGAGCTTTAACTTCAAGTACAGGCATGATGTTGCTGATAGCTTCATCGAATACTTCGATTGCATCTTTACCTGAACGTTCTTGAACAAGTTCAAATGCTGAATAAAGAATTCTTTGAGCAGTACCACGTTTACCATCAAGCATGATTTTGTTGATTAATTTTGTTACTAATTTTGAGTTGTGAATTGGATCTGGTAATACATCTCTTTTTGCAACTGGACCTTTACGAGGCATAATCGTAATCCTCCTTCCTTATTATAAAGTTTATTTGATTTATCGTCATTTAAAAAACTGTTATTTACAGAAATTTAACGTTAGATTATTTTTTTGCAGCTTTTGGTTTTTTAGCACCATAAAGTGAACGGCTTTGCATACGACCGTCAACACCAGAAGTATCTAAAGCACCACGTACGATATGATAACGCACACCAGGTAAGTCTTTTACACGTCCACCACGAATAAGTACAACACTGTGTTCTTGTAAGTTATGGCCGATACCAGGGATATACGCGTTAACTTCGATGTTGTTTGATAAACGAACACGAGCATATTTACGTAAAGCTGAGTTAGGTTTTTTAGGTGTCATAGTTCCCACACGCGTACAAACACCACGTTTTTGTGGAGAGTATACAGTAGTCATTTTTTTCTTCATGCTATTGTAACCTCTGTTTAACGCTGGTGAGTTTGATTTTTGTGATTTACTAGTACGAGGTTTACGTACTAATTGGTTAATAGTAGGCATCTTTAATGTCCTCCTCTCTTCATTTCTTAATTCCACACATCCAGGTGGTTCATTTTAAGGCAAATAAAAATAGTAAGCACAGCTTACAAATTTATTTAAGCAATGCAACAACTGTCGCATTAACTTCTATTCCATAGTGCGATCCAAGTTCTTGTCTACTAGGACTATAACTTAACGGAACGCCTGTCTCAAATGCTAAAGTTAACACCCTAGACAAAATATGAATATTGACATCTTGAGCAATAATTACTTTACGTACCTCATGCTTCAATAATGCTTTAGTGGTTTGTTTTAAACCAATGACATAACTGTCTTGATTTAAGCTTAAGGCTTTTTCATTAGACATTTGATATCCTCCAAAGCGTCTGCTTTCATCAACCTTAACAATAATAACATCGTACAGTTTTAAAGTCAATATATTTCATGCCGTTTTTATAATAAAATATAAGCTGTTCTAGACACCTAGAACAGCCTATATATATTAGTCAGTAACGACTGGTTCTTCAGGTGAAACTTTCTTTTCAACTTTTTCAAAGTCAACACCAGTATATCTTCTCATACCTGTACCAGCAGGAATTAATTTACCGATGATAACATTTTCTTTAAGTCCAAGTAAGTTATCACGCTTACCTTTAATAGCAGCATCTGTAAGAACTCTTGTTGTTTCTTGGAATGAAGCTGCAGATAAGAAACTTTCTGTTTCTAGAGATGCTTTAGTAATACCAAGTAATACAGGTTTTGCAGTTGCTGGACGCTTACGCGTAGCAAATACTTCTCTGTTAGCATCAGTAAATGTATGAATATCAACTAATGCACCTGGTAATAATTTAGTATCCCCTGCTTCAATAATTCTAACTTTACGAAGCATTTGTCTAACCATAACTTCAACGTGTTTATCTGAAATTTCAACACCTTGCATACGGTAAACTTTTTGAACTTCTTTAAGTAGATATTTTTGAGTAGCATTTAAGCCTGCAACTGCTAATAATCCTTTAGGCTCAATTGAACCTTCAGTCATGACTTCACCACGTTCAACGTATTGTCCTTCTTCAACTTTAAGTCGAGAAGTACCAGGAGCGTTATAAGTACGGATTTCATTTTCGCCTTTAACTTTAATTTCTTGTTGACGATCTTTAACGATTGTTATTTCAGTTACTTCACCGTTAATTTCAGAAATTACCGCTTGACCTTTAGGATTACGCGCTTCAAATAACTCTTGAATACGAGGTAAACCTTGAGTAATATCGGCTCCTGCAACACCACCGGTATGGAATGTACGCATTGTAAGCTGAGTACCTGGTTCACCGATTGATTGTGCAGCAATTGTACCAACTGCTTCACCAACTTCAACTTGTTCACCAGTTGCTAAGTTCTTACCATAACATTTTTCACATACACCATGACGTGTGTTACAAGTAAATGCTGAACGGATATGCATTTCAGTAATACCAGCATCAACGATTATTTTAGCAATTTCTGCTGTAATAAGTTCGTTCACTTTAATAATTACTTCGTCCGTTTCAGGATGACGTAACGTTTCTTTAGAGTAACGACCTTCTATACGTTCAATAAATGGTTCAATTAGTTCTGAACCTTCTCTTATATCAGAAACTAGTAATCCTCGGTCAGTACCACAATCTTCTTCTCTAACGATAACATCTTGTGCTACGTCAACTAGACGACGTGTTAAGTAACCTGAATCGGCAGTTTTCAGCGCTGTATCGGCAAGACCTTTACGAGCACCGTGAGTAGAGATGAAGTATTCAAGTACTGTTAAACCTTCACGGAATGAAGATTTAATAGGTAACTCGATAATTCTACCAGATGGATTGGCCATCAAACCACGCATACCAGCTAACTGAGTGAAGTTAGATGCGTTACCACGCGCTCCTGAGTCACTCATCATAAAGATTGGGTTTAAGCTATCTAATGACATCATTAATTTAGCTTGAATATCATCTTTCGCTCTAGTCCAAATCTCGATAACAGCTGCATAACGTTCGCTTTCAGTAATTAAACCACGGCTGAATTGTTTTTGTACTTTATCTACTTTAATTTCTGCTTCTCCGATAATTTCTTGTTTCTCAGGAAGAACCACAATATCAGAAACACCAACTGTAATACCAGCACGAGATGAGTATTTAAATCCTAAATCCTTCATCTTATCTAGCATCATTGAAGTATCTGTAATATGGAATTTATTGAAGATTTCAGCAATGATTTGACCTAAGAATTTTTTGTTGAATGGTTTAACAAGTTCAACATCTTCTAGGTATTCAATCAAGCCACCTTCTGGAATATCAGTAGGTGAAACAAAGTATTTATCTGGTGTTGATTTTTCTAAATTGAAATTAGTCGGTTCATTTATATAAGGGAATGATTCCGGCATAATTTCATTAAAGATAACTTTACCAACAGATGTAATTAATAATTTGCTATTTTGTTCTTCAGTAAATGTTGGGTTCTTTAATGATTTTGCATGAACAGCTATACGAGAATGTAAATGTACATAGCCATTTACATAAGCTTTAATAACTTCATCTGTTTCACTAAAGATATCTCCAGCTCCTATTGCACCTTTACGCTCTAGAGTTAAGTAATAGTTACCTAATACCATATCTTGAGAAGGTGTAACAACTGGTTTACCATCTTTAGGGTTTAAAATGTTTTGTGCCGCAAGCATTAACATACGAGCTTCTGCTTGTGCTTCTTTTGATAATGGAACATGGACAGCCATTTGGTCACCATCAAAGTCAGCGTTATAAGCTGTTGTAACAAGTGGATGAAGTCTAATCGCACGACCTTCTACCAATGTAGGTTCAAATGCTTGAATACCTAAACGGTGAAGTGTTGGCGCACGGTTTAGTAATACAGGATGTTCTTTAATAACATCTTCAAGTACGTCCCAAACTTCTTCTTCCATTCTTTCGATTTTACCTTTTGCATTTTTGATGTTAGTAGCGATTTCACGTTCAACAAGTTCTTTCATAATGAAAGGTTTGAACAATTCAAGCGCCATTTCTTTTGGTAAACCACATTGGTACATTTTAAGGCTTGGTCCTACTACGATAACTGAACGACCTGAATAGTCAACACGTTTACCTAGTAAGTTTTGACGGAAACGACCTTGTTTACCTTTTAACATATGTGATAGTGATTTCAACGGACGGTTACCTGGACCTGTAACAGGACGACCACGACGACCATTGTCGATTAACGCATCTACAGCTTCTTGTAACATACGCTTTTCATTTTGTACGATAATACCAGGTGCACCTAAGTCTAATAAACGTTTCAAACGATTATTACGGTTGATGACACGACGGTATAAATCATTTAAATCACTTGTAGCAAAACGGCCACCATCTAATTGAACCATTGGACGAATTTCAGGTGGGATAATTGGTAACACATCTAAAATCATCCATGATGGATCATTACCAGAGTGACGGAATGATTCAACAACTTCTAAACGTTTGATTGCTCTAGTTAATCTTTGTCCAGTTGCTGATTCTAATTCTTCACGTAACACTTTCAGTTCTTTTTCTAAATCAATATCATTTAGTAAATCACGAATGGCTTCTGCACCCATTTTTGCTGTAAATTTACCAGGATATTTATCGTAGTATTCACGGAATTCACCTTCAGTTAATAATTGTTTCTTATCTAATCCAGTTGGACCTGGATCAATTACTGTATAAGAAGCAAAATATATAACTTCTTCAAGTGAACGTGGTGACATATCAAGTAATAGTCCCATACGACTAGGGATACCTTTGAAGTACCAAATATGAGAAACTGGTGCTGCTAATTCAATGTGCCCCATTCTTTCACGACGCACTTTTGATTTAGTAACTTCTACACCACATCTGTCACAAACCATGCCTTTATAACGTACTCTTTTATATTTACCACAACTACATTCCCAGTCCTTAGTTGGACCAAAAATTTTCTCACAGAATAAACCATCTCTTTCAGGTTTTAACGTACGGTAGTTAATTGTTTCTGGTTTCTTCACTTCACCAAATGACCAAGAACGAATCTTTTCAGGTGAAGCAAGTCCTATTTTCATGTAATGGAAATTATTTACATCAATCAAGGAGCCTACCTCCTTCAATTTAAATTAGTTGTGCCGGTTGATTGATAATGTATAACAAATGAAAAGCGCAAAGGTAATACCAAATGCGCTTTATTAACTTTTAATCAGTTACTTGTTGTCCTTCTATTGCTGCATCTTGTGAAACACCTAAATCAACTTTTTTGTCCATCATTTCTTCATCTTCTAAATCACGCATTTCGATTTCATTATCATGTTCGTCCATAACTTTAACGTCTAGACCTAAACTTTGTAATTCTTTCATTAATACGCGGAACGATTCAGGAACACCCGGTTTAGGGATGTTTTCACCTTTAACAATGGATTCATAAGTTTTAACACGACCTACAGTATCATCAGATTTATAAGTTAAAATCTCTTGTAAAGTATATGCAGCACCATATGCTTCAAGTGCCCATACCTCCATCTCACCAAAACGTTGTCCACCAAACTGAGCTTTACCGCCAAGTGGTTGTTGTGTAACTAGTGAGTATGGTCCAGTAGAACGTGCGTGTAATTTGTCATCTACCATGTGTGCAAGTTTAAGCATATACATAACACCTACAGATACACGGTTATCAAACGGTTCACCAGTACGACCATCGTAAAGTACAGTTTTACCATCACGAGCCATACCTGCTTCTTCAATAGTTGACCAAACATCATCATCGTTTGCACCATCAAATACTGGTGAAGCAACATGAATACCTAAATTCTTAGCTGCCATTCCAAGATGAAGTTCTAACACTTGTCCGATATTCATACGAGAAGGTACACCTAATGGGTTTAACATGATATCAATTGGTGTTCCGTCTGGTAAATAAGGCATATCTTCTTCAGGTAAGATACGAGAAATAACACCTTTGTTACCATGTCGACCACACATTTTATCTCCGACATGTATTTTACGTTTTTGAACGATGTATACACGTACTAATTGGTTAACACCAGGAGATAATGAATCATCGCCTTCTTCTCTATTGAACACTTTAACATCTAATACAATACCACCTGCACCATGAGGTACACGTAATGAAGTATCACGAACTTCACGAGCTTTTTCACCAAAGATTGCATGTAATAATCTTTCTTCAGCAGTTAGTTCTGTTACACCTTTAGGCGTTACTTTACCAACTAGAATATCTCCGTCTTTAACTTCTGCACCAACATAGATAATACCTCGATCGTCTAAGTTTTTAAGTGCATTGTCAGAAACGTTTGGAATATCACGTGTAATTTCTTCAGGTCCTAATTTAGTATCACGAGCCTCTGATTCATATTCTTCAACGTGAATTGAAGTGTAAACGTCATCTTTAACTAAACGTTCACTCATGATTACAGCATCCTCGTAGTTATAACCATCCCAAGTCATGAAACCAACAACTACGTTACGACCAAGTGCCATTTCACCTAGTTCCATTGAAGGACCATCAGCTAAAATTTCACCTTTAGTAACGATATCGCCACTAGCAATAATTGGACGTTGGTTATAACAAGTACCAGAGTTACTACGTTTGAATTTAGATAATGGATAACGGTCTAATTCCGTTTCAATTTCTTTACCATTTTCTTCAACAATACGTCTAACAAGAATTTCTTTAGCTTCAACGTGTTCAACTCTACCTTTATATTTCGCAACAACAGCTGCACCGGAGTCACGAGCAGTTACGTGTTCCATACCAGTACCAACAAATGGTGCTTCTGGATTCATTAAAGGTACTGCTTGACGTTGCATGTTTGCACCCATAAGCGCACGGTTAGAGTCATCGTTTTCTAAGAAAGGAATACATGCTGTCGCAGCAGAAACAACTTGTTTAGGTGAAACGTCCATGTAATCCATACGTTCTTTCGGTTTCGTAGTATTATCCCCACGGAAACGACAAAGTACTTCATCATCAACGAATTTACCAGTTTCATCTAATACTGAGTTTGCTTGCGCAACAACATAACTATCTTCTTCGTCAGCTGTTAAATAGTCAATTCTGTCAGTAACTTGGTTTGTTTCTATATTAACCTTACGATAAGGTGTTTCAATAAATCCAAATTCATTTACTCTCGCATAACTTGATAAAGAGTTAATTAAACCAATGTTTGGTCCCTCAGGTGTCTCGATAGGACACATACGACCATAGTGAGAGTAGTGAACGTCACGTACTTCCATACCAGCACGTTCACGAGTTAAACCGCCGGGTCCAAGAGCTGATAGACGACGTTTATGCGTCAACTCGGCTAATGGGTTTGCTTGGTCCATGAATTGTGATAATTGAGAGCTACCAAAGAATTCTTTAATAGATGCAATTACTGGACGAATATTTATTAATTGTTGAGGTGTGATTGAATCAGTATCTTGAATTGACATACGTTCACGTACTACACGTTCCATACGTGATAAACCAATTCTGAATTGGTTTTGTAATAATTCGCCTACTGAACGTAAACGACGGTTACCTAAATGGTCAATATCATCTGTATAACCTACACCATGTAACAAGTTAAAGAAATATGATAATGAAGAAATTATATCTGCTGGCGTAATACACTTAACAGCTTCATCAGGGAATGCATTACCGATTACTGTTGTTGTACGTTTTTCTTCATCACCAGGGATATATATTTTAACAGCTTGTACTTCAACTGGTTCATCTAATACACCGCTATTTAATTCATATACATGAATATTAGCGTTAGATTCTAAAACGTCGATAATTTTATCTAAGTTACGACGGTCTAGTACAGTACCTTCTTCAGCTGCAATTTCACCTGTTTCAACATCAACAATAGGCTCAGCTAAAGTTTGATTGAATAAACGATGTTTAAGGTGTAATTTTTTGTTCATTTTATAACGACCAACGCTTGCTAAGTCATAACGTTTTGGGTCGAAGAAACGTGAATATAATAAACTTTTAGCGTTTTCTACTGTTGGTGGTTCTCCTGGACGTAAACGCTCATAGATTTCAAGCAATGCTTGATCCGTTGTTTCAGTATTATCTTTGTTCAAAGCATTTCTAAGGTATTCATTGTCACCAAGTAAATCAATGATTTCTTGATCTGATGAGAAGCCTAATGCACGGACTAATACTGTGATTGGTAATTTACGAGTTCTGTCTATTCTTACGTAAGGAACATCTTTTGCATCTGTTTCATACTCCAACCATGCACCACGGTTAGGAATTACAGTAGTTCCAAAACTCACTTTACCGTTTTTATCAACTTTTTCATTGAAATAAACGGAAGGTGAACGTACAAGTTGAGATACAATAACACGTTCTGCACCATTAATTACAAAAGTACCTGTGTCAGTCATTAATGGGAAATCACCCATAAATACTTCTTGGTCTTTTACTTCGCCTGTTTCTTTATTGATTAAACGGACTTTAACACGTAATGGCGCAGCGTATGTCGCATCACGGTTTTTAGACTCCTCTAAATCATACTTCGGTTCACCTAAACGGTAATCTACGAATTCTAAAGATAGGTTACCTGTAAAGTCATCAATTGGAGAAATGTCTCGGAACATTTCAAGTAAACCTTCTTTAAGAAACCATTCATATGATTTCGTTTGAATCTCGATTAAGTTAGGTAGTTCTAAAATCTCGGAAATTCTCGCATAACTTCTACGAACACGATGTCTTCCATACTGGATAAGTTGACCTGTCAACAGATTCACCCCTCAAATATTGTGAATATAACTTTGCGTCTTACAAAATAAATATAATAAGACAAAAAGAAAACGGAAAGTCAATGATTCCATTTTCTATTTCGTACGACTTATTCCTAACATTCAATTAAGGGCGACGCAAAAGTACACACTTATTGAATATAATTTTTAACATTCTATTACTATATCAGAACAAAACAGCAAAATCAAGCTTTTACACTTTTTAAAATGTAATAACCCTTGCTTTTTTCTATTGTTTCTGCATTACCATAAAGATCTTGCATTTTCTTCTTTGCAGAAGGCATGCCTTGTTTCTTTTGAATTACGACCCAAAGCTCTCCACCACTAGATAATACGTCATTACTTTGTTCAAGTATTTGATGCACAATTTCTTTTCCAGCTCTTATTGGAGGATTTGTTAATACACAATCGAATTTTAAATCTAAGACAGCATCTAAACAATTACTAACTTGTATATTTGCATTACTTATTTTATTAGATTTTTGGTTATCTTTCGCTAAATCTAATGCACGTTCATTAACATCCACTAACGTTATTTCGCTGTATGGAAGTACTTTTGCACACATTAAACCTATCGGACCATAACCACAACCTACATCCAATATTTTCTTTTTAGGACCAGGGGGATTTGCATTTAAAAAAGTAGAAATCAACAAATCAGATCCAAAATCTATTTTCCCTTTCGAAAATACACCATGATCCGTTTGAAGTGAGAGTTTGTTGTCGCGATAGAAATAATCGAAATTTTCTCGTTCCGACTTCACATTTGGATCATTATCAAAATAATGACTCATTACGCCACCTCTTTATCGCATTTAATGAGTAAAGAAAAACCCGTTATCATGATAATAACGGGTTTTTGATTTAATACAGAAATTATTTTACTTCTACAGATGCGCCAACTTCTTCTAATTTTTCTTTTAAAGCTTCAGCGTCTTCTTTAGATAAACCTTCTTTAACAACTTTAGGAGCGTTGTCTACGATTTCTTTAGCTTCTTTTAAGCCTAAACCAGTTACTTCTTTAACTGCTTTAACAACTTTAATTTTTGAATCTCCAGCTGAAGTTAATTCAACGTCAAATTCAGTTTGTTCAGCTGCTGCGTCTCCACCAGCTGCGCCAGCTGCTGCTACAGGAGCTGCTGCTGTTACACCAAATTCTTCTTCAATAGCTTTTACTAAGTCATTTAATTCTAATACTGACATTTCTTTAATTGCTTCGATAATTTTTTCATTAGACATGATATATATCCTCCATTAATTAATTTTATTTGTTGCTGAATTATTCAGCACTTTCTTCTTTTTGTTCTCCAACAGCTTTAACTGCATAAGCAAAGTTACGAACTGGAGCTTGTAATACAGATAGTAACATTGATACAAGACCATCTTTTGATGGTAATGAACCGATTGTGTTAACTTCTTCTGCAGTAACAACTTGTCCTTCAATAACACCTGCTTTGATTTCTAAAGCTTCGTTTTGTTTAGCGAAGTCAGCAAGAATTTTCGCTGGTTCAACTACTTCTTCATTTGAAAAAGCAATTGCGTTAGGACCAGTTAGTGATTCTTCTAAACCTTCGATTCCAGCAGCTTCAGCAGCACGACGAACTAAAGTATTTTTGTAAACTTTATATTCGATTCCAGCTTCACGTAATTGTTTACGTAATTCAGTAACTTGTGCAACTGTTAAACCACGGTAATCCACAACAATTGTTGAAACAGAATTTTTAAATTGTTCAGTAATTAAATCAACTTTTTGTTGTTTCACTTCAACGATTTTTGAGTTAGACATCTTTACACCTCCATATTATTTATCACGTGCTTTTATGATGAGGTATCTCAACAAAAAAGCACTTTTTACCCACGGCAAAAAGTGCTTGAAATTTATACGTTCAAGTCAATTTAGGCCTCGGTAGGATTAACTTTTAAGTCCAAAAATGAACTCCTACTGTCTTAGGTTAAATATTACACATCCAAAACTATAACGCGTTTTGGACGTGAAGTCAATATATTTATATTATAATTTAAAGCTAGAAGTATCAACTTTGATACCAGGGCCCATTGTTGTTGTAACAGCAACAGACTTGAAGTAAGTACCTTTAGATGATGCTGGTTTAGCTTTTGTTAATGTATCTTGAATTGTTTTGAAGTTATCAACTAATTGTTGTTCATCAAATGATACTTTACCAATAGAAGCATGAACAATACCAGATTTTTCAGCACGGTATTCTACTTTACCTGCTTTAATTTCTGCTACTGCTTTTTTGATATCCATAGTAACTGTACCAGTTTTAGGGTTTGGCATTAAACCTTTAGGTCCTAATACACGACCAAGTTTACCAACTTCACCCATCATATCAGGTGTAGCAACGATTACATCAAAGTCGAACCAACCTTGGTTGATTTTATTAATGTACTCTTCACCTACATAATCTGCTCCAGCTTCTTCTGCTTCTTTGATTTTATCGCCTTTAGCGAATACTAATACACGTTGAGTTTTACCAGTTCCGTGTGGTAATACTACAGCACCACGGATTTGTTGGTCATTTTTACGAGTATCAATACCTAAACGAAATGCAACTTCAACAGATGCATCAAAGTTAACAGTACTTGTTTCTTTTGCTAATTTGATTGCTTCTTCTACAGCGTAAGCTGAAGTACGATCAACTTTAGCAATTGCTTCTTGATACTTTTTACCTTTTTTAGCCATATTGTTTTTCCTCCTTTAGTGGTTTTAGCGGAATGTTACCTCCCACGTGCATTGCCATCAAGACAATGCAATAGCAGACAGCGAAATAGCCGCCTGCTTAAACTTCAATACTTAATTATTCTACGACAATACCCATGCTACGTGCAGTACCTTCAACGATACGCATAGCTGCTTCTTCAGATGCCGCGTTTAAGTCAGGCATTTTAGTGTTAGCAATTTCACGTACTTGATCTTGAGTTACTGTTGCAACTTTAGTTTTGTTAGGTTCACCTGAACCTTTTTCTACTTTAGCTGCTTTTTTAAGTAATACTGCTGCAGGTGGTGTCTTAGTGATGAAAGTAAATGAACGATCTTCAAATACTGTAATTTCAACTGGAATGATTAAACCTGCTTGCTCTTGTGTACGAGCGTTGAATTCTTTACAGAATCCCATAATATTCACACCGGCTTGACCTAATGCAGGACCAACTGGTGGTGCTGGGTTTGCTTTACCTGCAGGAATTTGCAATTTAACTACTTTAACTACTTTTTTAGCCACGATGTGCACCTCCTTGATATCGTGATGTGGTCATGGGGTAATGATATTTTACCCTCCCACTCTTCATTTCATAATGAAATGGTTGCGCATAGTCCGAGCGCGACCTTTAAATAATAACATTGAAAATTAGGAATTTCAAGTGTTTTTTTACAACTTTTCAATTTGGTCGAATTCTACTTCAACCGGCGTTTCTCTACCGAACATGTCAACAAGTACAGTTAGTTTATACTTTTCAACATCTATTTCTTTTATTTCGCCAACTTGGTTATTGAATGGACCGCTTGTTACACGAACTTGTTCTCCTAGTTCAACTTCAACATCGACTGTTTTTTCTGACATACCCATTTGTTTTAAAATGAATTTCGCTTCATCATGTAACAATGGATTAGGTTTAGAACCTGCACCAGCAGATCCAACAAATCCTGTAACACCTGGTGTGTTTCTAACAATATACCATGATTCATCAGTCATAATTAGTTCTACTAATACATAACCTGGAAATGTCTTCTTAATTTGTGTTTTGGCTTTACCATCTTTAATAGAAGTTTCTTCCTCTTCTGGAATTACAACTCTAAAGATTTGTTCTTGCATGTTCATTGTATCAACACGTTTTTCAAGGTTAGTTTTTACTTTGTTTTCATAACCTGAATAAGTGTGGACTGCGTACCATCGTTTAGCGCCTGTATCTTCTGACATTTTGCCACTCCTTACTATCTAATCAAATTAATTAATTCTGTAATTCCTAAATCTAGTGCATAGAAAAAGATTAAGAAAAAGATTACTGTGCACACTACTATTGTTGTATATTTAACAAGTTCTTTGCCTGTTGGCCAACTTGTTTTCTGCATTTCTGATTTTACGCCTTGAAAGAAGTTTTCTTTTTTAGCCATTGATTTTCCTCCTTTTAGATGGATTCTTTATGCAATGTATGCGTATTACAAGTTTTACAAAACTTTTTTAGCTCTAAACGGTTATCTGTATCTTTTTTTGGGACTGTATAATTCCTAGCTCCGCATTTTTCGCAATTTAAAGGGACTTTTCTCATCTTATCACCTAATTCATTCTAATCCTAGATTAATATACAAAACAAAACACCTAATTGTCAAACAGAGCTGAATTAAATTCAGCTCTATTGAACTTCTTTTTTAATCGGTATTGTGCGTTATATATATGTTTCACAGGTACATCGAGTTCATTTGAGATTTCTTTTTTCGTTCTTCCTTGCAAAGTTAATTTTACTACGCTTTCTTCCATTTTAGTTAACTTTTTTCGTTCCATTAAATATATTAGTGTACTTTCTGTTAACAGCATCTCTTCAAATGACTGAGCTTTAGTATCATAAATACGCTCTACTAAACTATACGCTTCTTTTTTATTTTCATCTATACTGAGCGACTCTGTATGCAGTTTATACTTTTCGCTTTTCATTTTACGTATATAATCAATCTTAGCATTTTTAATAATAACGTTCACACAATGCACAAAAGAATCATCTTGTTGGCAATCAAAAGTCAGTACTTGTTTATATATTTTATATCTGATAACTTGCGCGATATCTTCTTTATCTTCATGAGTTAAACTTAAAGTATTCAACCTTTTAGTAATGTCTTTTTCAAAAACGTTTAACAACTGGCTAAACACTTCTGTATTCCCTTGTTGTATAGCATGAATCCATTTTAGAAGTTGCTTATCTGTAAATATGTCATTCATGATGTTCATTCCTTATCATAGGTGTTGACCATATTTTACAGAGCGCTATACTTTTTAATCAAACTTCAAAAAATAAAGTTTACTTGTGATTTCGTCGCCATTTTTCAAATTGTTCTAATACTTCATCTGGTAAGTCCAACCTGTTTCTAGGTGTTTTTGTTTCTATTTCGGATAACCGCTTCGTAATTACAGATTCTTGGTTAGCAATCGTTGACCACATTTCTCTTGAAGAAATTCTATATGCTCCTGAACCGAAAATAGCATGTTGCTCACTCATATCACTTGTTACGACGGTTATATGTGTAATGTGCTTACGATATAGTTCGTATGTTAATTTTTCAATGTAGCTGTCCGCAGTTTCTTTACCTTTTGTGTAAACAACTTTTACGCCGTGTTTAATTTCAATAGATTCTGTACCCTCTACTCCATAAGCATCAAAAACAACAATCATTTCACCATCATGTTGTGTATTGTAATTAATAAGTGTGATTAACAGTTTATCTCTTGCTTCTTCTAAAGAAACTTGAGCAATTGAAGATAATTCGTTTGACTGTCCTATTAAATTATAGCCATCGATAATTAAATAGATATCTTTCATTACGACTGACCTATAGGGTGCCTTTTTCGGTAAACTTCATACATTAATAGACTTGCTGCAACTGATGCATTAAGGCTGTTAACATGACCAACCATTGGTAATTTAATATAAAAATCACACTTTTCTTTAACTAATCGACTCATGCCTTCACCTTCACTACCAATAACAATCAATAGCGGCATTCCAGCATCCATTTGACGATAATCTGTTGCATTCTGTGCATCCGTACCTGCAACCCAATATCCTACTTCTTGAAGACGTTCAATTGTTTGTGGCAAATTCGTAACTCGAATCACTGGAACATGTTGAATAGCACCAGTTGATGCTTTAGCTACAGTTGCATTTAATTGAACTGACCTTCTTTTCGGTATGATAATTCCATCAATACCGATAGCATCAGCAGTTCTCATAATTGACCCTAAATTATGTGGATCTTCCAAACCATCTAACATTAATAGACAAGGTTGGTGGTCAATATCTTTCGTTTCTGAAATAAAATCTTCCAATTCCTTATAAGGATACGGTGCAATCTGTGCCGCAATACCTTGATGAGGAACATCTGTTAAATAATCAATTTTTGATTTAGGAACAGTCTGAACAACAATTTTTTCAGATTTTGCAAGTTTTAAAATCTCACCGATTTGTTTCTTATTGATGCCTTCTTGAATAAGCACTTTATTAATTGTGTGCCCTGAAGTTATCGCTTCTTTTACTGCATGTCTACCAACAATAACTGATTCATCCATTTGTACTCACCCTTTCTTCTGTAATTTCAATCATTTTATTAACTAATTCTTCTAGACGCTCTATTTCATCTATCAAAAACAAATATCCAATAACCGCTTCAATTGCCGAACTTTTTCTATAAGTTTGAATGTCGGTATTTTTAGCTTTAGTATGACTTTTCGCATTTCGACCACGTTGTATGATTTCTAACTCTTCTTCATTAAAGAATGATTCTTCTATCAATACATTAAGTACATATGCTTGTCCTTTTGCTGAAACATATTGTTTTGACAATTGATGGAGACGATTCGGCTTGCCTTTAATTTTAAGGATAATATGTTTTCTAACATAAGTGTCTAAAATAGAATCTCCCATATAAGCTAAAGATAAAGGATTTAACATTTTCACTGTTAATTTATCCACGTTTAAACCTCACACCTTGTGCTGTATCTTCAAGAATAATATTTTGTTCTTTTAAAGCATCTCTAATTTCATCAGCTCTTTGGAAGTTCTTAGCTTTTCTCGCTTCATTACGTTCTTCGATTAAAGCTTCGATTTCTTCGTCTAGTAGTTCATTTTGCTCTTTACCAACTAAAGGCACGCCCAATACATCGCTGAAAATTTGATAAACTTCTTTAAAATGTTGAATCGTTTGAGTTGATGTCGTATTTTCTAACAAGTATTTATTCGCCAATTTATTCAAATCATACCATGCAGTCATAGCATTAGCAGTGTTGAAATCATCATCCATATACGTTTCAAAATCTTTCAACGTTTGATTGATGCTTTCCATATATTGATTTGTTTCATCTTTATCTTGTAGTGCGAATTTTTCTCTGTCTACTAAAGATTTATAACTATTACGAATTCGCTCTAAACCTTTATTCGCTGCTTGAACAAGATCTAAATCATAGTTAATTGGGTTTCTATAATGTGCACCAACCATAAAGAATCTTAATACATCAGGATCAATTTCTTTAATGATGTCATGAACTAAAATAAAGTTTCCTAATGATTTACTCATTTTTTCGTTATTTATGTTTACAAATCCATTATGCATCCAATAATTAGCAAACGTCTTATCATTATGTGCTTCAGATTGTGCTATTTCATTCTCATGATGCGGGAATTGCAAGTCTGTTCCACCAGCATGAATATCAATCGTATCACCTAAATGAACTTGAGCCATTACAGAACATTCTATATGCCACCCTGGTCTACCTGCTCCCCATGGACTATCCCATTTAATTTCACCAGGTTTAGCTTGTTTCCATAGCGTGAAATCTAATTCGTCTTCTTTTTGTTCACCTGTTTCAATTCTTGCACCAACTTTTAAATCATCTATGGATTGATGACTTAACTTACCATATCCATCAAAACGTCGTGTACGATAATATACGTCTCCGCCACTTTCATATGCATATCCTTTTTCCACAAGTACATTTATAAAAGCAATGATATCGTCCATATGATCCATAACTCTAGGGTTAGCTGTGCCTCGTTTACAGTTTAGTGCGCCTGTATCTTCATAGAATGCTTCTATAAATCGATCTGCAATTTCAGGTACAGTTTCACCTAATTCATTGGCTGTCTTGATCAACTTATCATCAACATCAGTGAAATTAGATACGTATTGAACATCATACCCACGATATTCTAAATATCTTCTTACTACATCAAATGCAACTGTCGCTCTCGCATTTCCAATATGAATGTAGTTATAAACAGTTGGGCCACACACATACATTTTTACTTTTCCTTCTTCAATGGGAATAAATTCTTCCTTTTGCCTCGTTAACGTATTATATAACGTAATCATCAACAATCTCTCCATTCTTCGTCTTTTCAAGTTGACGTTCTAATTCTTTTAATTGTTCGTATATAGGGTCTGGTAACTTCGTATGATTAAAGTTTTTACCGACTTTCAATCCATCTTGTTTAACGATTCTACCTGGTATACCAACAACTGTTGAGTAATCCGGAACATCTTTCAACACGACTGAGTTCGCTCCAATGTTCACATTACTTCCTACTTCTATGTTGCCAAGTACTTTTGCTCCTGCAGCAATTAAGACATTATCACCTATATCAGGGTGTCTCTTACCTCGCTCTTTACCTGTCCCTCCAAGTGTCACACCTTGGTATATCGTCACATTATTTCCAATGTTACATGTTTCACCTATTACAATTCCCATACCATGGTCGATAAACAATCTACTACCTATAGTTGCTCCTGGATGAATTTCTACACCAGTAAAAAAACGAGATATTTGCGATATCGATCTTGCAATAAAATACATTTTTTTCTTAAAAAACCAATTCGCGATTAAATAACTCCATATAGCATGTAGTCCTGAGTAAGTCATAACGATTTCAAATGAAGATCTTGCTGCTGGGTCTTGATCGAATACCATTTGAATATCATCTTTGACTCTTTTAAACATTTAAATCCCCCCTCAGATAACAAAAAGGCGCCTCTAACAATAATTGCTAGAGGTGCCTTTTTGCACGGTTCCACTCTTTTTAGCATTAGAAAATGCTCACTCATTTAAATATCAATATATTATGCTTGTGTAATAAAGGTGCATTCGATTATATAATGTGGCACATTTTCAGCAACCATGTACTCTCTAATTTCACATTATCCAAACTACTTGTCCTTTAAGTCATTTTTATAATATATTCTTATTCTAAAAAAATCAAACGAAACGTTTTAATCTTGCTAGTACTTTATCTCTACCTAATAATGCAATTGTATTAGGTAACTCTGGGCCATGTGTTTGACCTGAAACAGCAACACGAATCGGCATAAATAATTGCTTACCTTTTATTCCTGTTTCTTTTTGTACTGCTTTAATAGATTTTTTTATTTCAGCTGGTTCAAATGGCTCTAAAGTTTCAAGTTGTTTTGCAAGCTCAGCCATTACAGTTGGTACTTGTTCACCATCTAAGACTTCTTGCGCTTCCTCTGTGAAATCAAGATGTTCTCTGAAGAATAGTTCAGATAACGGAACAATTTCACCTGCATAGCTCATTTGTTGTTGATATAAACCTACTAAATCTCTTGCCCAAGTTAATTCAGCTTCTGAAGGACTTTCTGATAACATACCAGCTTTAACCATATGTGGAATTGTCATTTCGAATACTGTTTCAGAATCTTTTTCTTTCATGTATTGGTTATTAATCCACTCTAATTTTTTCTTATCAAAGAATGCAGGTGATTTAGAAAGACGTTTTTCGTCGAATATTTTAATAAATTCTTCTTTAGAGAAGATTTCTTCTTCACCTTCTGGAGACCATCCTAATAATCCAATAAAGTTAAAGATTGCTTCAGGTAAATAACCTAAATCTTTATATTGTTCAATAAACTGTAGAATTTGTCCATCACGTTTACTTAATTTTTTGCGGTCTTCATTAACGATTAACGTCATGTGTGCAAATTTTGGTGGTGCAAAGCCTAACGCTTCATATATCATCAGCTGTTTAGGTGTATTTGAAATATGATCATCACCACGAATAACGTGAGAAATTTCCATATAATAATCATCAATTGCAACAGCAAAGTTGTAAGTTGGTATACCATCTTTTTTAACGATTACCCAGTCACCAATACCATTTGAGTCAAAAGCAACTTCGCCTTTAACGATATCATCAAATTTGTATTCAGTATTTTGTGGTACTCTGAAACGAATACTTGGTTGTCTGCCTTCAGCTTCAAATGCTTCTTGTTCTTCTTTAGTTAAATGTGCGTGTTTCCCACCATATCGAGGCATTTCTCCTCTAGCAATTTGTTCTTCACGTTCAGCTTCTAATTCTTCTGAAGTCATATAACATTTATAAGCTTTATCTTCAGCTAATAGTTGCTCTATCAGTGGTTTATATATGTGCCCGCGTTCTGATTGACGATATGGACCGTATCCTCCATCTTTATCAACAGATTCATCCCAACCTAAACCTAACCATTCAAGATTAGAAAATTGTGACGCTTCTCCGTCTTCTAAATTTCTGGCTATGTCTGTATCTTCAATACGTATAACAAAGTCCCCATCATAATGTTTAGCAAATAAATAGTTAAATAATGCGGTTCTTGCGTTACCGATGTGTAAGTAACCAGTCGGACTTGGCGCGTATCTTACTCTTACTTTGTTACTCATCGTCTCACTCCTGTTTTATTCTTTACTTGTTAATAATACCACAGCTTGCGCTTGTATGCCTTCTTCTCTTCCTAGAAATCCTAATTTTTCATTAGTAGTCGCTTTCACATTTACATCTTCAATAGACACTTCAAATATTGAAGCAATGACATCTCGCATTCTATCAATGTGGGGTCTAAATTTTGGTTGTTCAGCTATAATTGTAGCATCTACATTTCCAAGTTTATATCCCTTTTTCAAAACTTGTTTATAAGCTTCTCTTAATAACAACTTTGAATCTGCATTTTTAAATGTTGGATCGGTATCAGGGAACAGTTTACCTATATCACCAAGACTTGCAGCACCGAGAATAGCATCCGTAATTGCATGAAGCAATACATCAGCATCACTATGTCCCTTTAACCCATGCGAATGTTCTAATTCAATACCACCTATAATAAGCGGACGTGTTTGGTCAAATTCATGAACATCGTAACCATAACCTATTCTATACATCACAAATACCTCGTCTTTCTAATATTGAATCTGCAATTATCAAGTCTTCGTGAGTTGTAATTTTGATATTATCGTAATCACCATTTGTAATATGTACTTTATAACCTGCTCTCTCTACCAATGAAGCATCATCAGTACCTACAAAATCATGTTCTTCAGCTAAATTATATGCTTTTAAAATGACATGCCTACTGAATGATTGTGGCGTTTGTACTTGCCACAAAGTCGATCGATCATATGTTTCTTCTACAACACCATCGATCACTTTCTTGATTGTGTCTTTAGCTTGTACAGCTAAAATAACAGCATTATTTTTTAAAGTTTCTTGATAAAGCTGCTTAACTTTCTCTTGTGTAATAAATGGTCGTGCACCATCATGAACCATAACAACTTCTGTATCGATTAACACTTTCAATACTTCATTGATGCTATGCTGTCTTTCTTTACCACCAGGGATAACACCAGCAACTTTATTAAAGTCTTTCAAATGTGCTTCCATTAAATGAACTTCTTCTGGATGTGCGGCGATAAAAATTTGTTCACATTCCTCTATTTCTTGGAAAACTGAAACCGTTCTTCTAATAATTGTTTCTCCATTGATTTCTAGGAATAATTTATTTATCTCAGCTCCCATTCTTTTACCTTGTCCAGCAGCTGGTATAATCGTTGTAAATCCCAAATTATGACACCTTCTTCGCAAATATGATTCTACCCGAGGAAGTTTGTAATAAACTCATCACTTCTACAGCAATTGTTTTGCCAATATATTCTCTACCTTTTTCAATGACAACCATTGTGCCATCATCTAAATACCCAACACCTTGATCATCTTCTTTACCAATCTTCGTAATCAATAAATCGAAGATATCTCCTTGATGTATGACTGGTTTAATAGCTTCAGACAAATCGTTAACATTAAGCACTTTTATACCTTGCACAGCACAGACTTTATTTAAATTATAATCTGTTGTAATAATACTAGCTTGATAACGTTTAGCCAAAGTAATTAATAAAGCATCAACATCTTTATGTGTTGAAGTCGGTTCAATAATTGAAATTGAAAAATCCGTCTCTTTAAGTGCATTAAGAATATCTAACCCACGTTGTCCTTTATCTCGCTTAACACTATCTTTAGCGTCAGCAATTACTTGCAATTCTTCAATAACGCCTTGTGGAACAAGTATTTCGCCATCTATGAAATGACATTTTACAACATCTAAAATACGACCATCTATAATAGCGCTTGTGTCTAAAATTTTTGCATATCTTGAAGTTGTTTGTCGCGTTAATGAATTTGATATACTTTCTGGAAATAATCGCAGTATTTCTTCACGTTTTTGCAACCCAATCTGAAAACCTAAATAACATAAAAAAGCAGCAATAATTATTGGTAAAATATGTTTCAAGACTGGTGCACCAATCATTTCTAATATGAATGAAACCATAACCGCAATCATTAAACCAATCATGACACCAACAGTAGCGAAAAATATTTCAAGAATACTCCTTTTTAATAAATACTTTTCTCCTTGATCGGCCATGTATACTATTTTGTCTATTAAAAATCCAAACAATAAGAAAACAGCGACTGCTCCAATTAAGCCATCAATGTATGGATTAGTTAATACTTGTTCAGGTTGAATACTAAATGCATTAATCAGTTCTGGAATTACCATGATACCAAGTGAGGAACCTATGACTAAGTAACATAATATAATTAATCCCTTTAAAATTTTCATACGGTAACCTCCTTATGGTTAATTATGCATTAAAAGCAATTTTCAATGCTTCTCTTGTAGTTGATACACCAATTACTTCAGTGCCTTCAGGAAATTCTAAACCTTTGATATTATTTTTCGGTATTATAATGCGTTTAAATCCTAATTTAGCCGCTTCTTGGACCCTTTGATCAATTCTTGCGACTCTTCTCACTTCACCAGTCAAACCGACTTCACCTACGAAACAATCGTCTCCTTTTGTTGGCTTGTCTTGGAAACTTGATGCTATCGCTATTATAATACTTAAGTCTACTGCAGGCTCACTTAGCTTTACGCCTCCAGCAATTTTAATATATGCGTCTTGTTGTTGTAATAAAAAATTCTCTTTCTTTTCAAGTACTGCCATTAATAAACTTAATCTATTATGATCTATGCCAGTAGCCATTCTTCTAGGATTATGAAATGTTGTAGGCGTGACAAGTGCTTGCACCTCAACTAATATAGGTCGCGTACCTTCCATTGTAGCAACAATCGTTGAACCTGATACGTGTTTCGTTCTTTCTTCTAAAAACATTTCTGAAGGGTTTGTTACTTCATTCAGACCAGTTTGTTTCATTTCAAAAATACCCATTTCGTTTGTTGAGCCAAAACGGTTTTTAACTGCTCTTAATATACGATATGCATGATGCGTATCACCTTCAAAGTATAAAACTGTATCAACCATATGTTCCAATAATCTTGGACCAGCTATTTGTCCATCTTTAGTTACATGTCCAACTATAAATGTTGCGATATTCATCTGTTTAGCAATATGCATTAAATTCTGTGTACATTCTCTAACTTGAGATACCGAACCTGGCGCTGAAGTTACTTCAGGATGATAAACTGTTTGAATAGAATCAATAATTAATAAGTCTGGTTTTACTTTTTGAACCATACTATGTATAATCTCTAAATTCGTTTCAGCATAAACATTTAATTCACCTGAATCTTCTACTAAACGTTCTGCTCTTAATTTAGTCTGTCTTACAGATTCTTCACCTGACACATATAGTACATTTTTTTGTTGAGATAATGCAGCACTAATTTGTAATAGTAATGTAGATTTCCCAATCCCAGGGTCACCACCTATTAATACAAGCGAACCTTCTACGACTCCTCCACCTAATACACGATTAAATTCATTAATTTTAGTCTTTATTCTAGGTGTGTTTTCTTCTTTAACATCTTTTAATTTTTCTATTTTCTGAGCCGGAACATCTGACTTAAATGTATTTTTAGGTCCTTTAGTTTCTTTATGTTCTATAGATTCTTCCATTTGATTCCATGTCCCACAATTTGGACATTTCCCCATCCATTTAGGAGATTGATATCCGCAGGCTAAACATTCAAATACTACTTTCTTTTTTGCCATCCATGTTACCTCCGTATTAATTGAATAGTTATATTTTAAACTTGACTGACTGTAAAAACAAATTAATATACTTTCAAACAAATTTAAAAGTCCGCAAACTATTGATATTAATAGTCTGCGGACTCATTATAATATTAAAAATATATTTTAATTTTTATGCTTTTGAAGTTTCTTCTTTTGCTTCATTTTCTTTATGGTCTGATAAATCAAATTTGAATTCGTCATCTCTATAATCCACAAGAACATCTTTACCAACTAAGTCTTGACCAGATAAAATCAACTCACTCAAGTTATCTTCTACATTTTTCTGAATAGCACGAGTTAATGGTCTTGCACCATATTCAGGGTCAAATCCTTCATCAGCAATTTTATCTTGTGCTGAATCTGAAAGTGTAATGTGAATACCTTGTTCAGATAAGCGTTTAGTTAAGTTACCTGCCATCTTAGCAACAATTTCTTTAAGATGTGATTTTTCTAGTTTGTGGAATACAATGATATCATCCACACGGTTTAAGAATTCTGGTCTGAATTGTTGTTTCAATTCATCCATCATTGTTTTTCTAATTGTTTCATAATCAGGACCACTTTCTTTTGCACCAAAGCCTACAAATTTAGCATTTTGTAGTTCTTGAGCACCAACGTTTGAAGTCATGATAATAACAGTATTTCTAAAGTCTACTTTACGACCTTTAGAGTCAGTTAAGTGACCGTCATCCAACACTTGTAATAAGATATTAAATACATCTGGATGAGCTTTTTCAATTTCATCAAATAATATCACTGAGTAAGGTTTACGTCTTACATTTTCAGTTAATTGGCCACCATCATCATGTCCAACATAACCTGGAGGAGAACCTACTAATCGACTGACAGAGTGTTTCTCCATAAACTCACTCATATCAACTCTTATCATTGCATCTTCTTCGCCAAACATTGCATCTGCTAATGTGCGGGCAAGTTCAGTTTTACCTACACCTGTTGGGCCTAAGAATATAAAGCTACCAATAGGTCTCTTAGGATCTTTCAATCCTGCTCTTGCACGTCTTACTGCTTTAGAAATAGATTCGACTGCATCATTTTGACCAATTACACGTCCATGAAGTATAGATTCCAAGTTTAATAATCGTTCTGATTCAGTTTCATTCAATTTCGTAATTGGAACACCTGTCCAGTTTGCTACTACTACAGCAATGTCTTCAGCAGTTACACAAGTGTTTTTCTCACCTTGTGCTTTTTTCCATTCGTTTTTCGTATCTTCTAACTGTTTTTCAAGTTTAGTTTGTTTATCTCTTAAGTTAGCAGCATTTTCAAACTCTTGAGAATGTACAGCTGCATCTTTTTCTTTCTTAACTGTTTCTAATTCTGACTCAAGTTCTTTAAGACTTGGTGGTGTCGTATAATTTCTAAGTCTCACTTTAGAACTTGCTTCATCAATTAAATCGATTGCTTTGTCTGGTAAAAATCTATCAGAAATATATCTATCACTCATATTAACAGCCGCTTCAATTGCTTCATCTGAAATATTGATACGGTGATGAGCTTCATAGCGATCTCTTAAACCTTTTAAGATTGAAATTGAATCCTCAGTATTTGGCTCAACAACTTTAACTGGTTGGAAACGTCTTTCTAAAGCTGCATCTTTTTCAATATATTTACGATACTCATCTAAAGTTGTAGCACCTATACATTGAAGTTCACCACGCGCTAATGCAGGTTTCAAGATATTCGATGCATCAATAGCACCTTCTGCACCACCAGCACCAATAAGTGTGTGTAACTCATCAATGAATAACACGATGTTACCAGCTTGATGAATTTCTTCCATTACTTTTTTCAATCTTTCTTCAAATTCACCACGATATTTAGTACCTGCAACTACTGTACCCATATCAAGTGACATTACTCTTTTACCTTTTAATGTTTCAGGCACTTCATTTTGTACGATAGCTTGTGCTAAACCTTCGACAATTGCTGTCTTACCTACACCAGGTTCCCCGATTAGGACTGGATTGTTCTTCGTTCTTCTACTTAACACTTCTATAACTCTTGTTATTTCGTCTGAACGTCCAATAACTGGGTCTAAAGTGCCATCTTCAGCAATAACTGTTAAATCTCTTGCTAAACTATCTAAAGTAGGTGTTGCTTGGTTTTTAGTCGTTTGTGCATTTTTAGATCCTTGCTCTGGACTACCTAAAGATTTTACAACTTGTGCTCTTGCTTTTGTGATATTCAAGTCTAAGTTAGCAAATACACGAGCTGCGACACCTTCATTTTCACGAATAAGTCCTAATAAAAGATGTTCTGTTCCTACAAATGTATGATTAAGCTTTCTTGCTTCATCCATAGACAATTCGATTACTTTTTTAGCTCTAGGTGTATAATGAATAGCACCTACTTGCTCTTGTCCTTGACCAATTAAATTTTCAACTTCTTTAGTTACTTTTTCTTCAGTAATTCCAAATGCATCTAATACTTTAGCTGCAATGCCTTCTGGTTCTTTCATTAAGCCTAATAATAAATGTTCTGTTCCTATATTTGAATGATTCAATCTCATTGCTTCTTCTTGTGCATGTGCTAATACGCGTTGTGCACGTTCTGTTAATCTACCAAATAGCATAAACTAACCTCCTATTTTTTTATATGTGTTCTCTTAAAAAGGTTGCTCGCTTTTCATCTATTGATTGTTTCGAGTCTTCACCTTCAAAGAATGGTGTTTGTATTGTAACCATTAAATTATCAAAATTAAAGTTATTGCTCTCGATATGACCTAAATCGATACCAAGTTTCATTTCACTTAACCTAAGTGACGCTTCTTCAACAGATATTAACCGAGCTGACTTTAAGATACCTTTGGCACGATGTACTCTATCTTTCGTTTCCATATAGTTAAATCTATCAAGTCTTTGTCGAATTTGTTCTTCCTCGCTAATAATCTGTTCAACAATTTGTGTTAAATCTTCAATGATTTCTTCCTCAGTCTTACCGAGTGTTAATTGATTTGATATTTGATATACATGACCTAAGGCACCAGTTCCTTCTCCATATATACCCCTAATTGTATAACCAAATCGATTTATTGCTTGGCCAATTCTTTTCATACGTTTCATAATGCTGAGTCCAGGTAAATGCAACATTACACTTGCTCTTAAGCCTGTCCCAATGTTAGTTGGACATGTTGTTAAAAATCCATGTTGCTCATCATATGAAATAGTTAAATGTTTGTCTAACTCATCATCTAATTTAGATGCTGTGTCATAAAGCTCATTTAACACAAGATTGTTGCCCATTACTTGTATCCTTACATGGTCTTCTTCATTAATCATGACACTTGTTGATTCATCTTCATTTAATAATACTGCACCAAATTTCTGTTTCATAAGTGCTGGGCTAATTAAATGTTTAAATACTAACTTACTTTGCTCAAGTTCACTTAAATCAGATAACTTTGTAAGTTTTAAATTTGATAATGCCTTACTAACTTTATCAATTACATGACTTCCTGTTTCGTCATCTTCATATTTGAGCGGATGAACTTCGTCTTGAAGGTTTCGAGCAAGTCTTATTCTGGAACTCATTACAATTGGCGTATCGTCTGTACCTTTCATCCAATCGCTAATATGTTCATTAACATGTTCTTCCATCTACTTGACCTCACCTTCTGCTTTCAAAGCTTTAATTTCATCTCTCACAATAGCAGCATCTTCAAAAGCTTGTTCTTCAATTAGACCTTGTAAGATTTTTTCTTTTTCAGCTATTTGTTGCTTAAGTTGAATTTTACTTCTTGATGAAACAGGTATTTTACCTGTATGTTCACCACTTCCTGCTTGAACTCTTCTAATAATTTGAGGTACATCATCTTTAAATGTTTCATAACAGTCATGACAACCGAACTTACCTACTTTAGCAATATCAGTTAACGTCATACCACAAGTAGGACAGTGCTTTTCTTCTTGTGGTTGAACTTGTTTAAAGTTAATACCGTGCTTCCCTACAAGATATTGTAAAAATTGATTCACTACAAATTCCTGATCTAAATTTTGGTCATTCATTTGATCATCTTGGAAATAAAAATGTTCTGAAGCACAGTTTTTACAAATCCACTGTTCAGTTTTATGTTTCTTACCAGCCGATGTTAATTGAATTGTTGCTTCTTCTTTACCACAAATTTCACAAAGCATACTGTCACTCCTTTTTAACTATAATGTATAACGGCAAGTATACGTTTCAATATATTTGCTCGAATGATGTCTCTATATGGTATTTCTATTTGTAATGTATCTCTATGAAGCGTTTGAACAATCATTTTTTTCTCTCTATCCGTAATTAAGTCATTTTGAAATAATCCGTCAACGATTCTAAATGCATTTGCTTGTGATATTTGATCACCTGTCAAATCTATTAAATGTCTAATAAATGCTGATTGATTATTCGTCTCGACTTTTGAAATACGAATATAACCTCCACCGCCTCTTTTACTTTCAATAGCGTAACCGTGCTCATTAGTAAATCTTGTTTTTATAACATAGTTTAACTGGGAAGGTACACAATCAAACTTTTCAGCAATATGCGCACGTTTTATTTCAACGACATCACCTTGAGCCTCTTCCAGCAATTGCTTTAAGTATTGCTCAATGATATCCGACATATTGTGCATTAATCATCACCTCTTTTGACCTTCTTTGACTATATTATATGTTTTGTACTTTATTATTTCAATTAATTTGTTTCTCTAAAAATATTCAAAAAAATATACCGCTTTCAAAAGAAATGAGTTATCATGTAAAGTAGGTTATCAAAGAGAGAATTTTAGGGGAAAGGTGTGTCAATTATGCATTATATTATCGGGATTATCGGTATCTTATTATTCCTATTTCTAGCATGGATTGTAAGTTCAGATAAAATGCGTGTCAGATGGCAGTATATAGGATTAATGATTGTAATCCAGTTTATATTTGCTTTCTTATTATTAAAAACAACAGGTGGATTAACTATCATAGGTGGCATTTCGAATGGATTTAGTTATATCATAGCAAAAGCTATGGAAGGGATAAATTTTGTGTTTGACGGTATGGCAAATATTGATCCAAAGTCCGACAAACCTGTTTCAGTTTATTTCCTTAATGTATTGATGCCAATCGTATTTGTTTCAGCACTTATTGGTATCTTACAATATATTAAAGTATTACCGCTTATCATTAAATATTTAGGATTAGTTATTTCTAAAATAAATGGTATGGGAAAATTAGAATCATATAATGCAGTTGCATCTGCGATTTTAGGTCAATCAGAAGTGTTTATTTCAATTAAGAAACAACTTCCTTTAATTCCTAAACATCGTATGTACACATTAACTGCTTCAGCTATGTCAACAGTTTCTGCATCCATTATCGGAGCGTACTTTACAATGGTTGAACCAAGATATGTTGTAACAGCAATTGTATTAAACTTATTTGGTGGATTTATTATGGCTTCAATCATTAATCCATATACAGTAGATCCTAAAGAAGATGACATTATGATTCAAGAATCAGAAGAAAAACAGTCCTTCTTCGAAATGTTAGGAGAATATATTTTAGACGGTTTCAAAGTAGCTGTTATCGTTGCAGCTATGTTAATCGGTTATGTAGCATTAATTGGTCTTTTAAATGGTGTTACATCTAATATCTTCTCATTTGTTTCTGGTGGTTCAGTTTCTTGGGACTTCCAAACTTTAATTGGATTTGTATTTGCACCATTTGCTTTCTTAGCAGGTATTCCATGGGCAGATGCAGTACAATCTGGTAGTATCATGGCAACAAAAGTTCTTTCAAACGAATTCGTAGCAATGGGTATTTTACCTGAGGCAGATATTTCTGAAAGAGCAAATGGTATCATTTCTGTATTCTTAGTTTCATTTGCAAACTTTGGATCAATTGGTATCATCGCTGGTGCTGTAAAATCATTAAATGATAAACAAGGGGATAACGTTGCACGCTTTGGTATAAAATTATTATACGGTGCTACGCTTGTATCATTCTTATCAGCAACAATCGCTGGATTCTTCTTATAATAAAGTAAGGAGGTTGGGACATAAATCCCAACACAAAATAAATAAGCATGTCACTGAACTGATTTTTTAAAGTTTACAGTGATATGCTTATTTTTTTATGGAGTTTACGATTTTGTTCGTGCATGCTTGCCTAGGGGTATGGCTCGAGCCTGTAGTCTCTCACTCATACTATTCCCTCAGGCGTCAGCACTTACAAAATCGCTAACAATATCTATTTATATAAAAATAAGAGCAGAAATTCAATTTTAATAATGAATTTCTGCTCTTTTTAAAGTTTTAGGATATTTATGTCTTAAGCTCTATTTTGTAATCAAATCTGCTTTTATAGATACTCTTATCAGCAATTTTACCTCGTACTGCTTTTAACACTACCCTTATCAGCAACTTTGCCTAGAACTGCTTTTAACACTAACCTTATCAGCAATTTTACCTAGTACTGCTTTTAACACTACCCTTATCAGCAACTTTGCCTAGTACTGCTTTTAACTCAACTCTTATCAGCAGTTTTGCCTAGAATTGCTTTTAACACTAACCTTATAAGCAATTTTACCTAGAACTGCTTTTAACACTAACCTTATCAGCAATTTTACCTAGAACTGCTTTTAACACTAACCTTATCAGCAGTTTTGCCCAGTACTGCTTTTAACGCTACCCTTATCAGCAACTTTGCCTAGTACTACTTTTAACTCAACTCTTATATGCCCGAGGAAAGCATGCGCAAAAAAATGCCAACAAAGTCTAAGAGTTACCAAAATGATTTTTATTTTAATGTGGTTGTTTTACTTGATACTGTTCAACAATTTCTTCTATGAAATATTTCATAATCTTATAATCATCTGTAAGTTCTGGGTGGAAAGATATACCTAAGTATTGATTTTGTCTGACGGCTACAATTCTATCTTCAACTGTAGATAATACTTCTACTCCTTCACGAGCTGATTGTATATGAGGAGCACGTATAAAGACAGCATTAACCGCTTCTTCTATACCTTCTACATCTAATTTCTGTTCAAAGCTATCCACCTGTCTACCAAAGGAATTTCTTTCAACAACTACATTTAATTTATTCAAATGACTTTCCTGACCTACTACTTCCTTCGCTAACAGTATAAGTCCTGCACATGTACCATACATTGGTAAGTCACTATTCCTGAGTGTTTCAGTGAAATGATATAAATCCATTAATCTTCGCATAGTCGTTGATTCTCCACCTGGTAATACAAGACCATCTATTTCATTTAACTGGTTTACAGTCTTAATTATAATACCTTCATGTCCAGCTTGTTCTATATGCTTAATATGCTCTCTTACTGCACCTTGTAAGCCTAAAACACCTATTCTCATATTACCATCCACGCTCTTGCATACGTTCTTCTAATGATAATTGATTGATATCTAAACCTTTCATAGCTGGCCCTAATTCTTTTGATAGTTCAGCAATCAATTTATAATCTTGATAATGTGTAGTTGCTTGAACGATAGCTTTTGCAAATTTTTCAGGTGCTTCTGATTTAAAAATACCTGAACCTACGAATACACCATCAGCTCCAAGCTCCATCATTAATGCCGCATCAGCTGGTGTTGCAACGCCTCCTGCAGCAAAGTTTACAACTGGTAGACGACCTAAGTCTTTAATTTCTTTTAAGATTTCATATGGTGCACCAATATTTTTCGCTTCAGTCATAATCTCATCATCACTCATGACCACTAATTTGCGCACTTCAGATTTAACTTGTCTCATATGACGAACAGCTTCTACAATATTACCTGTACCCGGTTCACCTTTTGTACGTAACATTGCTGCACCTTCACCAATTCTACGAGCAGCTTCACCTAAGTTACGGCAACCACATACAAATGGTACTGTAAAATCATCTTTTTTTAAGTGATACTCTTCGTCAGCAGGTGTTAACACTTCTGACTCATCTATGTAATCCACGCCCATTGATTCTAGAACGCGTGCTTCTGTTATATGACCGATTCTACCTTTTGCCATAACGGGAATTGAAACTGCATTCATTACTTCTTCTACTATACGTGGATCAGCCATTCTTGCTACGCCACCAGCAGCTCTAATATCAGATGGAACTCGTTCTAATGCCATTACAGCAACAGCACCAGCTTCTTCAGCTAACTTAGCTTGTTCAGCGTTCACCACATCCATGATCACGCCACCTTTTTGCATTTCTGCCATACCTCTTTTAACTTTATCTGAACCAGTAATCTTTGACATCTTAAAAATTCCTCCTTTTAAATCGCTTATTAGTAGGTTATACTAAATTCTGAACCGGTAAAAGAGTCAGATTTACCAAAAAATAAGTGGTCAGATTTGAGGTTAACAAAATGGAAATGCTTATGTTTAATATTAATAGAAATATTTCTCTTCCAATTTACCAACAACTTTATGAAAATATTAAACAAAATATTATAAATGATGTGATGAGACGTGATGAAAAACTACCTTCAAAAAGACAACTAAGTAACTATTTGTCTGTTAGTCAAACAACCATTGAACATGCATATCAACTTCTAAGCGATGAAGGTTATATTTACAGTAAAAATCGATCAGGCTATTATATAAATGATATTGTAAACTTGCCTGTAACTTATAAATCTAAAGTCCCTGACGAAAACGTGCAAGATGAAATAAGCTATCAATATAATTTTAAACTAGGTGCAATAGATAAAGTGCATTTTCCAAATGATCTTTTTAGAAAATATGCGAAAGAAGCATTCGATGAACAACAAATTCATCTTTTAGACAGTGGTCATAAACAAGGAGATATTAATTTAAGAAAAGAAATTGGGCATTATATATTCCATAGTCGAGGTGTAAATTGTTCACCACAACAAATTATTGTAGGGTCATCTACCGAGCAACTATTATCTATCATCACTGATATTATTTCAGGCTCTAAATATATGATAGAAGATCCTCTCTATAAACAAGTAAGGAATTTGCTTAAAAGAAAACACGTTCCATTTGAATTTATACCCGTTACTGAGAATGGAATAGATATAGAACAAATTAAGAAGATTGATTATGATGTTGTCTACATTACACCAAGTCACCAATTTCCAACTGGTGTGATAATGGATTTAAAAAGACGAACGCAACTCATAAAATGGGCGTCAGAGAAATCCAATCGATACATAATTGAAGATGACTATGACTCAGAATTCAGATATAGTGGAAGACCCATACCAGCACTTCAAAGTTTAGATAACTCAGACAGTGTAATTTATGTTAGTACTTTCTCTAAATCAATCACACCTTCTTTACGTGTAGCATATGCCGTTCTTCCTAAAAGTTTGGTATCAGTATATCAAAAGAAAACGAATATAGAAGGCGGTACTGTACCAAGACATACTCAATATATATTAAGTAAGTTTATGAACGAAGGACACTTTGAGAGACATCTTAATCGCATGAGGAAGATATATAGAAATAAAAGAGACATTATTTTGGAAGAACTGAGACAACATCCAGAAACTTTTGTTATCTCAGGAGAGATGACCGGCATGCATTTTATTTTAACTGTCATAAATGGGTTAACATTAGAAGAATGTATCAATAAAACAAAAGACTTTGATATAGATATCAAACCCCTCTCTCACTATCATTTCAAAAAAACAGATAACACACCGAACTTTGTATTAGGTTTCGGAGGCATAAATATCGAGGATGCAAAAGATCATATTAATGCATTAATCACTTGTTTAACGTAAATTAAGAGGATGGGACAAATTAATCGTCTCATCCTCTTATGATTTATCGCTACTTAAACTTTGTAATTTCATTAGTTCAGCTCGAATACTAGTGAATTCCTTTAAATATGGCAATTCAATTGGTTTATAACTTGTATCAAATAATACCTTTTTACATATGTTTTCATAAGTAGTTAAGTAAAGTCCTATATCTCTATCTGATAAAGTACTAATATTACCGTGCTCAAATGCTCTTTCTAATGTAAATGCTAATTGTTCTACAGTAAATATGATTGGATATACATATTCTATTTTTTTTATGTCGTTATCCATTTCATTTAAAGCAGCTTGATACATCGCTTTAGTATTCATGATTTCTGTATGCATTTCTGTAATAATCGTTGGACCTACAATATTATCATGATATTTATTTGATGAAAATAGAGTGTGTAATATATCTGCTTGTAATCTTAAAGTGTTATTTATTGATTTAGGTAATTTTTTAGAAGCATGATTTCTTCCTACTATTAATACACCTATTAAACCTATAGCTGACCCGATAATAACATCTGTAATTCTTGGGACAACTAAATACGTATCAAATTGATTTGTTATTGCTGCTGACATTAATAGTACATTTGGTGTAATGAACATTATAGCGAACGTATAATTAAATGCGATTAACAATTCAGCTGTGGCCATTAATATTGTCATTAATATAACGATTGTCCATGCATTTGGTTCAAAGGCTAAGATTATAACTGCACCAAGCATTCCTAAAATTGTACCTACAGTTCTTTGAAGTGCTCTTTGTATAGTTGATAAAGAAGATGACCCTAACAACACTGAACAACAAGAAATTGGTATCCAATAAGCTCTTTCAAAGCCTAAACCAAATGCTATGATTACTGAAGTAAATAGTATAATGCCGTATTGCATTGATGACATAAGTACTAGAGAATCTTTAGATAAATTTTCTTGAATAATTCTTGAATACATAGGTTTTTTATAATTAATTTATTTATCTATCTGCAAATCAGATTCGTTTAGCATCTTAACTGTATTATTTATCAAATCAGCCAACTCACTTAAGTAAACGTCATCTCCATCATAAACAATTGAGCTGTATTCCAATGTATTCTTTCCTTCAATTCTGTTACAAATGTATTCTAAAGATTCGCTTATTTCAACCGGCAAAACCTCATAACCTTTAGATGATAATTCTAAACAACTAGACCACATTGCTTCAGCTCTACCTTTTAACTGCAACAAGCGATTATAATCTTTATTTTTATTCCAAAACGCATTAGCTGTTGTTAATGTATTAGTTGCGTAATGTATAGAACTCAATGTGTCACTTCGAGCATCATCAAATGTCTTACCATTAAAATTTTTAGTTAAATATGCTAGATTTTTATAAATATTTAATACACTTTCTATTTCAGGCTTCTTATGATTAAAAATAGCATCAACTATAATAACTAGAGTACTTACAAGTCCCCCACATAATACAAGTAAACCTCTATTAAGAAAATCTTCTGGCATAATAGGCATAATTGAAGCAACACTGTATGTCAAAACAAAGAACACTGAAGATGGTCCTGGTATTTGAAATGCTTTTAAAATAAAGTGAGCAATCATACCAATTAAGCCTAAAACTAATGCATATAAAAACGGAATAGTAATAGTTAATGTACCTAACATTAAACAAACACTTAACATAATCGAAACAACAATAACTTTTCTTATTCTAGAGGGATAAGAGCCATTAAATACATAAATATTACTAAAGGATCCTAACACTGCGGTTAGACCAAGATCAAATCTCCCAAAAAGCACACTGCTTGCTAAAATAATAAACACAATAATAGCTTGCAAAATGGCTTTTTTGGTTCCTAATTTCTTCTTATCTACTTTAAACATAACTTCAAAATACTTTTTCATTTTATTATCTCCCTCCTAGAATTTTTAAACAAAAAAAAGAGACCTAACAGGTCTCGAGTGCGGCTCATCGCATCCATTTATAAATATTTGCCCGGCAACGTCCTACTCTCGCGGAACGTAAGCCCAACTACCATCGGCGCTAAAGAGCTTAACTTCTGTGTTCGGCATGGGAACAGGTGTGACCTCTTTGCTATCGTCACCAGACAAATAGTAAAAACACTATTAGAATGTATTGCACATTCAAAACTAGATAGTAAGCAGATTTTACGGCGTTAAACCGAGTTAAAAATTTTGA